>PDTK01000034.1 GCA_002747175.1 Deltaproteobacteria bacterium | reverse complement strand
CCGGCTGGCAATCTGAGAGGCAGTTTCGTCGTTTTTGATGGCTGCCAGAGCAACCTTTGCCTTGAACTGTGGACTGTGTGTTTTGCGTTTTTTACCCATAGTCAGATCCTCCTGAATTTTGGTCTGCCTCATAGCTTATCACATTGTCCAGTTTTTGGGGGCCACCGCTGTATGCCCCATACGTCTGCGTGTCCGAAGCCGTGCATCTACGGCGCCCTGCAAACGCTTACCGGCTGTGCTTTACAGGTATTGGCTGCTTCTACCCCGTGAACAGGTACGGTTTTTGGGGCCACGGACGCACACAGACAAAAGCCTTTGGTTGGTGGTCGCCCGTTGTAAAATGCCAATCCTACCACTTGTTCTACCTGCTTTTACAGATTGTGAAATATTTTACATGATAATGGCGCGGATTTCCCGCTGTTTATGTAGAAAATTACATGATTTAAAATGGATGAAAAATGGTATCTATTTGAATATATAGACAATTAAATTATGGCATGATTGGTGCTTGTCTGTTTCTCAATTACATTGAAATTATTTTGATTCAATAATTTTTACACAGAGACAATAGGTAATACCATGAAGCCAATACTGTCGGTCATTTTTTCATCCATAATGATATTTGGATTTGCAGGTCTTTCCAATGCCATTCCATCGAATGCGGATATAGCGACCATACCGGAACCGTTCAGCATCTTTATGATAGGAGCGGGGTTGATAGGGTGTGCGACCTTATACAAAAGGCTGGTTCGTTAATAAGTACCCATCCGGAAATGGCCAATTTGTCCGATATCTGCGTTATACGAACATTTTTATCCTCGACAATATCAACCATATGCCTGCGGTAAAAATGTTCGAAAGCCTTGATCTCAACCAAGTTTACCTATTTCTGAACAGACACCAATAAAATCCCGATCTGCTATTTTAAAAAGGCAGGATTCCCTTGCGGGGCCTGCTTTTTTTTGTGGTGAAACCTGCATCAAGAAATCGGTGGATCATTTTAGTTGCACATCGTCGATATAAATTATCTGCGGGTGAGGCAGGTGGCTGGCAAAAATGCCCACACCGTAAATGCGTCGAAGGTTCATTCGGCGCGTGGCGGGTGCCTGTTGTAAGTTTGCCAGAGAGATCCTGATGGTGTTCCAGCCGCTAGCTATGCGATAGGTGCCGTTGAATCGGTCGTCGTAGCGCTGAATGCCTTGGGTATGGATCTGGTCATGGATGCGGCAGGTGATGGCGATAGGGCGGTCAGCGGGATTGTAAACCCTGAATTGAAACCATTGATACCCCTGCCAATCACCGGGGAAATGGTTTAATGCACAGCCGGAGTATTGCCACGTGGTCAGATGAACTTGCATTGCCCAGTTACCACGGTTTCCGATATTCGGTGCTCGGGTGATGACGGCACTTCCGGACCAGCGCCGGATCTGCCCGGGGGACTGAAAGTCGGATATTATCGGAAAGCTTTGGCGGGCTGCGTGCTCGTCAAGGGCGGCGATACCGACGGGGACAAGCTGGGTGAGTGCCAATCCCGTGAAGACGAACATGGCAATGCGCCGCACAAAGATGGGCATGGCCCTGGCGGCCGGTAGGTAAAAACTGATGGCGATACCGGCACCGATCAGATTCCTGAACATGTCTCCCGAATCAGGGGTGCGATCAAGACCATACTGTAGCCACTCGACCAGAGCGGCCAGGCACACGGTGAGAAGAAGGATCAAGCCAATTTGAACACAGTGTCGCCGTTTTTGAAATACCGTAAAAGGGGTCAGCAAAAGCGGAAATACAGCAAAATAGACAATGTGACCGAGATTCCAGAAAGCCTTGACCGAGCGTGCAGAATGGTAATTTGGCCCCCCAACGAAAAAAAGAACCGTCATCGCGGCAATGGCCAAGATAAGCAGCAAGCGCTTTGGCATTACATTCATATTATAATCGCATTGTAACTGGTTCACAGTGTATACGCCAGTGACCCTTATGTTTAAAATGCCAATTCTGTCAATAAGAATCCATTGATTCCAATTTCCCGGTATGTTATTAAAATATGTTACGATCCTGATTAAAATTTAATGTTATCCGAACATGCTCGTTCTCCCATGGGCAACAGACAAGGACCGATACCCGTGCAGCGACTATCGAGAAAAGAGATGATCCCTTGCCAGGCTAAGAAAGGATCGAATCATCCGTCCATAAAAGATGGCGGTTTTGCATTTATACTGTGCTGGCTGATGTTGGCTTTGAACTTACCTTGCCTGGTCCATGCCGATTTGACGATCAACCCGTATGTTGGGGGAGGTGTTAACTATGACGACAACATTGATTTGTCTCCGACCGAAGCGGACCACGATGTCGTTACCTCGATCAGGCCCGGCGTAGATTTGAATTGGACCGGGCGCCATGGAAACCTGGGAATTTCCTACAATCCCAGCTACAATGCCTATGTTAACCGTCCTGAATACACATTTACGAGCCATACCGCCACACTGGAAGGCTCATTGACCATCGCCCGGGGAACCAGCCTGACGGCCAGCAATGCCTATATGCACACCGAAGACCCACTCACCGGGGATGATACCACGGTCAGGCGGGGTCGAAATCCTTATTTCAGCAACACGGCCACAGTGGGGATTTCCAGTCAGTTCGGTGCCGAAAGTCAGATCGATTTGACTTATACCTACTACGTCCTCGAAAATGACGATATCACCATTGAGGACAGTTCCTACCATCAGCCGGAACTGGCGATGACCTACTGGTTTTTACCCAACCGCTATGCCATCGAAATGGAAGGGCAGTATACGATCGGCGATTTCGACACCTCCGAGGATTTCGAAGATCTGGGCGCCCGCATACGGCTGATCAAGCGGTTCGGCCGGCGTTTCGATGTCTATATTGATTACAGCCATACTTACCTGGATTACATGAACGATGCGGAAGACTACCAGGTTTACAGCCCCATCATCGGATTCGCCTGGGACGAACGGGCGGACACCCGTTTCGAGTTCAGCTTCGGCTATTTCTATCGGGATAACGAGTTCAGCGGCGATGACGACGGCATCGTCGGAAACATCAATGTCGCCTATGAGTGGGGGCCGGGCGGGACCATTACGTTCAACGGCAGTGTAGGCTATGATCAGGCGTTTTTCGGTGCCGAAAACCTTGGTTTCAACCCTTTTTATGAAATTGCCACAGAGGTGACCTATCCCATCGCACAACGGCTGACAGGTACCCTGAGCGGCAGCTATCGCCGAAGCCTGTACATCGACGAAACACCTGACCGGGAGGATTCCGTTTGGGGCGGCGAGACCGGATTGGCATACCAGGCATTGCCATGGCTACGCTTAAACCTGAACTACACCTACAGTCAGATCAACTCCAACGTCGATTTGAATGATTACACAAAAAACCAGGTGATGCTGTCGGTCACCTTGACCCCGAGGCAGCCGATTCGTTTTTAAATCGTGCCATCCAATTGGAACCATTTACAACAATGTCATTTATGCGCCTGCCCATCAGGTGCATATGGAGGCCGCATGAAGATAACGAGAATTGAATTTCGTTGCAGGTTTATTCCAGTCCTCTTGCTGCTAGCGATGCTGATGCCCACCGCTACCTTTGCCCTGGACGTTAACGGCGTAATTGATGCGGACAGCCGCTGGACGACGGTGGATAGTCCGGTTCGCATACTCGGCGATGTTGTCGTGGCCCAGGGCGCCACCTTGACCGTTGATCCGGGAGTCGAGGTGGTTTTTCAGTCCAGGCCGGATACAAGCCGGGGGTACAACCTGACCATTCAGGGTACGCTGGTGGCCGATGGTGATCAGACCCAGCCCATTTTGTTCACGGCCCAGGACCACAGTTCGCCGTGGGGCACCATCGTTTTCAGCGATACCAGTCAGGATTGGGACGATGTCCTGGCAACCGGATCAAGCATGACCTATAACGTGGTCGAGTACGGGGGCAACGCACCGGACTACAATGCCATGATTGCCACGGTGAATGCCATGCCCCGGATCGCCGATAATGCGATCAGATTCAGCAGTTCCGGAGGTTTCGGTGCCTTGCTGGGCGAAGAGGCGGTTTCCACCAGCGGAAACCTGAACGTCAGCGCCAATCAGATTTACGGCAATTCCACCGGGCTTTTCTTTTCCGCCGAAGGCGGCGTTATTGACGGCAATTATTTCCTCAACAACGGTCGTGCGGTAGACATCGCCGCCCGATCCAACGACGTTGCCTTAAACGGCAACACCATTGTGGGAAGTTCGGACGAATTGTTCGGGTCCGCTATCCGGTTGCAGCTGGATGAATCGGCCCGGGGCATCGCCGCCTATGAATGGGTGCAAACCAGTGGACCGGCTGTAAGTTTGCAAAATGCGAACAGTGCACTGGCCACCTTCACCGCACCGGATCCGGGTAGCGATATCTACACGCTGCGGTTCGATCTGACCGTGACCGGCAACAGCGGGGTACAATCAACCGGAACAACTGAAGTGACCGTCATCGGTACCATCGAACCACCGCAGGCAGCCGCCGGAGGGGATCAGAATGTTCAGTTGAACGGGCCGCCGGAAGACCCTACCGATCCGCCGCCGCTCGTCCAGGTAACCTTGAACGGCAATGGATCCCACGACCCATTCAGCGGCATTGCCGGGTATCGGTGGCAGCAGACGTCGGGCCGATCCGTGATTCTCGATACCCCCGCCGCAGCCATAACCACATTTGAAGTCCCTGCGGCGACCGTTGCCGGCGAGGAAATGACCTTCGAACTGACCGTTACCAATCAGAGCGGGCTGCAGGCGAGCGATACCGTAAATATCCGCTTCTACCTGACCAATATTTATCCCGTAGCCGTTGCCGGTGAGGATTTCAATGTGCTGCAAGGTGAGACAGTCAATCTAAACGGTTCTTCATCAAGGGACGCAGATGGCGGCATCGCTGCCTATCATTGGACCCAAACGGGTGGCATGGCCGTCGACCTGATCAATGCCGATACGGCCAGACCGTCTTTCATCGCGCCGGACGTCGACAATACGGGCGATACCTTGACTTTCTCTTTGCAGGTGCGCGATACGGGCGGGTTACAGGATGTCGATGACATCTCCATTCAGATAAAAGAGACAACCATCGCGGCGCCCGGTAACGATCAGACCGTTTCCGCCGGCGATGTGGTCACCCTGGATGGTAGCGATTCGGCGGATGTGAATGCCATCGCCGATATCACCATTCAGGGCAATGATCTCCGTTCGGAAAGTTCGGCGGCCGGGCAGGTGGGTATCACGGCCCTCGAAAATGCAACCTACACGCTGCTTGCTAACGGGAACAATTTCATTTTTTCCGAAGATGCCGGTTTTTCCGTATATCTGCATGACTGGCAGGCGGGAAGGGCTCCGATCGATATGACCGACAATTGGTGGGGGACGACGGAAACGGCCGCCATTGATGCCCTTATTCACGATCAGGATGAGGATCTCACTTTGCCAGTGGTGATGTACTCGCCCTTTGCATCCGAAGCGATCCGTGGTATCGGCTCGAATTTGGCCTATCCCCCGGTAGCCAATGCGGGCCCGGATATTGAATCATCGGTGGATTCAATCGTCACCCTTGACGGAAGCGGTTCATATGATCCCGATGGCATTGCCGTTTACCAATGGCAGCAGATCGATGGTCCGGTGGTGACACTTGCCAATGCCCAACAGGCCGTGGCCAGCTTTATCGCACCTTCCGGCGGAAGTGACGGCCGGCAGTTGCGGTTTCGCCTGACAGTGACCACCGGCGGCCCCTTTACGCACACCGACGACGCCGTGGTCTCTATTGTTGCGGACGAACCGGTTCCTTACGTGGAAGTGGGCAGCGGCTGCTTTGTCCAAACCTCGGCAAAGAACCTTACCTTCAGCAGGAAAATGATTGTGATGATGACGATGATCGGTTTGTTGGCTTGTGTGGCAATAAGACTCGTGAGGCGTAAACACGTTGCTTTTCTTTGCCTTGCTATGGTTGCCATGTTCATTGCAACGAATGCCGATGCGGGTTTTTTTGCCGTCGGCGGCGGTGACGGCGGGGAAGCGGAACAGTACAGCGTAACCGTTGAGACCGGTGCCAAGGACATCCCTGCCGGTAAATTCGATCTGATGTTTGCCTTCGGCATTCCCTTCATTCCCCATGGCGACGATAACCTTCCCGAACAGACCATTGCCTTCCCGTGTCCCAATGACGACTGCCGGGCGCTGGAAGCGGTTCGCAAGGGAACTGAAGTCGGATTCTATGGCAAGTTGGGCGTGGAGCTGGGCTCCAGCAATCTGTATCTCAACGCTATTGCGGGGTTCACAGCTTACACCGAGAGCGAATTGAGCCAGTCCGCGGCAACTGGTTCTTTTTACGAAGCATCATCCGATACCAAGATTGAGCCCATGTACGGTGGCGGCCTAAGCTACTTCCCGGACTATTTTGATATTCCGCTTATGCTCCAGGTGGATTATGATGTTACGCGCGGGGTGACAGGGACTGTGGGGTGGTATTGGTAAAAAGCTTTACCGGGGGGAGGCACTTGGCTCCAGTACCCACAACATATAGCACATAAGGAGAAAAAATAATGCTTCATTCAAAACGAAAGTTCTTTTCATTGTCCGTATTTTTTTTAATGCTCACATTTTTTTATTTCACTGCAACAACCTGTTCAGCTGCCATAATAATAGGCGGAACCGGCAATGCCCTCGGTACAATGGGGTGGCTTGCCGAAGCATACCAAAAAAACAATCCTGAAGTTAAAATTAATGTCCTGCCAAGTATCGGAAGCAGCGGCGCCATAAAATCCGTTCCCACAGGCCGTATTCAGATCGGCCTCAGCGCCCGGCCATTAAAAGAAGCCGAGTCGAAAAAGGGAATTGTTGCCATTGAATACGCGCGTACACCAACGATTTTTGCAGTTTCAAACAAGACAAAGGTTGATGCCGTCACACAATCACAGCTCGTGGACATATACAAAGGGGTTTTAAAAAAATGGCCGGATGGATCCACCATTCGTCCCCTTGTCCGCCAGGCCAAAGACGATAATAGCAAACAGATCAAAGCTCTTTCCCCTGAACTGGACAAAGCGATGGATATTGCCATAGCAAACAAGAATTTTCTTTTCGCTGCAACCGATCAAGAAGCTGTGGACATGATTGAGAAGACGCCCGGATGCTTTGGCGTGACCGCTTTGGCCTTAATCCTTTCTGAAAAAAGAGATATTCACGCATTGACATTTGACGGTGTGGCACCCACCGTCGAGGCCTGCATTGCCGGTGATTATCCCATTGTCAAGCGGTTTTACTTTATTCTCCCAAAGGCGGGCCGCTCTGCTCAGGTCAACGCATTCCTTGACTTTGTGTTTTCTAAAGAAGGTGTAGAGATTTTAAAACAAAACGGCTGTTATCCGGTCCGGTAATACCGAACGAATGGTACTTTCCACCTCGGAAAAGATTGATAGACTGTTCTTCCATCTATCCCTGGCCATATGCGTGGTTGTGGTCTTAAGCCTTCCCACAGTATCCTGTTTTATTGCCTACAGTGATTTATCACAAGCACTCACGTTCAAAGCGCAGATCAAGGCCAAGGCGCAAGAAGAAATAATCACAAAACTTCCCCAAACATGGATGTTTGCAGAAAACCAGATGCAGGGAATCCTCAACCGGGAACCCGTTCTATTGGAAAACGAATTTGTCCAGATTTTCGATGATCAAGAAAATGAACTGACTTCGGCCGGGAACCCCATACAGGAAACCTTTTTAATGCAGCGAAGCTACGCGCTCCATGATATCCATCAGATCGTGGGAAAGGTTGTTGTCAGTTCAAGCCTTTCCCACGTCATTCACAACACATTGATCAGCAGTGTTCTTGGGTTGGTTCTTGGGGCATCAGTGTTGACGGTGCTGTGGCTTCTCCCCATTAAAAAACTTCGACAACTTTCAGCTGAATTGTTTGGCGAAAAACAACAGGTAGAGGTTACACTCCAGTCTGTTCGTGATGGGGTGCTTCGTACGGATGAAAAAGGAACCCTTGTTTATCTTAATTCTGCTGCAGAAAAACTGATTGGACGTTCTTTTTACGAATTAAACGGGAAACCCATATCTGAAGTTTTAACACTGATTGACGACCAGACCAACTCAGAAGTTGAAAGTTCACTTTACAAGGCAATTCATACAAAAAGACAGGCTTCCTGCCAAGGGAATTGTTCTCTGATTGCCGATGACAATCGGACAATCGCTGTGGAAGAGCAGGCAGTTCCCTTAGTGGATAACAACGGAAAATTGACTGGCGGCGTACTCTGCCTGAGTGATGTCACCATTTTTCGTGAACAGTTGAAACAGCAATTCTGGGAAGCATCCCACGACGCATTGACCGGGCTGATTAATCGCCGTGAATTTGAGAAACGGGTTGCAAGGGCCATTGAACGGGCGCAGATTGATGGGAAATCAGGTCTGCTCTGTTTTATGGACCTTGACGGATTTAAAATTGTAAATGACACTTGTGGTCATGCTGCCGGGGATGAACTGCTCGTACAATTGTCACAGATCATAAGCGCCCAGGTTCGGACCAGTGATTCACTGGCACGCCTTGGCGGAGATGAATTCGGACTTCTCCTCGAAGGGTGCGATCAAGGACGCGGGCAAATCATCGCCAACAACATTCTTAGCGGCGTCAAAGAGTTTCATTTTTTTCATGATGGAAAGGTTCATCCCATTGGGATAAGCATCGGTATGACGTCTTTTTCCAGCAAAAGTAGTAAAGCTGAGGATGTTATCAATGAAGCGGATTCGGCCTGTTACTGGGCAAAAGAATCCGGCCGCCAACGCCTTTGTCTCTTTCAGGACAATCAGGCGGAATTGACAGCCAGGCGAGATGAAGTCAGTTGGGTGGAGCGTATAAAATCCGCGCTGGAGGAAGATCGGTTCTCGCTGTATTATCAGACGTATCAGGCCCTGGTCGATTGCAAGGGACGCCGGCAGCATCTGGAAATTTTTTTACGAATGGTATCCGAGGGTGGGGAGATTATCCCGCCGGGGCGTTTCCTTCCGGCTGCGGAACGGTATAACTTAATGCCACAGATTGATAAGTGGGTGATCAATAAAGTTTTTTCAGAATTTCACAATATACGTACTGATGATGCATATTCCGGCCTGATGGTGAACATAAACCTTTCCGGCGCTTCAATAAACGCCCTTGGGTTCCACGATTTCATAAAGGAAAAAGTTGCCGAATACAACATTGATACGGCTTCTATCTGTTTTGAAATCACTGAAACGGTTGCTGTCAGAAATCTTCGTGCCGCAACAGATTTCATAAATAAATGTAAGGAAATTGGTATTCAATTTGCGGTTGATGACTTTGGTACCGGTGCAAACTTTTTCAGTTATTTGAAAAATATGCCGGTGGACTATTTGAAGATTGACGGAAGCTTTGTGAAAAACATCGAACGAGATGAAGTGGGCAGGGCAATGACGGAAACAATTAATCGCATTGGACATCTTCTGGGGAAAAAAACCATTGCTGAATTTGCGGAAAACAAAACCATAATTGAAATACTCAATGACATTGGTGTTGATTTTGCGCAAGGATTTGGTGTTTGCAAACCCAAGCCCCTGATTAACTCATAACCTTCCGTCAAACACTCTTTAACAAAGACCTATAAATATATGTGGCTCCGGCACAGAATTCTGTATACCCTAATCTTGATCTGACTTATAGCTTAGCACATCGTCCAGTTTTTGGTACTCCCTCTCTTCGTTTTGTTTAATGGCCAAAACACTTTACCCATGCGGAAAGGTCCGCGTCATTCACACGATAATTGGCATCCATATCCGCCGCCGGATTGAAATCAGAATCTCCGGTTGCCGTATTAAAGGAGACCGCGAGCTCAACGAGGTCGCTGGCGTCCACATCGCCATCCTGATCGAAGTCTCCGGCGGCATGGGGGCCGGCCATCACTTCCACCTGTCCTAAAAGATAGCGTTTGCTGCCGTCATTGCCGGTATTGGCGAGTAAAACCGCCGGCTGTCCGGTATCCGGATCATGAATGGAAAACAGGATGTCGTACCGGCCCGGCACGTGAGGCGTCGGGATTTTCGCAACCAGTGCCGTTTCCCCAGGCATCCAGTTCCGCGGATTCCATCCGTCGTCAACAACGGCTGATTCAGCCATAATGGTGCCGTTACTGGAAAAAGCGATTTGTGCCTGCCATGGATAGTAAAATGGTGCCACCCCCTCGTTTTCTATGATCATGGCCAAGTGCAAAAGATTCGAAGCCGGGTTGTTGTAGCGAATTTCATCGATGCGCAGGCGATACCCCATATTCATGTAAGCAGTTTTGGCGTTTTCCAGGAGCTTTCCGCTGGATACCAGCAGGCTCCCGCCGGCCGGCCCGATGAAGGACCAGTGATTGCGGACGATAAAATCCAGGTTTTGATCGAATCGCTGACCGAACCCTTCACGGGCGCCCTGCTCGGAACCGCAGAATTCTCCGCCAATCATGCCCGTTGCCGACAATTGGTCCATTTGCAGCCCCAGGGCATCCATGGACTCGTCGAACCAGTCGTTGGCTGCCGGGGTCCCCAGACAATCGTTACGCAGGCCATGTCCCCGTTCGGCCATGTAAGCCATGGCAAAATCATCATCAAAGGGAATCACTAGGCGTTTGTCCGGAAACGCATCGATATAGGCATCCAGGATGCGCTGCTTGGCATATTCACAGGCTGCCAGGTCATCGTTCATATAGAGATGCCATTCCCCCCAGATGCCGTAGCTTCCGACATCGATCCAGGCGATGCGTGGGTCGTTGTTGTAGCGTTGGCCCAGGGCCGCGATGATGCGGTCATGCTGATCCAGAAAAACGGGATTGTCCCAATCCGGCAGGTTCCCCGTACCACCGTCGATGGCATAAGGATGTACCGGCACGCCCATGGCCACCAACCAGTCCGGGATGTCGGTTGGGTCGTCGGTCCAGGGATCGGCGCATTTAAATCGAAATCCAATGCGTCGGCCCAGTTGGACATGCTGTTCCCAATCGTCTTCCAGGGCATCCCATTCAATGCTGCCGGCAGCGTGCGGTTCCAAATTCTTCCAGGTCACATCGTCGTACACCAGATTTTGGGGGATCGCCGGATTTGAATAAAATGTGTCGGCATAAGGGGTGTAGCCTTTAAAAGGGTTGGGAAGGGGCTCATTCATGGGCTCGGGATGGTGGACAACCACTTGCGCACAACCGGTGCTTTCCAACATCATCACTGTCAGGCCGATAATCAGAAATCGCTGCAGACCTTGCATGGGGTAAAGAGACCTTTCTATTGAGGGCGATGGTTTCACAGCCGGTATCAATCAGCCTGTGGAAACCCGTATACGATTGATCGTTTCCCTTATAATGCCATAATATGCTCCTAAAGTCAGGTCGAATATCCACATTTATTGAACGAGAACCAAAATCGAAATAAAGGACTTGGGAAGATTCAATTTGGAAAACTGCCTTGTGCAAGCCACAGAGATCGGGTAATGTGATGATTGATATTCCGAGAATAAAAATTTTCGTATAACGCAGATATCGACCAATTGGCTATTTCCGGATGGGCACTGAAGATCAATCACCCGAAAGCAAGATGACACCTCTCATGCGTGGCCCGTCACTTCTGATGCACATCATCATTATTGCCATGTGCAGTGGCTTCTTTTTCCCCTTGCTGTACCAATTGACAGGATCCATCCTGTACGCTTTTTTGATGAGCGTGGCGGTTCTTTGTCTATACGGTGCGGCCACGGCATGGATTCTGGGGCGGTATGGCCGGTCCAACAAAAAAATACTACGCGGTTGCCGTCGGTAGACATCCCGGCGTCTACACCCAGTGGTTTGGTGAGACCGGTGCTCAGGCCCAGGTCAAAGGTTTCAACGGCGCTCGCTATAAGGGCTTTGCGACCATTGAGGAGGCCCGTGCATTTGTAGCGAACCATCGGGCCTCGGGCAATCGAGCGTCCCGCCGATCCGCAGGTAGCAAAAGGCCAATATCCGGTGCTTCCAAAACTGTAACAGCCGCTCCGAACCCATCCGACAGACTCGTCATCTACACCGACGGGTCCAGTTTGGGAAATCCAGGACCGGGTGGCTACGGCACCGTTATCGCTTTTGCGGAAGGGGATCGGGAGTTGTCCGGTGGATATCGCCGAACGACCAACAATCGCATGGAACTGCTGGCATGTATCATCGGGCTGGAACAACTCGAAACGGATGCCGCCGTTACGTTATATAGCGATTCTCGCTATGTGGTAGACGGCATTGTCAAAGGCTGGGCTCGTCGATGGAAAAACAACTCGTGGAAAAAGAGCAATGGCGAAAAGGCCATGAATACAGACCTCTGGAAGCGGTTGTTGGCCCTGTGCGACCGCCACGATGTCAATTTCATATGGATCAAAGGGCATGCCGGCAACCCCGGTAACGAACGATGTGACCGGCTGGCCAATCACGCGGCGGGGCAGCCCGATCTGCCGGCGGACAAGGGGTTTGAATTCGACCGATTCTAATTTTACGCTTTCAGCATATCCCCGTCGGCATCCTTCCAGGCCGGAAATACCCGGCGGCAGCTTTCCAATTCAGAAGCTGAAAAACGACAAATCAGGCTGGTTTCAACATGGCTGGCCCCGACCAGGATTTCACCGGCGGGGCTGACCACCCGTGTATCCCCGCTGTAGCGGTGATCGTTGCCATCAATGCCCACGCGATTGACGCCGGCTACATAACATTGGTTTTCGATGGCCCGTGCCGTCAACAGGGCTTTCCAGTGAGATGAACGCCGTTGGGGCCAATTGGCAACGAACAGCGTTGCATCGTACACGTTGTTCAGATTGCGTGTCCAGATGGGAAATCGCAAGTCGTAGCAGATGAAAGGGCGGATTCGCCAGCCGCGGCAGATCACTGACAGGCGATCTCTTCCTGCCGTATAGACAAGGTGCTCATCGGCGTAGCGGAACAGGTGTTTTTTGTCGTACCAATGCAGGGCGCCGTCCGGTTGGACCCACACCAACCGATTATAATAACATCCGTTTTCCGTGATGGTCAAACTCCCGACCAGGTCGGCACCGGCCCGTTTGGATTGCTTGTGCATCCAGGCCACTACTTTTCCGTCCATCGGTTGCGCCAGGCGTTGGGGATGCATGGAGAAACCGGTGGTAAACATTTCAGGCAGGACAATCAGGTCCACAGCGCCCCGCAGATGATCGATGCGTTTGCCGAACCGTTCCAGATTGGCATCCGGATTTTCCCATGCCAGTTCGGCCTGAATGAGTGCGACTTTCAGATCTTGCATAGGATTAACAGGTATCCATTTTTGTATTTACGACAGAGCGTGGTAATACGCCACCATACGGTTCAGGTGTTGGGTGTAGGCTGGCGGCAGTGTCGCTTTGATTTTCGCCAACAACGATTATTGCCATGGAGCTACTTTTTCAGCATGCTGGCGGGCATGCGGACCGCTACCACTTGCCCTTTTGCACAGCTTTGACCATTTGCCCATACGGTTACCGAAACGATCACTTTTTTTTCTTTTACCTCCCGGATGGTACCCCGAATTTCCAATTCGGTATCGATGGGGGTGGGGCGCAGGTAGTCCACATGCAAAGAGGCGGTAACGAATCGGATCGGTGCTTGCTCGGGCCATTGCCGGCCTGCGGCGGCCGATGCAGACCCGACGCCGTGGCAGTCGATTAAAGATGCCAGGAGGCCGCCGTAAACATAACCGGGAATGACCATCTGGCTGGGCCGTGGCCGAAACCGGGCGATGGTTTCGTCTCCGTCCCAGTAGCTTCTCAATTGGAGTCCTTCGGAATTGAGCCGGCCGCATCCGTAGCAATGATTCAGGTCATCGGGGTAGGCATCCTGAAATGCTTGATTGTTCATCACATTCCTTTCTCGAATGTCGATTTGGATTTCGCTGCAGACAGGGCAACATCGACTTTTATGGATTGATCAGTTGGTATTTCAGTGCCGCCTTGGCCATGTTTCCCTCCAGCCGGTGGTTATCTTTGTGATCGTCCGAAAAATTGAGGAATGGATGAAATAACTTGAGTTCGTGTCTGTCCAGAGATAGGCAAATTATGTCAAGATCAAGGCTTACGAAAATTATTACCGAAGGCATCTGGTTGATATTCCGAGGATAATAAAAATCGTATAACGCTGATATCGGACAAATTGGCCATTTCCGGATGGTCACGCGTTAATTTATGAAGCTTCTCCTCCTTAGTACGCCTTTTTCAAAAAAGCAATAGGCTTGGCGTGGGCCGATCCTGCTACCATTTCCATTGCACCGGATCATCGTCAATAAGCGCACAAACGGGGCGGCTGATACGATCCAGGTCCTCCATTTCCGTTTCGGTCAAGGAGACTTGCATGGCACGGGCGTTATCCGCGGACTGCTCGGCATTACGGGCACCGGCAATGGCGCAGACGCCCGGCCTGGCGATCACCCAGGCCAAAGCCAGTTGCGCCATGCTGATGCCTTTTTGCCTGGCAATGGGGCGCAATTGGTCGACGGCCGTCTGCACGGTGGGGAAAATATCGAGATCGAACAGGCGATGGCCACTGCGATGATCCCCTTTGTCGAATTGGTGGTCAGCGGCAAATTTTCCGGTAAGAATTCCCTGGGCCATGGGTGAATAGGCCAGGACCGTCACCTGGTTTTGATGGCACCATTCAAGGGTCTCTGTTTCCACATGCCGCCAGAACAGTGAATAAGGCGGCTGCAGGCTATCGATGGGGCCTGTTTCAGAGATCGCCTTCAACTGGTCCAATGAAAAGTTGGACACACCGATGGCGCGGATCGCTCCCTGTTGCTTGAGTTCCATCAGGGCCTTCATGGTTTCCTCAAACGCTACCGGTTTGGTGCCGAAAGATCCGGGAGGCCAGTGAATCTGGTACAGGTCCAGATAATCGGTTCCCAGATTTTTCAATGAGCGCCGGCAAGCGGTGAGCACCTGATTGTATTTCAGGTGATTGGAAAAAACCTTGGATAAAATCGTGACCTTTTCACGTTCCTTGCCGATGGCGCGGCCCAACACGGTTTCCGAATGGCCGTTGCCGTATACTTCAGCCGTATCGAAGGTCGTAATCCCCGCATCCATGGCCGCCCGTATGGCTTTTTCGCTCTGGGCGTCTTCGATTCCGGTCCACATGGCTTTGCCGGTCTGCCAGGTGCCCATGATGACGGGTGACAGATAAATATCGGTCCGACCTAACTTGCGTGCTTGCATTTTTTCCCCTTTTTGGTTAGGCGCCTTTTTGACGCTATTGGATTTGGACAGAGATGCTGGAACGGAAATTTTATAAATTAAATTGAACCAATTTATAAAATTTTTATTCCTTAGCGTTTATTACGTAATGAATCAAGGACAGTGGCTGATATGAAAGACAAGGTGGGAATTTACTATTATCCATTCCCGGAAAACAAGCGTGTACGCATGTACGTTCGCGAGAAGGACTCAGAAATCGAATTTCGAATGAAAAACCAGGATGATCCCAGCATCTGGAACGACCACGGGTGGGTCCCTTATAGTGCCATCCAACAGGCCCGGGTGCTCTACGGTCAAAAGGGAAGCTTCGATCCCGGCCGCGCATATGATCTCAAACTCGCTGCGGTACTGATCCGTGACGGAGGATAGGAAGGCATTGTCCTGCCAGCGGTACAATTTGATGCCGTGAACATCTTCCTTGGCTTTGTGTACGATTCGCCAGAATCGGACAGCCAACGTCCGCAATACCTGTTCGACCTGATTTTTGTCGTCGGCGGATCCGAAATGTTTTACGATGGCGCCCATGGACGGCATCTTGTTTTTGTACGCGCTGAAATCGATATTGGCCGCGATCCATTCCCGGATCTCCGTTTCCGCCGCCTGCTGCCATTCATTGACGATGGTTCGCATCCGCTTGCCAAATACCCATTGCTCAATTATATTTCATCATGAACAAAAAATCCCAAAAAACTCCCAGAGAATGCGGGGATGTCCCATGAGACTGTTGATTGTCGAAGACGACCTGAAAATCGCTTCTTTCGTTAGAAAAGGTTTCAAGGCGGAAGGCTTTGCCGTGGACCACGCTTCGGACGGTATTTCCGGACTGGATCTCGCTTTGAACGAAGCCTATGATGCGGCCATTGTCGATATCATGTTACCCGGCCTAGATGGTCTCACCCTGATTGGCCGTATGCGGCAGGAGTCGGTACAGACCCCGGTGATCATACTGAGTGCCAAAGGTGCCATCGATGACCGGGTCAAAGGGCTTCAGATGGGTGGTGACGATTATCTGGGCAAGCCTTTCGCGTTTTCGGAATTGCTGGCTCGGGTGCAGGCATTGATCCGTCGGGCCAGTGGCGCCGCCGAACCGACCCGTTTGTCTTATGCCGGTTTGAGCATCGACATGTTGACCCGTGAAGTGCGTCGCGATGGCACAAAGATTGATCTGCAGCCCCTTGAATATTCGCTCCTCGAGTACCTGATGCGAAATGCCGGACGGGTGGTATCGAAGACCATGATCATGGAGCATGTCTGGGACTACCATTTCGACCCACAAACCAATGTGGTCGAAGCACGAATTTGCCGACTGCGTGAAAAAGTGGACAAAGATTTCGGTCAGAAATTGATCCATACGGTTCGCGGGGTGGGATATGTCCTTCGCCAGGGTGATTAATTTCCCCAGAACACTGTCCTTTCGGTTGACCCTGTGGTACGGAATTATTTTTACACTGAGCTGTGGGCTGGCTTTTATTTTCTTTTATATCCTGATCACCACAACGCTCAAACAGCGACTGGATGATCGCCTTTCCGAGAAACTTTCAGAATTCGAAGCCATATACAATCTCCAGGGGTTGGACGAAGTCAAAGCCGCCGCATTGATCGAATCTCAGACAAGCGGTGAGAAAAAGGTCTTTTTTCGCCTGTTGTATGCCAGCGGTGTGGCATTTTCGTCCTCAAACATGTCCTATTGGCAGGCCATCGGAGTTAACCGGAATGCTGTCCATCGGCTGATCGCTGGACACACCCGGGCCTTCGAAACCCTGACCATTCCCGGCAGACAGGAACGGGTTCGCATCGCATACGGAGTGATCGGAAAAGGGATTGTTGTCCAGCTTGGATATACGATGGAAAACGATACGGCCTTTATCGTGATTTTCAAGAAAATGTTCTTCGTCATCATGTCCGTCCTGATGATAACGGCAGTGCTTGTCGGATGGTTTATGGCCAGGCGGGCACTTTCCGGTGTCGAGGCGGTTACCCGCACGGCCCGCCAGATATCCGTTTCCGATCTGGGCCGGCGTGTGCCGATCATGTCCCGCCATGAGGAGATCGACCGGCTGGCCGTCACCTTCAACCAGATGCTGGACCGCATTGAAGAACTGATTGACGGAATTCGCGAGATGGGAGATAATATTGCACATGATCTGAAAAGCCCCATCGCCAGAATCCGCGGCATGGCTGAGATCGGCCTTGGTGAAGCGGACGCTAAGACCGGCGAATTGGACGTTGTCGGAAGTATCATTGAAGAATGTGACCGGCTGCTGGACATGATCGACACCATGCTGATGATCTCCAAAACCGATGCGGGGACCGATGAGATCGCCGCCGAACCGGTGGACATCGCTGACATCGTTAGAGATGCCGCGGCCCTGTTCGCCCCCCTGGCCGAGGACCAGGGCGTGCGTATCACATGTGATATGCCGGACTGCCTGATGGTTGAAGGAGATCGTAAATTGCTCCAGCGGGTCATCGCCAACCTCTTGGACAATGCCATCAAATATACGCCGACACCGGGAACGATTGACATCAGCGCGATTGATGGTAAATCTAAAGACAGCACCGTAAACGTTTCTATTAAAGACACCGGTGTTGGCATCCATCCTGACAATTTGCCCAGGATTTTTGACCGGTTTTTTCGATGCGACCAGAGCCGGTCTACCGAGGGGGCCGGGCTCGGACTGAGTCTGGCAAGGTCTGTTGCCAGATCTCATGGTGGAGATATCTTGGCCGACAGCCGATTGGGAAAGGGCAGCGTTTTCACCCTTCGCCTGCCGCGGATACGAACCGGAACCCAGTAATTGCGACGTCAGGGTGAATTTCTTGATCTGAACGGAATTCTCATCTTGTGCTGGCATGGAAAATGATGACAAATAGAACGATGACAGCCCGGGGGGAGGGAGGATGAGCAATGGTCTTGAAAACGTCGGACCAGCCAGCCTCAACGGCAATTTGCGTCTGCATCTCAATCCGCTGACACTATCGTTTACAGGCGATCATGGTTCGCTGGAAAAACTTTTTCGCCAGACCTCTTTTGCCAGTTCTATAGACCATTTACGCCGATGCAATCTTTATGCAATTTTGTTTTTCAGCATTTTTGGCATGTTGGACGCGTACGTCTTTCCGGAACAAAAATATCAGCTCTGGTTCATTCGCTATTGCATGGTCTGCCCTGTTTTTTTTCTTGGTTTGGTTTTTTCTTATAGTGCCGCCTACCGCCGTCTCTGGCAGCCGATCAATGCAATCTATATCATTGTTACCGGTTTTGCCTATGTGGTCATGGTGGCCATTACACCAGCCCCGAAGTCTTATTTTTACGGTGTCGGAACGATTTTTTGTGTTGTCTTTGGATATACGTTCATCAATGCAAGATTCATCACTGCCTCCATTGCCGGGATTCTCGTCACATTTGGATATGAAGCCTCGCTGGCCTGGCTGATTGAAGCCGACAGCATGGTCCAGGTGATTACCGGAACGCATTTCATCGGTCTCAACTGCCTAGGTATGCTGATCTGCTATTCGATCGAGACCAGGCAGCGCAGAGGCTTTTATCTGAATTACCTGCTTGAAAAAGAGAAACGTAAAACGGAACATATCAATCAGGGTTTGGAACGCCGGGTCGAGGAACGCACCGCCGCACTAAAGCGTATCAATCGTGAGCTTAACAAGGAAATACAGGAACGCAAAGAGGCCCAGGCTCGGCTACGCAACAGCCATGAGCAATTGACCACCATTTTGGACAGTATCGATGTCGATATTCATGTGGCGGATATGGAAACCGACACCATTTTGCTGGCCAATCGCCACATGAAGAAAACATATGGCGAAGAACTCGTCGGAAAGACCTGCCACGAAACCATTTTCGGAAAGCATGCGCCCTGCATTCCGTGCAGGGACGACTTGCTGCTGGATGAAAATGGCCGACCTGGAAACGGACATTTCTGGGAACAGCAACTCAAGGAGCACGAACGCTGGTATATCGTTTATGCACGCGCGATTGTCTGGGAAGACGGACGTCTGGTGCAACTTCAAGTCTCTACGGATATAACGGAAACGAAAAAAATGGAGGCCCGGCTGCAACGTGCACAGAAGATGGAATCCATCGGTGCATTGGCCGGCGGCGTGGCCCATGATCTGAACAATATCCTTTCAGGCCTGGTGGGATACCCCGAGTTGTTGCTTCTCGATATGCCCAAGGATGGCGAAACACGTGTTATCGTGGAAACCATCAAACAGTCTGGTGTAAAAGCCGCAGCCATCGTTCAGGATTTGTTGACGCTGGCACGGCGGGGCGTGGCCGTCACCGATGTGGTCGGGATCAATCAGGTGGTTGAGCAATATATGAACAGCCTGGAGTTGGTGAAACTCAAATCGTTCCATGCCGATGTGATCGTCGAAACCGATCTGTCGCCGACGGTTTTTAATATTATCGGATCACCAACCCAACTGCAAAAGACCATCATGAACCTGGTCACCAACGCTTCTGAAGCCATGCCCGATGGCGGTCTGATCCGGATCCGCACTTCCAATTGTTATGTCGATCAACCCATACAAGGGTTCGAAACGATTCCGGAAGGTGAATATGTCCGGCTTCAGGTGGCCGACAATGGTATAGGGATTCCGGCCAAGAACCTGGAACGAATTTTCGAACCGTTTTATACCCGGAAAAAAATGGGACGCAGCGGTACAGGCCTCGGTATGGCCGTGGTCTGGGGGACGGTCAAGGATCATAACGGCTATATTGATGCCCATAGTTTAGAGAATGAGGGGACGGTATTCGATCTTTATTTCCCCCTGACACGGAAAAAGGAGGAGGCCCGTAACGATACGGTTCCCATTGACCGATATCGCGGATCGGGTGAAACGGTTCTGGTGGTGGATGATATCAAAGAGCAGCGTGATATGGCGGAATTTATGCTCAAACGTCTGGATTACGATGTCACTTCCGTTGCCAGCGGAGAGGAGGCGGTTGCCTATGTTCGAAATCGGCCTGTAGATATCCTGGTGCTGGACATGATTTTAGAATCGGATATGGACGGATTGGATACCTACCGGCAGATTCTGGCCCTTTACCCTGGTCAAAAGGCTATCATCGCCAGTGGTTTTTCCGAGTCCGAACATGTGCTGGAAGCGCAACGCTTGGGCGCCGGTGTTCATATTAAAAAACCGTATCATTTTGAACAGATCGCTGCTGCGATCAAAGATGAACTCACCGCATCGCCTCCTGAATCCACCTGAAAACAGATGCAAACCAGGCTGTGATTGCGATTGCATGACCCGGTTCCTTCCCGGATCCATCCATTGTGTCGAGAAATTACCGTTTGGTAATCTATCTGTCACTTTGTTGTAACCATTGTCGCTTATCTTGTTCATGTACAGCAATATGGCCTGTCTCGTTTGTCCCGATGATTGATGGGCAAGCTGAGGTCAAGAAATTCACACAGGTTTTGATATTCACGAGGAGGTTTTTGACATGCGCAAATCAGTATTGACTGTTGGATCGCTGCGACGTTGTCTTTTGGCATTGGGTATTTTCGTAGGCCTGACAGGCACGCTAATCGGTGCCGACGCGTATGCTTTTTCCGCGCCGGAGAATTTCAGCGAACTGGCCGAGAGGGCCCGGCCGGGCGTGGTCAATATCCGAACGGTAAAGACCATCAAAGGGGGCAGTCCGGTATTTCGCCATTTTTTCGGCAGCCCGTTCGGTGGAAAACGGGATCCCTTCGATGACTTTTTTGCCCCGTTTCAGGGCAACGGGCATCAGCGTGATTTCAAACAGCGAAGCCTGGGATCCGGATTTCTCATCGATGAGGACGGTTATATCGTTACCAACAATCATGTCATCGAAGATGCCGACCAAATCAAGGTTATACTGGCCGATAACAGAGAATTTGATGCCGAGTTGATCGGCAGGGACCCCAAAACAGACCTGGCCCTGATTCGAATCAACGACGCCAAGGACATTGATCCCCTCGAACTAGGAGACTCCGAGCAAGTCAAGGTGGGAACCTGGGTGGTCGCCATCGGCAGTCCGTTCGGATTGGAGCAGACCGTTACCGCAGGTATTGTGAGCGCCAAGGGCCGTATCATCGGATCGGGACCGTATGACGATTTTATCCAGACCGACGCCTCCATCAATCCGGGCAACAGCGGCGGCCCGCTGTTGAACATGGACGGCGAGGTAGTTGGTATCAATACTGCCATTATCGCCAGCGGACAGGGGATCGGTTTTGCCATTCCGGTCAACATGGCCAAAGGCATTATCAGTCAGCTCAAGGACAAGGGCGAGGTGACCCGCGGTTGGCTGGGAGTAGGGATCCAGGACCTGACACCCGAACTGGCCGCGTATTATGGGCTCAAAGCGGAAAAAGGGGTACTGGTGACCCAGGTGTTCGAGGACGATCCGGCCGATAAAGCGGGGATTCAGGTCAACGATGTGATCCTTTCCATCGACGGAAAGCAGGTATCGACGGGCAGGGAATTGTCTGCCGTAATCGCCAACACGCCCGTCGGCCACAAAACCCGAATCGGCCTGGTTCGGGACGGCAAAAACAAAATCATCAACGTCAAACTGGCCAAGCGCGACGACGATGTATCCACCATCGCCACACGAAACCGGGATGACGGCGAGCTCGGTATTGATGTAACCGATCTGGATTCCGAGATCGCCCGCCGTTTTGGTATTGACGGCAGAGAGACGGGGGTGCTGGTTACCGATGTAAAAGATGGCAGTATCGCCAGGGAGGCAGATGTCCGTCCGGGCGACATCATCAAAGAGATCAATCGCACGGTCGTCAAAAATGGCAGCGATTTTTCCCGCCTGGTACGCAAGTTCGGCAGCGACGATCCGGTGCAACTGCTGATCAAACGGCGAAACTTCGGGTATCTGGTCGTAAGGCTTGAGCGGAAATAGCGGGTTTTCTTTGTATGGACGAAATCGGTGGGGCCTGTTGCCCCGCCGATGGGCTGAAAGCCTGACGGGAGATCTTGTATCTTTGGCGTTGATACTTGACATGCGCATCAATCGGCACTAATTTGGTAACCTAAACGAACCGCGGCAGCCGGATTGCGTCACACCGGCTGCTCGATACAGAAAGGAAAAACGAATGCCGGTCTACGAATTCCAATGCAAATGTGGCCATGTGACGGAAGAACTGGTTCGTATGGATACCAAAACGATTGAATGCCCCAGGTGTAAAAGCAAGGCCCAAAAAATAATGTCGCCCTGCAGTTTTGAACTCAAGGGCGGCGGATGGTATGCAGACGGGTATTCATCGTCAAAAAAATAGTCGATACGCATTTTGCTTCCGGAAATGATCGAAGGTCCTGCTTTGCTTTCGATTTACCCACAATTTCGCAGCCTCTATTGAACATTTTCCTACCGATACTGCAAATTCCTGCAAACGGCATCGGGCAGGCCAATCTGTCGAAGGCATCCTTGTCCGGTACAATCAAGCATTTCCGTTTGGGTGAGATGGGCCGCCTGACGGGCGGTCTTTTCACATCTTTTTTGGATCACCATCGTTTAACCACTTGGGGGGGACTATGACGCAGACCCATATCGGAATCGAGGCATTGTCCGATTTTGCCATTGCCAGCATCCGCAAGTCTGGAGAGACGGCCTTGGAAAGTTTTGGAAAAGGCAAACGGCCGGCGAAGTTTGACGAAAAACTGGTAACGCGGGCCGAATTGCAGATTGCCCGGCGATTCCAGCAGATACTGGAAAGCAGCTTTCCCGATCACCGGATGTTTACCAGTAAGACCCTGGATACGGCCTACACGCATGACGACAAGCGTTATTTGTGGATCTTCGACCCCATTGACGGCGTTGATAACTACCAGGCGGGGATCCCTATCTGGGGAATGTCCCTGGCCCTGCTGGAAAACTTCTGGCCCGTTTTCGGAGCGTTTTTCATGCCGGCAACCGGCGACCTTTTTCATGCCCGTGCCGGTGGTGATGCTTTCTGGGGTGAAATGCGTATTCGCATGACTTATGATCGCGTGATCGACGACGAGAGTCTGATGTTAACTTTTTCGAGATTTCACAAGCATTATGCCTGTCGGTTTCCCGGTAAACTCAGAAATTTGGGATGCACCGGCGCCCATCTGTGCTATGTGGCCATGGGGCGTGCTGATGTCGCCATTACCGCCAACGAGTCATTCCAGGACCTGGCTGCCACCCGAATGATTGTGGAGGCCGCCGGTGGTAGTTTTTTTAAGACCAGTGGCGACAAGTTCTATTTGAATGACCACCTCAATGGCGAGCGTATTGATGAACACCTGATCGTAACCGCTCCAGGGAATTGTCCGGCGGTGTTGGATTGTATGGAGCCGCATTCTTGAGCCGGCCCATCCATCAATGATCCATTTGCCCGATATGGGCGCTTCCCGGAAAAAACATTGGCCACAGGATGGTAAGGGATAAAGCCTACTGTGATTCTTCATCAATGATCGTGTGGGAAGTATCCATGCGGTAGATGATTACGCATATCCACAATCCGGCCGCGAACAGGGCACAGAAGAGCAGAAAACTATCCGCCGACTGACGCCAGGCAAATAAAAACAGGCAGGAGATGATCATTAACAATCGCGGATTCATGGGCGGTGCATCCCTTTTCTCATCGATTCTCGCTCAAGGGCTGCATTGACTATCGGCTTTCCGCGATTTTTCTTTATACCATTTTCCAAAGGGATTGCAGAGATGGACCGTGAAACGCGAGCTATCATCGATTACTTTGAACGGATCAACCGAATTCCAAGATGTTCGACCCATGAGGCCCGGTTGGGCCAATGGTTGCAGCAATGGGCTGCGGACAGATCGCTCCCTTACCAGGCCGATTCCGCCGGCAACCTGGTCATTCAGGTGCCGGCCAGTTCCGGATATGAGCACTTTCCCTGCATCGTGATTCAAGGGCATATGGATATGGTGTGCGAAAAAAATGCCGGATCCGATCACGATTTTGCGACGGACCCCATTTTAATGTATGAGGATGGCGATTGGCTTATGGCCAGAGAGACCACCCTGGGTGCAGACAACGGAATCGCCATCGCACTGGCACTGGCGCTGGTCGACAACCCCAAAGTGCGCCATCCGGCACTGGAATTGTTTTTTACCGTCAACGAGGAAACCGGGCTGACCGGGGTCATGCAGATGGATCCCGCCTTGCTGTCGGGAAAAATTCTGATCAACCTGGATTCCGAGGACGAGGGTGTTTTTGTCGTTGGCTGTTCCGGTGGACGCAATACCGCCATTCAGCGGCCATTGGCAATGCAACCGCTCGATGACGCTTACGATCTGTTGCATGTAACTGTCCGGGGAATGCGCGGCGGCCACAGTGGGGTGGATATCGCCAAAGGTCGCGCCAATGCCAATCGGGTGATGGCGCGTTTGCTCAATTCCGGTGGGGAAAAGGGGCCCTTGCGGTTGGTGCGTCTTAAAGGCGGTACCGGCCGAAACGTGATTCCGCGGGCATGCGAGGCGGTGATTGCCTGCCGTGGGGAGGACACCGACCGGATCACCAAAAACATTGTCGAGACAGGCGAAGTGATTCGATCGGCCTATATGAATACGGATCCCGGCCTGTGCGTGCAGGTCGACCCGATGGCGCCGGTAGAATCGGAACGTCCGGAAAAGGCTGTCAGCCAAAACGATACGCAGAACCTGGTCGACCTGTTGGCTGCCCTTCCCAGCGGCCCTGTCGGGATGAATCCGAATTTCCCCCAATTGGTGCAGACTTCTGCCAATTTGGCCATGGTGGAAATCCGCGACGGGGTCCTGGCGGTGACATCCAGCCAGCGCAGTTCGGATCCCGACTGCCTGGATGCCGTCTGTCTGACGGTCGAATCCGTCTGCCGGTTGGCCGGGGCGACTGCAGAGACCAACAAGGGATATCCATCCTGGCCCATGGACGGTCAATCCGCCTTGCTGAAACGATGTCAACGGATCTATCGTGAGCTTTTCGGATCGGATGCCACGATTCAGATCATGCACGCCGGTCTGGAATGTGGCGTCATCGGCGATCGCTGCCCAGGAATGGATATGATTTCCCTGGGACCAACCCTGGAAAACCCGCATTCACCATCGGAGCGTCTGCATCTGCCATCGGTGGGAAAGGTATGGCGTTTGTTGGTGGCTTTGCTCGGGTCATATGCCGAGGGCTAACTAGTGCCCATCCGGAAATGCCCAATTTGGCCATTTCCGGATGGGCATGAACTAACGGGATTTGCCGATGCCCCTCACCCGCCTCACCGGCTTGACCGGTTCGATGGGCCTGATCCCGCCGATCGGGCCGTTGCCCTTGCGCAGGCGGCATCCATAGGCGGCAGCGTTACGCCGGTTTCCGGCCGCCGGCTTGGCAGCTTGATCGGAGGAGCGGGGAACCCGTGGGGACCCGCCGGCTATTTCGTTGAGCAGGTGGCCAAAATCCTTTTTCCGGTTTGGTCCGGATTGGCGTGATGCGTCGGCAGACGGACGGTGGGGTTTTGGGTTGGAAAAAGAGGAAAACATCGTGAACAGGTGGTCCATCCAGGAACGTGATGCCGTGGACGTGTCCGACGGATTTTGAGCACGGGCGGTTCGCCGGCCCCTTGGCGAGGCGGATCTGCCGGCATTCGCTTGGACTGTTGCCGCTTTTTCCGCCAGATGGGCCTTGACCCGGGAATAGGCGATGTTGATCTGCTTCAACCGCTCTTCGGCGTCCGACTGGGCAGGCGTACCGTCCGGGAATTGATCCGGATGCCAGCGTTTCACCTGCGTTTTGTAAGCTTGCTTGGCCTGTGATCCATCCGCATCCGATCCGATGCCCAAAATCGTATAGCATGTATTCAGATTCATTGTCGTTGTCCGCTCATGATTGAGCTCAAAATAGACAAGAAGCAAGGCAGTGTCAATATGATCAGACGTCGTTTTACCGCAAGCTACTTCATTTTTTATTTGATTCTGTCTGAAGATACCTGGCGGATCCTTGCCGGTTTTATCGCCGCCGTTTCACTCGGTCCCATGGTCACCCAGGGGCGGAACCTGAATCGGGGTGCCGAGATCATGGTCTGGCTGATGATCATGGCCATCGGCTGGTCCGTATCGGGGTGGCCGGCCGGAAAGCTTACCGACGGGCTGAAAAAGGCGGTCAAAAAGGCCTCGAAATAGGCGGAATTGAAGCTTTACTTGATGGGTGGACCGATGTATGAACCGTCGATGCTGTTACTTCGTGCTACCAGATCGCTGCCATGAATCCAAAACCGGCTTTTGATATCGACCGTTTTGTGGCCGCCATCGAATCCAATTATCGTCGATGGGATCCACCCATTGTCACCTTTATCGCCAACCGCGGGGCCACCCCTTTTGAGGTGCTGGTTTCGACCCTGCTTTCCCTGCGGACCAAGGACGAAGTGACCGGTGAGGCGGCCGCACGATTGTTCGCCAGGGCGCGTACCCCGGCGGCACTGGTCGAACTGAACCCACAAGAGATCGAAAAACTGATCTATCCGGTGGGGTTCTATCCGACCAAGGCCAAGCGGCTGATTTCCATCAGTCAGATTCTTTTGGACCAATACGGCGGCCGGGTGCCCGATACCCTGGAGGCGTTGACAGCTCTGCCCGGTGTGGGGCGTAAAACGGCCAATCTGGTTCTTGTGGAAGGATTCAAAATCCCGGCCATCTGTGTGGATACCCATGTCCATCGCATCAGCAACCGGATCGGCTATGTGAAAACCAAAAATCCGGACAAAACCGAACTGGCCCTGCGTAAAAAACTGCCCAAGCGGCACTGGGTGCGTTACAATGAACTGCTGGTGGCCTTCGGTCAGGTGCTGTGTCGTCCGGTCTCCCCATTTTGCAGCCGCTGTCCGGTTGCCGATATGTGCCCCTGCATCGGGGTGGAGCGTCATCGTTGATTTATATTATTTTTTGTAAAATAATATAGTTAATGTATAAATAGTAAACCAATGGTTTATTTTTGATTTAAAGCATGGAGGGTAAGGTGCCCAAGCAGACCGTCAAATTGATCTCCTGGAACGTAAACGGCTATCGGGCCGTCATGAAAAAAGACTTTTTGGCCACCATCCGGAAAATGGACGCGGATATCGTGGGGCTGCAGGAAATCAAACTGCAGGAAGACCAGTTGACCGGGGCCATGAAAGAAATTGAAGGCTACCAGGCCGCGTTCTCCTTTTCCACGGTGAAAAAAGGATACAGCGGAGTGGCCGCCTATTCGCGGCTGACGCCCCGGTCGGTGCGGCACGGCATCGGCATTCCCCGGTTCGATGACGAGGGGCGCATCATCGAGATGGAATTCGACGCCTTCACATTGTTCAACGTCTATTTTCCCAACGGGCAGATGAGCGATGAACGCCTTCAATATAAACTGGAATTTTATCGGGGTTTTTTCGATTATGTCCAGGTCCTGCGGGAACAGGGGCGGCCGGTGATCATTACCGGCGATTTCAACACGGCTCACAACGAAATCGATCTGAAAAACCCCGGTCCCAATTCAAAGCGGTCAGGTTTTCTGCCTATTGAACGCCAATGGCTGGATCGCATCGTCAATATGGGATATGTGGACACCTTCCGCCACCTCTACCCCACTGAGGTCAAGTATTCATGGTGGTCCTATCGTTTCAACGCACGTAAAAACAATGCCGGATGGCGTATCGACTATTTTTTCGTTTCCGAGGAGATCGTTCGCAACGGCTGGCTCAAGGATGCTTTTATCGACAATACCGTTTTCGGATCGGATCATTGTCCGGTGGGGGTGGTGCTGGAATTACCGGTGCGTTGAGATCGGTGGGGCCTTTGAAATTGGATCCTTGCAAGCTGGCTGACCGACGTCCCGCCATTCAGAACAATGCTTCCACGAACCGTTGCGGGTCGAATTCCTGTAAATCGTCCACGCCTTCACCCACCCCAATATATTTCAGCGGAATATTGAGATTGTTGCAAATGCTTACGACGATCCCGCCTTTGGCCGTCCCATCCAGTTTTGTCAGGGCGATGCCCGTTACGCCCAGCGCGTCGTTGAACATCTTGGCCTGGGAGATGGCATTCTGGCCCGTTGTGGCATCCAGTACCAGCAGTACTTCGTGGGGTGCATCAGGCATCCGTTTGGCCAGGGTGCGCTGGATTTTTTTGATCTCTTCCATCAGGTTGATCTTGGTGTGCAGGCGACCGGCCGTGTCCACAAAAACAGTGTCCATTCCCCGGGAGATGGCCGCATCAATACTGTCATAGGCCACGGCGGCCGGATCAGCGTTGTCCTGGCGGCGGACGATATCCGCACCGGCCCGGTCGGCCCAAATGGCAATCTGTTCGATGGCCGCGGCCCGGAACGTATCGGCGGCGGCAATCAGCACCTTCTTGCCTTTGCGTGATTCGTGGGTGGCCAGTTTGCCGATGGTTGTGGTTTTGCCGACCCCGTTGACTCCGACGACCATGACCACGCGGGGAGAGGCGGTCTGGGGGGCCTCTTCGGAATCCGTCGGATTTTCGAAGTAGCTCAGGATCTCTTCCTTCAGAACCCGTTTGAGCTCACCGGCCGCGTCGATGCGTGACCGTTTGGCGGCGATCTTGTCCATGATGTCCATGGTGGTCTCGACGCCCATGTCCGATGTGATCAGCAGTTCTTCCAGGTCTTCGATCATCTCCTCATCGACGAGCTTCTTCCCCAGGAAGAGTTCATCGATGTCCGTGGTAAGGATTTTGCGGGTTTTGGACAGGCCGGATTTCAGCCGTGCAAACAGTCCCCGGCCCTGCTCTTTGGCCGTTTCCGGATCTTGTGGGGTGTCATCCGCCTGGGGGTCAGGTACGATGTCCGGCTCCGGTTCTTCGTTCTCGGGCGTCGAGCGATTATCCTCATCCGGCAAGACATCGTCGTCGGGCCCGTCAGTTGATGCGTCGGTGCTGCCGTCATCCGCTGAGGCCTTGTCCGTTTGGATATCATCTTCGAAAATTGGCTGCTCAACCGTCTTCTTATCTTTTTTCCTGAACCATTTGAATGCCATGGGATTCCTGTGTTTGCTTGCGTTGATTGAATTGTTAACCCCAAGGTTACAAAAACCGGTTTGTAAGCAACCTTGGAGTTAGTGATGGCCGAGGCTCATGCGGCGGTCAATTCCGGAGTGGGGTTCTGGCGGTCGAGATTTACGGAGACCACCTTGGACAGGCCCTTTTGTTCCATGGTGATGCCGAACAGGGTGTCGGCAAACTCCATGCTGTTTTTGTTGTGGGTGATCATGATGATCTGTGATTTTTCGCCGATGACCTTCATCAGGTTGTTGAAACGTGTGACGTTGGCATCGTCCAGGGGCGCGTCAATTTCGTCCATGAGACAAAAGGATGCCGGTTTCAGCAGGAATATCGAAAAGATAAAGCTGATGGCGGACAACGCTTTTTCACCACCGGAGAGCAGGCTCATGCGGGTGAGCTTCTTCCCGGGGGGATGGACCATGAATTCGACACCGGTCTCCAGGGGATCCGACGGATTGGTCAATTCCAGGCGCGCCGTTCCGCCTTCGAACAGGCGCGGGAAAACTTCCGCCAGTTTTTCATTGATACGGTTGAAGGTCTCGAGAAAACGTTGCTGGGTGATACGGTTGATCTTGCGGATCACCTTGTGCAGCCCTTCGATGGCCTTGACCAGATCATCCCGCTGGGTGCACAAAAAGTCATAGCGTTCTTTCTGTTCCTCGAATTCCCGGATCGCTTCCAGGTTGACGTCACCGATGGAGGCGATGCGCTGGCGCAAGGTGGTCAATTGTTTTTCCAGTGCCTCGGGCGTTTGTTTTTGCGCAGCGGCGGATTCGGTCTCGGCAGCCGGAAGGTCGGCGATGCCACAATGATAATACTCCTGGCTGCGGTTTTCCAGGTTTTCGCGTTTGATCCGTTTTTCGGTCAGATCCATTTCCAGCACACGGATTTTGCGGTTCAATTCCTCGCGGCGATCCTGAATGATGACGACCTGTGAATCGTTCTCCTTGAGACGCGTGTCGATGTCACCGAATTCTTTTTCATCTGCGTCCAGGCGGCTGATCAGCTCTTCAAGGGCCATGTAGTGTGCAGCCATGTCCCGCTTGAGGATCTCATGCCGTTTGGCCGTTGCGTCGATGCGTTCCGATTTGGCCGAAATGTCCCGCGACAGGGTTTCCAGCCGTCGAATTCCGTCGGACTGAAAATCTTTCAAGCGGTGTAATGTGGCCGAGCAGTTTTCAAGATTGGTACTGGCTGAAGTGAGTTCGAGCTTCAGGTCGACAACACGTTGATTGAAAGCCTCCAATTGCGAGGCGGTTTCCTCGATGGCGACCGATGTGCGGGCCACGTTTGTCTGAGCCTCAACGACGGATGCGGCGATGGTATCCAGCAGTTTTTGATGGCCTTCGATCTCTTCGTCCAGATCCATCTCTTCGCCCATGAGCTGTTCCTGCTCCAGGCGGACGATCTCCAGATGCCTCCGTGCGCTTTTCATCGCTTCGTCGGCCCGATAGAGCGCCTTTTCCGCTTCCACTGCATCCTGGACCGTCTCGTTTTTCTCGGTAATGCTTTCCTGAAGCTGTTTCTCCAGTTCCTGCACCCGGGCTTCCATGTCCGTTTGGGTCTGGCGGGCGGCCTCGGTTTTGGTTTCCAATTGGTTGCAGCGGGTGGCCAGGGATTTGATTTCCTGTTTCTTGGCCAGAATGCCGGACAGGTTATCCGCACTGCCGCCGACCAATACACCCTGGTGGGACAGCAGGTCTCCATCGCGCGTGACCACGGTCTGACTGCATCCGTTGTGATTGAACATGGCCCGGGCCTCATCCAGGCTGTCAACGACCGCCACGTGACCGAGCAGGGCGGCTGCGACCGTCTCGAAGCCTTCCTCAACACGGATATGGTTGATCAGCCGATTGTCATGGGCCGGTCGTTTTTCCGGCCGTTCGTCCAGATGGCGGACGCTGCCGACCGGAATGAATCCGCACCGGCCGGCCCGGGATTGCTGCAGGTACTCGATGGCATGGGCACCGGCGGACTGATCCTGGACGAGGATGTACTGGAGAGATTCGCCCAGGGCCGCTTCCACGGCAACCTCATAGGATGGTGCCGGTTCGATGACATCGGCCAGCAAACCGATAATGCCCGGCAAATTTTTTGGCACCGACGATTCGGCATCACTGCCGGTATTGGTTTTGAGTATGGCCCTGACGCCGTCCTTGTACCAATCCAGGTTGGCCTCCATCTTTTTAAGATGGGCCAGGTTGCTGCGGATGGTATTGCGTTCCATCTCGAGGGTCTGGGTGGTCTTCACCTGTGCGGAAAGCTCGGCCATGGATTTATCCAGTTTCGTCTTCGAGGAGGTGATTTGCGCTTCCAGTTCCACCACCAAACGCTTGGTCTGGACCAATTCGGCATCGACCGTCTCCCGACGGCGAACGGTTTCACGCAAGGTGTTGTCTGCCAGAACGACCTCTTCATCGGTGCGTCTGAGCCTGCGTTTGAGGTTCTCACGGTTGCTGGAAGCATTCTGGTGGGTGTTTTTGATACGAGCCTCTTCGGCGACCGCCTTCATCAGTTCGTTTTTTCCGCTTTCCAGCTCACGATTGAATCTGTCGATTCGTTCGCGTAAGGCAGCCGAATCCTCATTTTCCTGTTGGATGGACGCCTTGATACGGCCGATCTTGGTCTGGTGGGTTTCTTGTTGCCGCTGGACCTGGTCGATCTCAGCAACGATGGTGCTGTTTTTGGTCTCCAGATCGACTTTGGCCGCTTTCAATGCGACGACCTCTCCGGACAGCCGCTCCCGGTCCTTGAGCATGTGCGCCAGTTCCGTCTCCATACGGTCGATCTTGCGCTGAATTTCATATTTACGGGATTTGCGGCCGGCGATGTCGCGGTCCTTTTCCATCCGGCGCAATTTAATGGCTTCAATGGCCGCATCAATTCGTTTGAGTTGAGTGCTCTGGCCGAGTTCTTCATCCTGTAAGGATTTCAACAATACCCCTGCTTCCACCATCTGCCGTGCCAAGGCATCATCATGGTGGCGGAGCAGCCAGATATCGATATCACGGGCTTCGGCCTTCAGGCGTTTGAAACGCTCGGCCTTGCGGGCCTGGCGCTTGAGACCGGCCATCTGGCGGTCGATTTCGGTAATGATGTCCTTGACTCGCAGCAGGTTCTGGTCGGTGGCCTTGACCTTTCTCAAGGCTTCGGTTTTGCGCATCTTGAAACGGGTGACGCCGGCTGCCTCTTCAATGAAGACCCGGCGTTCGTCCGGTCCGGCATCGGTGATGGCACCGATATTTCCCTGCTGGATGACGGCATAGGTCCGTGCGCCCACACCGGAACCCATGAACACATTGTGAATGTCCTTGAGCCGGCAGGGCTGTTTGTTGATCAGGTAGGCCGTCTCACCGCTGCGATAGAGGCGACGGGTTACCATGATTTCGCTGAAATCGCGATATTCATCGGGCATGCTGCCGTTGTCGTTGACCAGTGTCAAGGAAACCTCGGCCATGTTCAGGGGCGGCTTACCGCTGGCCCCGGAAAAAATGATGTCTTGTTTGTCCTTACCCCGCAACTGCTTGATGCTCTGTTCCCCCATTACCCAGCGCAGGGCATCCACCACATTGCTTTTACCGCAGCCATTGGGACCGACCACGGCACAGATACCGGGGGGGAAGGCGATACTGGCCTTTTCGAAAAAGGATTTGAAACCGACGATGTCCAGTTTTTTGAGTTTCATCCCTTGGTTCTCCCGCTGGCGTATGGGATCGTTCGACGTCGACAGGCCAGCCGTCGGCACCCAACAAAACAGCGGGCATGCCGGCCATCAATGGTGGCTGTGGCTTGAAGGCACCGCTACATATGGGGTAGCCTGTATTCCGTCCTGAATATCACCAAGGCAGGCACTTGTAAAGTGCAAAGCACAATTTGGGATGTGGGAAGGTGCTGGATGATACTATATATGGTAGACCAATCAGCTCATCAATCCTGGCAGGAACAATGCGATCTGCGGAAACGGTAACAAAAGCAGCACCCCGATGATCAGCGCGATCAGCAGCGGGACAACCCCTTTGAAGATGATTTCTAACGGGACATCTCGGGCGACACCGCTGACAACGTATACATTGACGCCCACAGGGGGGGTAATCACGCCGATTTGGGTAACCAGGACGATGATGACGCCGAACCACATGGAATCGTATCCCATGGAGATGATGACCGGATAGAAAATGGGAACGGTCAGCATGATGAATGCCAGTGCGTCGATGAAGCATCCGCCGATCAGATAGACACCGATAATCAGGGTCATGATCAAATAGGGCGGCAGGTTGAAACCGGTGACCCAACTGGCCACTTCGAAAGGAATACGGGTGATTGCCAGAAAATGGCCGAAAATGGTTGCACCGGCCACAACGACCAGAACCATGCATGAAATCCGAGTGGTTTCGAACAGGGCCTGTACCAGCCCTTTTATGCCGATGGTTCGACGTAACACGGCGATGATCAGTGTTCCCATGGCGCCGATAGCACCGGCCTCGGTGGGTGTGAAAATGCCGAAAAAGAGCCCGCCCATGACCATGGCAAACAGAATCAGCGTTTCGGCCAGTCCGTAAAGAGCTTCCAGTTTTTCCCTGGTGGTGGTTTTGGGTCCGCGCGGTGCCAGTTCCGGTTTTATGGTGGCCCATATCATTACGGTCAGGATGAACAATACGGTCAGCAGAATACCCGGAACGATGCCGGCCATAAACAGCTTGCCGATGGATTGCTCGGTCATGATACCGTAAATGATGAAGATGACACTCGGCGGGATCAGAATCCCAAGGCTGCCGCCGGCCGCCACCACACCGGTCGCCAGGCTGTCCTGATAACGGTATTTTTTCATTTCCGGCAAGGTGACCGCAGCCATGGTGGCTGCTGTGGCATTGGTGGAGCCACAGATGGCGGAAAAGCCAGTGCAAGCCCCCAGGGTGGCAACAGCCATGCCGCCGGGCCAATGACCGATGAAGGCATAGGCCGCTTTGAAAAGGCGACTGCTGATGCCAGAGTGGTAAGCGATTTGGCCCATGAGGATAAAGAGGGGAATGACGGTCAGGTTGTAGGAGCCGAACACATCGAACAGATCCTTGGCCACAAGGTGCAGGGCGGCATCCATGGTTACAATGTAGGCGAACCCGCCAATACCCAACAGGGCCATCAGGAAACCCACCGGCATTTTGGTGAAAATCAAAACAAATAACAAAAGAAGGCCGACGACGCCGGCCATGGTTGGGCTCATGGATGTTACCTCAATCAGTCATCTGGAATGGGGATGGATTAAATGACACGAAACGATTTTTCGCCATGGCGTTCTCAATTCGCCGGCCTGAGTGTTTTCAGTGTGCAGGCCGCAAAACGGGCGTATAGCACCAGGCTGAGCATGGCGCAACCAATGGCGATTCCGAAAACGAAGGGATAAATCGGAACCTGCAGCGTCATGGAGACTTCCCCGCTGTGTTTCAGATCCCGGGCATAGGACACGCATTGACGGCATACCACGGTGAACAACAGGGCGCAGATACATGCGTTGGTGGCCTCAATGCCATGCTGCATCCGCCGGGGCAGCCGCTGGACAAGGAAATCCACGGCGATGTGACCTCGGTCCACGGAAGTACGTGCCAGGGAGAAAGAGACGAATATGGCACTGAGCATTCCCACGATTTCATATGTTCCGGGGATGGGATGACGAAAAAAACGCAAAAGCACGTCGATGCAGGTCAACGTCATCATTCCCACCACGGCGGCGGCGGCAATGCCGTTGAACCACGAGGCCAGGCGCCCCACGTAATGATCGATCCTGTTCATGAGGCGTCACCGTTTATCGTTGATCGTCAATGGCGCCGACGAGCATGTCCACATAGCCTTTGCCATCCAGTTTTTTGGCGGAGGCACCATCGATATATGCATCAATGATGGGGCGGACATGGGCCTTCCATCGACTGCTTTCGTCTTCGCTCAGGGAAAGAATGTCATTGCCCAGGCTGGTGGCATAGTTGCGTCCTTCGTCGTCACCCTGATCCCAGCGCTGGCCGTGAACATCGATCCACTTGCGGCTGGTCGTTTCGAACAGAGTCTTGACGTCGGGCGGCAAGGCGTTCCATTTGGCTTTGTTCATGACCACAAACATGGCCGTTGTATAACCAACGCTGTTGCAGTCCGTGGTATATTTGACAACCTCTCCCTGGCGCCATCCCTTGAGCACTTCGATGGGGCCGAAAGTCCCCTCCACGACACCCTTTTGCAAGGATTCGTATGTGTCTCCCTGGGGCATGGCGACCGGGACGCCTCCCAGTGCCTCGACGACTTTGGCACTCAGGCCGGTGGAGCGAATTTTCAAATGCTGAAGATCGGCCAGGTTGTTTACCGGTTTGCGGGTGTGCAGCAGACCCGGACCATGGGCATGCAAATAGAGCACTTTGACATCGTTTAACTCCTCGGGCCTAAACTTTTCGTAAAAGGCATTGGCCACGCGTGTTGCGGCGAGACCGCTGGGGTAGCCCAACGGAAGATCCAGGGCCTCCATGCTTGGAAAGCGTCCCCGGGTATAGGCGAAGCAGGACATGCCGATATCGGAAATCCCTTTTACCACGCCGTCATAGCACTGGTTGGCCCGGGTCAGCGTCCCCCCCGGAAAAACGGTGATTTTTATCTTCCCGTCGGAAAGGCGTTCAATCTCCTTGGCCCATTCCATACCCGCCAGACATTGTCCATGGGCCGCAGGAAAGAAAATGCTGTAGGTCAGATGCGTCGATTTGGCCGCATCGGCCACGGAAGTCATGGCGGTTGCAGTCATTATAGCGACAACAAGACAGGGAATTATCAGGCGGATGGGTTTCATCTGTTCTCCGTGGCTCCCATTAAAATGAGGTAAAGAAGGTCCTTGTATTGGCCGATATATATCGTTACATGCCCATCCGGAAATGGCCAATTTGTCCGATATCTGCGTTATACGAACACTTTTATCCTCGAAAATATCGACCATATGCCTGCGGTAAAAATGTTCGAAAGCCTTGATCTCGACCCAATTTGCCTGTTTCTGGACAGACGCTACATAGCGGCTATTGTGCCGCACGAGGGGCGAACCTTTTTTGATAAAGGTTTAATAAATTGATACAAGCGTGCATGCATGTCAACCGGTTTTTGACTGACAGTGACTATTTATATAAGGTTTCCCGGCTATGCAAATGGAGATACGATGCCCAAAAACCGATACCCGATCACGCCCGCCGTGCGTTTTTTGCGGTCCAGAAAGATTGCATTCAAACCCTTCGTGTACACGTATGCACAGCACGGCGGCACGTGTCAGGCTGCTGAAGCATGTGGTTTTTTTGAACATTGTGTGATCAAAACCCTGGTTTTGGAAACCCATGAACATCAGGCCCTGTTGATGCTGATGCATGGTGACCGCCAGGTTTCCACGCGTTCTTTGGCCCGTTTTGTGGGGGCAAAACGGCTGCAACCGGTTTCCGCGGATCGGGCCACGGCCGTGACCGGATATCTGGTCGGTGGGATCAGTCCTTTTGGAACCCGCCGCCAGTTGCCGGTTTTTGTACAGGAATCAATTCTGTCTTTGGAGCACGTTCTGATCAACGGTGGAAAGCGCGGTTTTCTGGTCGAGATCAATCCCCGCGCCATCGTGAACACCCTGTCGGCAGTTGCCGTGAATGCGGCCGTGTGATCTTATTTCATAGTGATTCCGGTCCCGTCTCTTGTCAGATACAAGGGCCTTGCATTATAGTGACGCGCGACATGCCCGTCCGAATTGCTGTTTTTATGAGTCTATCGACCCGAATCCTGTCGACCTGGCCCGATGTGGGCCGGGCATTCGGCGGCCGAACGTTGAAATGAAAAGGATTTCCATGTCACGTAACGATTTGGATGCTCTGCGAACCATCTGCCAGCGCATCAGTCTCAATATTCCTGCATCCTGCCCGTGGAAATGGGACAGAGAGTTCAACCTCGCATTAACGGTGATCGACCGGCAAGATGAAATTCTGGTCGAGTTGCCCGTTACCCTCGAATTCACACATAAGTGGGATTTTACCACGATCAATGATGCGGACACACCGATTCGTGATTTTTTTCAGGCTGGGCTCGGGATCGTACCCGGGCAAAAGTTGTTTACCATGGACCCGGTCAACGGGGTGGTGTTGTATGCCGCCTGGTGGCCCTGGGGAGACGACGAACGCATCTCTTTGCGCCTGGGCCTGGTATCGGTTTCAGGGGAGAAACTGACTCACGCGGATATCAAAGCACTGATCTGTGACTGGTTGAATCTGAGTTGACGATGGGTTCAATGGATATGGGTCAGGCCGTGTCTGCGTTTTTTGTTGCGCAACGTGGTGGGAAATGCCTAGGCACGCAACCGCCTGACAGATGCTGCGTGACGATTTCAGGATGCTGGCCAGGATTTTTCGCTCCCGTGCATCCAATGGGTCGGACAGGCGATGGCCGTTTTGCCTCATCTGGCGACAAATCACAACAACATGGATAGAGGACCGACAGCATGAAAAAAACAGGACCACGGCGGTCATTGGCAATCGCTTGCCTGTGCTTTTTGATGATTGTGTTGCCGGTATCCGGCATCGGTGCGGCCCAGGATATGGACGCCCGGCTGTTAGATGCACTTGTCATGGACGCATCCACCACATTGTGCGGTGAGCCGGTTCCCATTCAGTCCAAAGAGGTTGTGGAGCGATTCGAAAAAGAGATGCTCCTTTTGCTGGGTGATCGCTCCCAGGTCATTCTCTGGCTGAAGCGGAGTGCCCGCTATTTCCCTTTCATCGAATCCGCCTTGATCCGCCATGGGCTGCCGGAGGATATCAAATACCTGGCCATTGCCGAAAGTGCCCTCCGGGTGCATGCCGGTTCGCGTAAAGGGGCCATGGGGGTGTGGCAGTTGATGCCTCAGACAGCCAGAAAATATGGGCTGACCGTGAACAAAGATATAGACGAACGACGCAATCCGTATTTGAGTACCGAGGCGGCGCTTGCCTATCTTGTCGACCTGCATGCACGGTTCGATTCCTGGTCGCTTTCGCTGGCGGCATACAATATGGGAGAAGAGGGGCTTGAAGCACAAATTCTGGAACAGGGGAACCGTGACTATTACCGATTATATCTGTCACTGGAAACCCAGCGTTTCATTTTCAGGATACTGGCGATACAAAAAATCTTCAAAACGCCCCAGGCATACGGGTTTCATCTGGAAGCTGACGATTTTTACAGCCCCCATGTGACCGCGTCCGTCAGGATCACCGCCGTTGAAGATCTCCCCATCCACCTGATCGCCAGGGCGGCAAAAACGGATTTCAAAACGATCAAGGATTTTAATCCCGAGGTGAGGGGATACTATTTAACTTCCGGGACACGGCAACTGGCCATTCCAACCGGGGGCCGGGAGGGATTTCAGGAACGGCTGGCGAATTACATAAAAGTTGATAAAAAAAATCATCCCCGACGGACATACGTCGTCAAATCCGGAGACAGTTTGTCCGGCATCGCCAAGCGGTTCGAGGTTCCCTTGGCGGCGCTGCTCATTTGGAATCGCATGAACACCCGTACCGTCATCCATCCCGGACAGCGGTTGGTCATTGCCCCGGCCAAGGAGGGTCAGGCCGATGATTGATGCCTTTATTTCCAACGGAACTCCCGGTGCCGGTGCCGCAGCGCTGGACGTGGCCGTCAAACTGGGCCTTGATTACACCGGTTGGATTGCTGCCGGACAGACGGCCGACGAGCGTTTTAGCCTTGAAATCGTGACAGATGTGCAGGCTGGATCTCCGATCGAACGCGCCGTAGAGGCCGCGGACGGATGCCTGTTTTTCGTCTTTGGCGGACGAACCTGTCTGCGCTGTGAAACCGTCAAACGTATCGCCGGGCGTCACGGGCGCCCATCGATGATTCTGGATCTGGAACAAGACAGCGGCTTTTCGGCCTCCCGGAAAATTGCGGCATGGATCGTCAGCCACCATGTTCAGAAACCGTATGTGGATGGCGATGATGATCCGGATCGCAGCGCATCCGTGTTCAGGGCCGTATGCGATATCCTGGAGGTGACCTTTTTTCTTTTTTCGATAGGAAATGGTCTCGGGGCTTCCTTGCCCTCTGGGGGCGACGAGGCGTACCTGACACGCTCTGCGACGGTACCCACGACATTGCCGAATGCAATCGATCACCTGGAAGCGGAACTCTCTTTGAAAGACCGGACCACCATCGCCAACATGGAGGCCGATGCACTGGTTTCCTTGCATTTTAGTTTGGGGGGCTATATCAATCGCCATTTTGATCTTTTCACCACCAACACGGATCTGTTGCGCGAATGCCGAAAGTGGTCCGGACAACCTCATTTATTGCCCGGCGACGCTGCCGCCGTTATCATTCGTGCCTTATGGGAGCGGTTGAGGCAATCCTGCCGCATTCGAATCATAAAGTAATGTAAACTTAAAAGGATACGAACAACATGCTCCAGCGGCCGTCATCTCAGGCCTTGATTCAGATGGTCAGGCAGCGACTTCACCGTGCGCCGCCGGTATCTTTCGATTTTAATACCAACGGGGATATCCGCTGGATTTCTGCGGTCTTGTTCCTTCTGGAAATGGATTCGAAAGGGGAGCCCTGGCTCATTCTGAACAAACGTTCTTCCCGTGTCCGTCAGCCGGGCGATCTTTGCTGTCCGGGGGGCGGTGTTTCGCCGCGCATGGATAGACTGTTGGCCCGTGTCCTGGACTTTCCGGCCATGCCGTTGTTCCAGTGGCCCTACCGGCGAGAATGGCGCCGCCACCGTCCTTTGGATTTTTCGAAATTGGCCCTGCTGACGGCTACGGCCTTACGGGAGGGATTCGAAGAGATGCGGCTCAACCCCTTGAATGTGAGTTTTCTGGGTCCTCTGCATCCGGAAAACCTGGTGATGTTCCGAAGATCCATTTTTCCATTGGTCACGTCCGTCAACCGTCATCAACACTTTTCACCCAATTGGGAGGTCGCGGCGGTGGTGCGCATACCGTTACGGGCACTTTTTCTTGCCGGGAACTATACGTGTTGCCGCCTTCAGATGGATGATGCAGCATCGGGCGTGCCGCAAGCGGCGCATCGCGACATGCCCGGTTTCGTTTTCCATGAGCAAGACAGCTCGGAACTCTTATGGGGGGCGACCTATCGGATTGTGGAACAGTTTTTGAGAACGGTTTTCGATTTCGACCCGCCGCCGTTGTCTGGGTTGCCGGTGATTTACCGCAGGTTGGAGCGCCGCTACATGGCGGGGACGACCAGCGCCTGACGGCGATGGTGACGCCATCGCAAGGAGGCGTATTTGGTTTTAAAAAAAAACGGTGAGATAGGCGCGTTGCACGACCCTGTGCCCCTCGAATGCCGGCTCGATCAGCGATCGGGCAAATGCCCGGGATGCAATTTGACATGTGGTCCGCCGGAAGTATTCAAACCGCATCCGATTATCCTCGCTCCTTTACGCGGCTATACCGACGTCATTTTCAGGAATGTTTATCTACGACATTTCAAGGGGCTTGACGAGGCCGTGGCACCCTTCGTGACATCCACCAAAGGCCGCCGCATAAAAGCCTCCCACCTGCGGGATCTGAATCCGACGGAAAACCGGGCAATACCGGTGGTTCCCCAGATTCTGAGCAACGATGCCGATGAATTCGTCTGCCTGGCCAATACCCTCTTCGATTTGGGCTACAAGGAGGTCAACTGGAATCTGGGATGCCCATATCCCATGGTGGCCAACAAAAAGCGTGGATCCGGACTGCTGCCCCATGCGGACCGCATTGATCGGCTGCTGGACGCCATTCTCGGCGCTTTCAACGGCAGCCTGTCCCTGAAAATCCGGTTGGGACGCAACCGCATTGATGAAATGGAGCGATTGATTCCCGTTTTCAACCGCTATCCGCTGAGGCGGGTTATCGTCCATCCCCGGACCGGTGTTCAGATGTACACCGGCTCGGTCCATCTGGATGCATTCGAAACGTGCCTGACGGCCATCAACCATCCCGTGGTCTATAATGGTGATATCAACGATTTGGAGGGGTTTCGGGATGTCTTTACCCGGTTTCCAACGGTGAGCGGCTGGATGCTGGGGCGTGGTGTCATGGCCGATCCCTTTCTTCCTGAATCGATAAAAACAGGCTGCGCATGTATACCATCGCGTGCCGACCGCTTTGCGGCCTTCCATGACGATTTGCTCAAGGCTTATTGTCAGCGTTTTGCCGGACCCGGACATGTCCTGGACCGGATGAAAGGCCTGTGGCGTTATTTCGCGGCCACCCAACCGAATGGCGCGCAGAATCTGAAACGTGTGCGCAAAGCCGGATCACTGGAGCGCTACCGCCGGATTGTGGACACTTGCCTGTATCCACAAGACGAAAAATGATCTTCAATCAAGGCAGGTAATATCAATGCATGAACAGCCTTTCGGCTATGGTACGGCGATTTCTGCCATTACCAATAAATTGGTGGACAGTCTCCGTGGATTGACATTCGGCCCGCCGGTAACCCACGTCTACAATACCCTGGAATACGCTCGCGGTGGTTTCGATCAATATCTTTTTCGATTCGGCGATTCATCAAAAAACATTGTTTTGCTGGGAATGAATCCCGGTCCTTTCGGTATGGTACAAACCGGGGTGCCTTTCGGCGATGTGGAGATGGTCAGGGACTTCTTGGGCATCAAGGCTGCTATCGGGCAACCGGCCGCAGTTCATCCCAAACGTCCCGTCACCGGGTTTGCTTGTGGCCGTGGCGAGGTCAGCGGCCGGCGTTTATGGGGATGGGTGCGAGATCGGTACGGCGATCCCGACAATTTTTTCAGGCAGTTTTTCGTATTGAATTATTGTCCATTGGTATTCATGGAAGAGAGCGGCCGAAATCGTACGCCTGACAAACTGTGCCAAAAGGAGAAAGCGTCCTTGTTTGCGGTCTGCGATCAGGCCCTGCGAGAATCCATTGCGGTTTATGAGCCCGAATGGGTGGTGGGGATAGGCGCTTTTGCCGAACAGCGGGCCAAGGTGGCCCTAAAGGATGCACGTCCGAAAATAGGGCGGCTGACCCATCCCAGTCCGGCCAATCCCATAGCCAATCGCGGATGGGCCGCTATTGTGGAGGCGGAACTGGAAGCCATGGGCATTGGGTAAAATTATCATATGGGGCTTTGCGGTAAAATGAAACAATTCCTCTGCCTGCCTACCCGGAACGTATCTGTTCACGGGATGGAAGCAGTCAACACCCTTTCATGGGGGAACGCTTTTCGGTCGGTGCGGGTCAAAGCCATTGGAAATTGATTGTTTCCGAACTGGAAACGAATATCAGATCCCTCAGCCACCGGCGGACGGTTTGCATGCAGGTGGTGCGAAACCGCCTGATCCGGTGGGTATGCCGTTGGGCCGGACACTGCCGGCAGACATGAGTTTGCGAACATCCGCACATTCGCAGGCCGGACATACGGGCGGCTCGGTGTCCGTTGAAAAGGAGAGTTGTTCGAACTGGTGACTGCAGACATTGCATTGATACTCGAAAATAGGCATGGTGATGGCTCCTTGTTTTTTTTACAATAATCGTCCGACGGGTTGTGTCAAGGCCCACCTGAGAATTGATTAGTGCCTTACACCTCAGTTGCTGTCAAAAAAACAAGAAAATGGGGGGCATGGGTTGCGGGTTTCCCGCCTTAGAACTTATGCGGGCCAACCGAACGCCATAAAAATCACCACTCACAAATTGCCTGTTCCCTGGCCTAAAAAGCCGTTGACAACCAAAGTGATGGATGCCATAGGAAAGGTGTCTTTGCCGTTTTTATAAGGCCTGCCCCCTGGTTTATACCAGTTTTACAAACAGACAGATCTACAGGAAAGTATGCGGCAGTCCGTATTCGGTTAAAGGCGCTGCGGGATTGAGCCGAATTTTTCTATCCCTGTGAACAGGTACATATGGAGCATACAGATGCGTCGATATTTTATCTTGTTGATATTCATGGTTGCCGTTACCGCAATGGCATGTACACAGGAATCACAAAACAAGATCGGACGGTCCATCCAGAACTGGACCGGTGCGAACGGGGTACTGGAGGTTTATGCCGGTGAACGCCTGGCTCGTCGATTCATAAAGATAGACAAACTGTCCACCGCCTATGGAACGACGGATAAACAATCACGTCCTTATCGCTTCGGATACGGTTATCTGGACGAAAACTTGAATATGCTCAAGGACCCGGACGAACGCAAGGTCTATTTCGAGTTCTCGGATTATTCCACCAGCTATGTTTTTTTTGAAAATCCCAACTAGTTTTTTGGTTTTTCCCTGCCTCTCAGCACATACCGGGCCTTAACCCCAAGGGTCGTTTTGCGCAGCCGGATTGACTGCGGCGTCACCTCCACCCGTTCGTCGTCACGAATGAAGTTGATCGCCTGTTCCAGTGTCAGGGGGCGGATGGGGGCCAACGAAACAGCGTCGTCTTTTCCCGAGGCACGGATATTGGTCAGTTTTTTCTCTTTGGTGGGATTGACGTTGATATCCTTATCGCGATTGTGTTCGCCGATGACCATGCCCTCGTATACCGGTTCGCCCGGCTGGATGAACAGCCGGCCCCGCGGTTCAAGATTGTATAGGGCGTAGGGCACCGCGCTGCCCTGGCGGTCCGATACGATTGATCCCGTGAACCGGCTGGGGAAATCTCCGCGATGGGGTTCATAGCCCGAAAAATATGAGTTCATGATTCCGGTTCCGCGGGTATCGGTGAGAAATTCATCTCGGTAGCCAATGAGGGCTCGGGAGGGGATCGAAAACTCAATGCGTACGCGCCCGGTTCCGGTATTGCTCAGGTTCATCATTTTACCTTTACGCACGGAGAGCTTTTCGGTCACGATTCCCATAAAGTTCTCGTCGCAGTCCACAAACAGGCGTTCTATGGGTTCGTGGGGCGTGCCGTCGATCTGCTTCAAGATTACCTCAGGCCGGCCCACACAAAACTCGAAGCCTTCGCGGCGCATGGTTTCGATGAGTATCGCCAATTGAAATTCGCCCCGTCCCTTGACCAGCACAGTGTCCCGATCATCGGTGGCTTCCACCTGGACCGCTACATTGAGCAGTGTCTCCTTGTGCAGTCGTTCACGGATCTTGCCCGACTGGACAAAGCGTCCCTCTTTGCCGCCGAAAGGACCGTCATTGATGGTGAAAAGCATGGAGACCGTGGGCGGATCCACGGAAATGCGGGGCAGTGCGATGGGTGCGGCTTCCGTACAGATGGTGTCCCCGATGGAGACTGCTTCGATGCCGGAGAGGATGGCGATCTCGCCGGCCTGGACCCTGGATACGGGTGAAATATCCATGCCTTCATAAATCTGCAGGCGGGTGACCTTCAATGGCTGATGACGACCCTTTGCGTCGATGCAGATCAGGCGGTGTCGCGATTCGGCCGCGCCGCCTAAAACCCGGCCAACGGCCAGGCGGCCCAGGTAATCCGAATAGCCAAGGTCGGAAACGAGCATCTGAAAGGGAGCGCCTTCCACAGACGATGGTGGCGGAACTTCTTTGACAATGGCATTGAAAAGCAGATGAAGATCGCCGGCCAACTGATCCGGATGGGTGCCGGCGACACCATCGCGGCCGATGGCATAAAGCAGAGGAAATTCGAGCTGGTCTTCATCGGCATCCAGGTCGATGAGCAGGTCGTATACCTGGTCCAGAACCTCATCCGGGCGGGCATCGGAACGGTCGATCTTGTTTATGACCACAATGATTTTCAAGCCGGCCTGCAATGCTTTTTGCAAAACGAAGCGGGTCTGGGGCAAGGGGCCTTCGGATGCGTCCACAAGCAGGATGACGCCATCGACCATGGAGAGCGCCCGTTCCACTTCACCGCCAAAATCGGCATGCCCGGGAGTGTCGACGATATTGATCTTGACCCCCTCATAGACCACGGAACAGTTTTTGGCGGAAATGGTGATGCCGCGTTCGCGCTCCAGGTCCATGCGATCCATGATCCGGTCGTCTACCTGCTGATCTTGTCGAAAGAGGCCGCTTTGGCGGAACATGGCATCCACCAGGGTGGTCTTGCCATGATCGACATGGGCGATAATGGCTATGTTGCGGACGCTTTGGTTGGCTGTTTGCGTAGACATAAGGTGTTCGTTTCCGTAGTTCGAGCCCATCCATAAATGCCCAATTTGTCCGATCTCTGCGTTATACGAACATTTTTATCCTCGGAATATCAAAACATATGTCTGCGGTAAAACCCGAGATAAAAATCAGGGCGAAAGTCTTGATCTCGGCCCAATTGGCCTATTTTGGGACGGACACGATGAATCAAAGTTTGTGCCCAACTGGCAATTGTGTCCGAATATAGCCATTCGGTTGTCGGATACAAGAGCCGCCGCCCATTTCGGTCGGTTTGAACATCGATGAAACCTTTTGTCAGGCAGGTCGCTGCGCTTCCATCCTGACCTGTATGAACCGTGCATTGCAGTTACGATCTACCTGAAATATAATTAAAAATAGCCTTGACCGCCAAAAACAGGGGTGCGATAAACAGATTAACATTTCTTGATACAATAAATTGGCGGCAACGATCGGTTTTTCTGCATCGTTGTCAAAAATCGTATCCATTAATGAATAAGGAGGGGACATGGGGACTATCGAAACAGTCGGAATCGTCGGTTTTGGTGTAATGGGCGCAGCCATCGGTCTCAATGCGGCATCGTCCGGATACCGGGTGATATACAAAGAGCTCAACGATGAACTGGTCCAATCCATGTATGATCGCTGGGTACTGGGCTCACTTAAAAAACGGGTGGCCAAGGGCAAACTGAGCCAGGAAGAGATGGACCGTATCACCGGCCTGATATCGGGAACGTCCAAATATGCGGAACTGGAACCCTGCGACCTGATCATCGAGGCGGCAGTGGAGAAAATGGATCTGAAAATTCAGGTTTTTAAAGACCTGGATGCGGTCTGCCGTCCGGACGCCATCATTGCCAGCAATACCTCCACTTTTTTAATCGAAAAACTGATGGCAGGCGTATCCCACCCCGAGCGCACGGCCGGACTGCACTATTTTTTTCCTGCCAACGTCAACCGACTGGTGGAGGTGATCCGGCACAAAGCAACCAGTGATGCCACCTTTAACGCCCTGATGGAATTCTCCGAGAAAAACCGCAAGGTCCCCATCATGGTGCAGGATTTCCCCGGATTCGCCATCAATCCGGTGTTCATTTCGAGCTACATGATGCTGGATTCATTTTATGGGGAACAATACAATGTGGCCACTTTGGAGCAGATCTCCCAGCAGGCTTTAGGGGTGCGTTTCGGCATCATGTGGGTGCAGAACGGATCAGGCCTGGGAACCTGCTACCATGCGGCTGTGTCCATGAACGAATATCTGGCGGATACCGATGTGGGATATCCGGCAGTTCCGAATCAGCTCAAGGCCCAGTTCGACAGCGGAGCGCCATGGAACCTGGAGGACGGACCGGTTTCATCCGATGAGCCGGCAATGAACATGGTCAAGGATCGATTGCTGGGATCCATCTTTGCCATATCCACGCATCTCATCGAAAAGAAGGTCGTTTCCATCAAGGACCTGGAAAAGGGCATATGCACCGCATTGGCCTGGCCCCAGGGACCTTTCGGTTTGATGAACACAATGGGCATGGATGAGGCAGCGCGTCTGGTGGCCCTGGCCGTTGAGCATGGTGACTTCAAGATGCCCGCAATCTTTGCCAGCGGTACTCTCGCCCCCTGGGAGATATAATACTAATGCCTGAGTTGAGCCATTAGCAGTTGGCTTTTAGCAATTGGCAAAATGATTCCGGTTCGTTAACGAAGAGCATAGCTCCACCCGCTGGGTTAAGCCCGGAGGTCTTGTAAATATATGAGACAAAGGAGATAGGGGGCTAACGGCTAAAAGCTAACCGCTTATTCTGTTTAGTGCCCATCCGGAAATGGCCAATTTGTCCGATATCTGCGTTGCCCGAAAAATGTTATCCTCGGAATATCAACCATATGCCTGGGGTAAAAATGTTCGAAAGCCTTGATTTATACCAAATTTGCCTATTTCTGGACAGACACTATTTATAATGAATAGGGTCTTGATGCGCAGGCATATCAGCGGCGTCTGTTAAGGCAGATTCCCTTGGGGGTATGGCTGGGAAGGCGGGTGCCGCCGGTTTTCAAAAGTTGCCGATTGACAGCCGGACGCGGCCCATCGTCTTTTCGGGATGCGATCAAGTCACGCTGTTCGGCCATGAGCAGGGGCGGAGAGATGGTGCAGTGAAGTTTGACGCTGGTCCGGTCCATCGCTTCCCGCACGACAACCCCGTTGATGGGCGCCGATCGTCCACTGTTAAAAATGATTTCTCCACAGATGGTCGTACCGGGTGTATATACCCCGGCCACATCCAGACAGATACCGGTTTCGGAGATATCGATAACCGGACAGGCAAATTCGACCTCCACACGCTCGGGATCGGTTTTTCGTATAAAAATAGGGCGCTGCGCGGTATCGTATTGAAGGCGGTAGTGCTCACGCACGCCGGTGACGGTTCGTTTCTTCACGGATTTCGAGTGTCCATCTTCTTCAATACGGTGGCGACCCATTCGAATCAGAAAAATCACCACAAGCGCTACGCTGATGGACAGTGCCGCGCTCAGATAATATCGTCCATACCCGGATGTCCCGACTTGAAACGTTAACCACAGGTACAAGAAGACGGCCATCAGTACCGATGATACGGCCAACACGATGAATTCTTTTTTTCTGGACACTTTCAATCCTTTGCCATTGTTGTGGTCGTAAGCGTTCACAGGGCACCGTATCTGCTTTGTTACCGGGCATTTGAAGTATGACCCATACGTCTGCGTACCCGAAGCCGTGCATCTACGGCGCCCTGCAAACGCTTACCGGCTGTGTGCTTTACAGGTATTGGCTGCTTCTACCCCGTGAACAGGTACTTGTGGTCAATGCCGGAAAACAGGTGGACCACCGATAAATGCAATCGGCTTTTGGGACGATTTCTTGAGTCTTCCTTGGCCAATGATAAATTGATGACTATATTAATTTCTGTCGATGTGCAAATGGCCATTTCCGGATGGGACTAAAAAGGGAACATGGGGTTGGGATGACTCAGCAGGATTATTATCAGATACTCGGGGTGGAACGCAATGCGGATCCGAAACGGATCAAGGAAGCCTATCGCGAACTGGCGTTCAAATATCATCCGGATCGTAACGGCAAAGGGCCATCCGATGCGGATATGATGAAACGGATCAACGAAGCCTATGCAGTGCTTTCCAATGCAGACAAGCGTCAGGAATACGATGCCATGCGTACCCGTTTCGGCGATAACGGCCATGGACGGTTTCGTACGGCTTATACGGAACAGGATATTTTCAAGGGATCGGACGTCCAACAGATTTTCGAAGAGATGACCCGATCATTCGGTCTCAGGGGCGTGGATTCGATTTTTGGGGATTTTTACGGCCCCGGTTACAAACGCTTTCAATTTAAGCAACACAATCTTCATGGCCATGGCTTCGTTTATCGCGGCGGTTTCGGTAAACAGCGGGGACGGAGCCGGAATCTCGCCGGAAAGCCTCCCCTGTATGTTGGGCGTCTGGCCACCTATCTTCTGCGGAAAGCAACCGGCGTCAATTTGCCACAAATGGGGGCCGATCTGTATGATACCATTTATCTGACACCGGAATTTGCCAGATCCGGAGGGCCGTATCCTTATCATCATCAGCGGTCAAAAAAACTGGTGATCAATATTCCGGTCAACACCCGTGAGGGGCAACAGATCCGTCTGCCGGAAATGGGGACCGAGGGCAAACACGGCGGACCCAGCGGCAACCTTTACCTCAAGGTGAAATTCAAGAAGCCCCTGGCCAAAAAGGTCAAGGATTTCATTGTTTCGGTTTTCCACCGGTGATACATTGTCTGTAGACGCTTGCGATGATTTCATACCTCCCCTTACGGCCGGTTTCTTAAAGGGGGCTGCCCAATCAGTGGCGAACAGGCCGGATAGCCGCGAAAGGAAGCTGTAATATGCAAATTCAGGTTACTTTTAAACATGTAAATTCCTCGGACTACTTGAAATCCTACCTCGACGAAAAACTCTCCCGCCTCGACAAATTAATGCCCCACCCAGGCACTGCGGATGTCGTTTTCAGTGAAGAGAAGCTGAGAAAAATCGTGGATGTCAACCTCACCGGCAAAGGTTTCGACGTCCATGCCAGGGAAGAAAGCAGTGCGTGGAACGAAGCCATCGATTTGGTGGTGGACAAGGCAAAGAAACAATTGATCAAAAACAAGGAGAAACTTCAGTCTCGTCGCCCCGAAGCCTGAAGAAGGGATATCAAGAAAGCACAATTTCGAATTGTCACGAAATGATTGAGCTTGATTCGATTCAGCATCCTGGTGATTGCGGTAACGGGATGTTGGACATGTCGTCCACTTCTTTGATTGTTATCTTTTCTCGAATCCCCAGGTCTAGGCCATGCTCGCGGTGATCTGGCCCACGGCCTCAATGGTCGCGTCTCTGTATTTGTCCAGATCTTCTTCATCCAGAGTCAGAAACTCCAGGGAGCCCGCTTGCAGTTCATAGTCCTCTTCGTTCATGCCGCTTCCGATACCGCTTCTGCGGGCAATGCAATTGGCGATATGGACGATGTAGGCCAGTTGGTTTCCTTCGGAGCTGCCTGGATCATGATGGTAGCGCATGGCATTGACGTGGTTTTCCGGCAGTTTCCATTTGGTGCAAAGGTCCGAGGCCATTTCCGTATGATCGAAACCGAGTACCTGGTGTTCCACTTCCAGAAATGACACGCCGGACTGGAGCGCCCGTTCGACGTCGGCCTTGCGTTCCAGAAGGTATCGATCCAGGGCGAGTTTTCCGGCATCGTGGATCAAGCCTACGGAAAAGGCATCGTTTTCCAGCGATGGTGCCCGGTCATTGGCGATCAGACGCGAACACAGAGCAACGGCCAGTGAATGCTGCCAAAGGGCTCCAGATCCCATCCGGTAGCCTCTCAACTGACTGCCCAGCAGACTGGTGGCCGAGACCATCATGATCAACTGCTCCAGGGTCTTGTGTCCCAAAACCACTGAAGCCTGATGAATGGAGGAGACCATCCCGGACAGACCGTAATAGGCAGAGTTGGAGACCTGAAGTACCTTGGCCGCAATGGCCTGGTCGGTTTCAATCACTTCGGCGATCTCCTTGAAGCCGGACCGCGGGTTGGCCATGACTTCACGTGCCTTCTGGATGATTTTGGGCATTGGGGGAAGGTCTTTGATACTGTTTAAGATTTTGCGTTTGAGATCGGTACCGTCCAACTCGCCGGATGATTTCTCGGCAATTGGCGTATACACCACCTTCCCGGATTTGTCTTTGGGCTTCATGATCGGCGGCGGTGGTTCTGCCTCTGGTTTTTCGCGCAGATCAATGGTGATTTTCGATTTGCATCCGGGGCAGGGGAACGACACCTTTTTCCCGTGTGGCAGACGATCGTCGGGCAGGTTGAACGATTTATCGCAGTTGCCGCATTCAACTTTCATGGAAATACCTTTCTCAAATCCATCCGAGGGCTGTACTTTTCAAAATATTATTGACTGCTTTTACCCCGTGAACAGGTACGTCATGTCAATCGGTCGGTCAGGCATTATAGCGGCTTCGGTCGATTTTGACCAGAATCAAATTGATGCATGGTGCCGGATGAAATGCCACTGTTTTCTATTCGGCCTTCCGGTAAAAAACTTGACCCGGTTATGTAATTTCATCTCAGGGTAACATTGGGGAGCCCATTGTTGGGCGATATCGGTTTTTGTGCTATTAACGGGGTTACCAATGGGCTTTGGACCCATTTCACGGTTCTTTGTTCTTTTTGCCAACATAACAATCCCAAGGGAAAATGCCATGTATGTCAGTTTGATGGTTGCCGTGACGGTTGACGGCAAAATTGCCAAATCGGCCGACCACTTTCCGGACTGGACGGGTAAAGCCGATAAGCGTTTGTATGTGGAGGTGACCAAAAAAGCCGGCGTGATGATAATGGGCGCGAAGACATACGACACGATCGGCCGTCCGCTACCCGGGCGAAAGTCCGTGGTGATGACCCGCAACCCGGATCGGTATTGCGATGGTGACGATCTGGTATTCACCTCGGCTGCGCCCGAAGAGATCCTTCAAGACCTCGGAGGACAGGGATACAGTCAGGCCGTTGTGGTTGGCGGCGCACAGATAAACCATCTGTTCGCCGCAAAGGGTTTGATCGATGAATTGATCGTAACCGTTTCACCCTATGTCTTTGGAAACGGATTGTCTGTTTTTTCGGGCACCGTGGATATGCGGCTGAAGCTTCGCCGATTCCAGCAATTGGATGACGATACCCTATGCCTGCGTTATGCTGTCATTCGCGACTGAGGGCATCGCAATAGGCGTTTCCCTTTTATGCCACGCTCCATAAAAACACAAACCGGGGTTTCTTCTCCGGAAATGCGCCATACATGGTCGGGAAAAGCTTTGTACAAAACGATCAATGAAGATTACGCCGCCGAGGATTGCCGCTGATTCATGGATGCCAGGACCTGGTACAATCCCTGGGTCCCCAGGTTCTCCAGGCCCATGGCCATGGCCGCCGTATAAAATTGATTGACCAGGGCCAGTCCGGGTAAAGACAAATTCATCCGACGGGCCTCTTCCAGGGCAATGCCCATATCTTTGACGAAATGCTTGATATAGAAACCGGGGTTGAAATCGTCGTCGGCGATTCGCCGGCCCAGATTGTTGATGGACCATGAACCGGCCGCGCCTTTACCGATGACGTCAATGACCTGGTGGGCTTCCATGCCTGCCTTCTCGGCATACAGCAGTGATTCCACCACACCGATCATCGTGCCTGCAATCAGTATCTGATTGGTCATTTTGGTGTGTTGACCGGCCCCGGCCGGACCCATCAGGGAAATGGTTTTGCCCATGATTTCAAACAGGGGGGTGACGGCCTCGAAGACGGATCGCTCGCCACCCACCATGATTGCCAGGCTGGCTTCCCGGGCACCGATGTCGCCGCCGGAAACAGGCGCGTCCAGCGCGCTGATCCCTCTATCACGGCAACGCTGCGCAATGGTCACGGCCAGGCCGGGACTGGACGTGGTCATGTCCACCAGTGTGTTCCCGGCCTCTGCACCGGCCAGGAGCCCATCCTCTGCGAATATCACCGCATTGACGTCAGCCGGGAAACCGACCATGGTGAAAATGATATCACTTGCCCGGGCGACGTCTTTGGGCGTATCTGCCCAAACGGCGCCATTGTCCAGCAGGGGCTGCGCTTTTTCGCGGGACCGGTTAAATACGGTCAGCCGATGTCCGGCTTTGATCAGGTGACCGCACATGGATTGTCCCATGACGCCGGTTCCGATCCATCCAATGTTTCGGGGATCCATATTATCCTCCTGCCATGGTTTTGTCGCAATTGGTTTTGCATCCAGGCTGGAAAAAACGATGCAAAATGGTCCAAAACACAAAAAAAGGGGCCGGCGAATTCTCGCTAACCCCTTGATTTTTAATGGTCGGGACAGCAGGATTTGAACCTGCGACCCCAGCGTCCCGAACGGCAGGTTGCGATCCAAAATGCAATTATAACAATCATTTATTGCCCCTCTTGGCTGACCATTCTTTAAGTGTGTCCAAACATTCAACATAATAAGAAAAAAGAACCTATGCACGATTGGCAAAGTTTATCGCACGTACGTTGGGATTGCAAATACCATGTGGTTATTATTCCAAAGTACCGGGAAAAGAAGCTGTATGGGAAGATCAGGCATCGTGTCGGTGAAATCATACGGGATTTGTGCTGATAGATAGGCTTATCAAGCGAGCCCATGGCCTAAAACGGGCCAGGGGAAACCCGACCCGTCGGCATAAGGTTGTGTGTCCACGTGGCTGCGTCAATCCATAAGCGATCCTCCTTTTTGTAGCCCGGTCATAAATTGGTCGACGACACCCATTGCACGGTCCAGGTTGACCGTCTCAAGCTCCGGGAGAGAGGGAATGTCGTGTCCGTCGAGACCCAGCGACTTTGCCAGGCTGCGCACTTCTGCCAAGATCAATCCTTGCAAAAGCGGATCATCGACGTACATCCCGACGATTCTATGCAGGCCCGCTTCTATCAGAATATAAATTTTTTCCGATCTTTCTGCCTCGTGCAAGTCTTTGATTTCTTGATAGCGGGGCGTCAGCGCCGCGTAAAGGTCAGGGTTATTTCGTCCGACCAAAAGTCCGACTTGGTAAGCCTTGGTCCCGATATAAGTTTCCAAAGCTTCGTCGCCGATGTTGATATTGTGTTTGTGGCAACCATACAAACAAGCAAACAATAGCGCAAAGACGGATAAAACAATAATCGATTTTTTCATTTTTTAGTCTCCTGAAAGCTATAGTATTTTTACACCCCAAAGATAAAATCTGTTATTGCGCTTTTCGAACATTGGCAAGTCCTATTTTTTTATTGATTTGTTGATTTATCTTTTCGGCGAAATCATCGTCATCTTTCCATGGTGTTAATTTCGTATATTGTTTCAGGAGCCACCGAACAGGCGGCCATACAAAAGGCAGAACAAGCGTGCATAAGATCGCGTGGTCCTTCCATAAAACGCTGCAAAGGTCGAGAATCACCGGCGTTGATGGATGATCTTTCAGCCATTGCAACCAATTCATAATCCCTCCTGCAACAACAATTCCGGGTCGACCCTTTCGACCTGCATATGGATATGTGGCTTCATCTCGCGGCCATATTTCAAAGAAATGTCCTGAGCGATACCAATATGTTCGCCGCGGAAAACGGCCTTTCCTGCGGCTTGTGGGGGAACGTCAACATAAAACATTTTTATTTTTATTTTTTTGTTCTCAATGACGCATCCAGAATAAGGCCCTTTTGAATATGGCCGAGCCAACCGGGTAATCGTTCCTGAAATTGGAGAAACGACGGATTGCCCTGGTTTACACAAAAAATCAACGCCTTTGTGCGGGTATGTATGGCCGTTACGGTTTCTTTGGGCGCCGTAGTGTCCATCGCCCATATTGTCAACACGCACACCTTGACCGGTTGGGGATTGTAATATGTTTTTTCCCATAAGAATAGTTCACTTTTTATTCAACATACGTTCCCAGTTGTTCCCCGGTAAAACTGATGTCCCTGATCGTGAAAACCCGCGGTTATATCTTTTATCAAAGTACATATCCAACTTGTTTTCGATTCGGCTATTTGATTTTTTTAACCAACTTGTGTCAGCCTCAATCCGGACAATCCTTTCAGCACATGCAGCTTCTTTTTCTTTCAATATCTCAAGTTGTGCTTCAATTGTATCAATACGTTTTTCTACGGCAGTATAACCTACGCCGATAAGCGCAGTTATAATCCCAACAAGGACCTTAAACCAATAATCTTTAATTATCATTGAAGCTCCAGGCCTAAAGAAATATGGCATGGGCAGGTCCCGTTTTTACGGCTTATTTGTCTTACTCTTTCTTCATTCATGTTTTTTGATTCGGAACTTCTTTAAAAATTCCCCAGTACTTGATTCTGTCTGCGATAACATCCGGGGTGATACCTTTCCATGACGGGAAATATCCAGCCGCATGGAGAAATTTTGCAACAAGCTCCGAGCAAACCGGGAAATTACCGGTTGATATATGCCTTGCCGCTGGCGGGAAAACGTGAAGAAAAAGTCTCCACCAAGGATAGCTTTGGCCGAGGTGTCCTTTTATGGCGTCGTATCCAACCTGGAACTTTTCATCAGTTATTGCGTAAGGGCGACCGACCATAAACAGATGATCTTTATAGTTATAAATGTTGCCGTTCTGGATAGTTCTTAGCGCCTCGATGGTAGTTCCATCGGCATCGATAATGACACCGGCATGATTGAATTTTGCCTGTCCATCAACGTCCCAAAACTGCTGGACACGGTTGATGGTTCTGGCGAAAAAGGTCCCGGAATAGACAACGAAAATATCACCGGGGAGGTATAGCTCTTCTTTCATTGGGCCCGCCCTTTCTCGCGCTGATTATCTCTATTCCGAGGTAATCACCACGCTTGTTGCTGTGCTCAATCGTTGTTTTGAGAAAAAAAAACTTGCAGGTTCCGACATGCTCCACAGGTTTTTTGCACGTACACGAACCTCGTGGTCACCGTCCGGCGTATCCCCCATGTCATACCAAAGCGTCCCCCTTGACTGATCTATCGGCACTGTGACTGGATCTTGGCCCACGACCTCGACGACATATTTGATATCGTCTGTGTCTGCCGGCGTACCATCAGCGTATGTTGGCGGATCGCACGTAAGAAACGGGTCAGCCATGGACGCCGCCGGCATAAAAAACATAAAAACCAGTATGGGAAAAAGAATTATCAGCATGAAGATCTCCTTGTTTTTCATCTTAGTAAACGGACTGTTGGACTGTTAAATAAAAAAAACTATGAGAGACAGCGCCCGCATAGTTGGCATTTATTGGACATAGTTAGGGTACCCACTCAAATCCACGATCTCCGGGTAAGCCGACGCCTCACCAGGTCCCACACCTTCAAGCACCTCGATACTCTCTCGAATATCATTGAGATCCATTGCTTTTAATTGACTTCATCATAAAAGACGTAATGGCGTGCTTTTCCTGATCAGTCCCGATAATAGGCACTGGCAATGTTTTTAGACTGGGCAGATAATCAAGGATAAAGTCTTTGGGCATTATTTTTGCTGGCGTTATACGCTTATTAGGATCCGGCTCATAACAACTTAGCTCGGGATCTGGACATGGCAATGGTGAATCCAAAATAGCAACCCAATAAGACTCACGAAAAATCCTACGGGCCGTTACAGTACGAGAAACCACCGTGTTATCTGCTGTAAACCAATGGTAAGATTCTCCCACCCATGTGGGCACGTGCCCGCAAACAATATGACGTGGTGTAATCGCCGTAACCGGCCACCTATGGAGCGGCGGCGCCCAAGATCCCGTCCCTTGCCCGTCTCGCCAAGGCGCCATGCAAGTCAAATCAACAGCACATGTATTTTGCAAGCGTGCCGTCAAGATATACGGCATCCTCAAGCACCGGAGTCACGGGGATAACAATGCTTTTACACAGACCTTTTTGACAGGCGATGAATTCAGGGTGCCCTTCCTGAAACACTTGCCATTGTCCGGTGGCCTCGCCAATCGTTGCATGCGTAGTGTCTTTGCCAAGCCTAAATTTGCATTTTGAAATTCCCGGGTCGCCCGTTTCTATTGTCTCGGAGATTAAGCCTTGATCACTATTAGATGTGTACTCCACGTCGTCTACTACAGTTACAGTTGTCCCTGTCCCCGGCACGACGGTTGAGTGGATGGAAAAATTCCATTCGGAGGTAGGAGGAGTTCTCCACGTAGCGGGATAGGCGACTGCCGAAAAAAGACAAATCAAAAATGAGAAACAAATTAATCTCACAAGATTACTGCCTCGTTATGGTGGTCCAGGGATAGCCGGAAAAATAATAGACACCACCGGTAGAAGGTTCAGCCAACACAGTGTTATTCCCACCTACAATGTCAGATGATACGAAATTGAGACCACTGGCAACAGGTACCCAAGACGCCCCAAAATCGTAAGAAACAACAAAATTTTCTTCGGATGCACCATAGAAAAGGCCAAAAGAACTTGCTTTTAGTCTTGGGACTGTCGACGGCTGAGGACTCATGGGAGTCATATTGTCAATCGCCGATCCTCTAAGCATCGTATCATTTCCGCCTGATGAAACACAGAGATACACACCGTCTGTATATAATACACGAGTGCCCGTCACATCATTCCATTTCCAGGTTGCGCCATCATCGGCAGAGTACAAAAAACCTGATACACCACCGACTTGCAACACAACGTAGTTACCCACCTCATAGGCATCACTAACGACTGTGATGCCTGAGTTGTACGTGGTTGCGTCAAATGTTGTCCATGTTACCAAATCACTTGACATCGCTACGGTAGTGAGCGCGCCTGAGCAAGAAAAATATTTTCCATGTGCGTATGCCGCAAAAACACCTAAAGACGCGGCAGAAGAAGTTGTCCAGTTTTTACCATCAATTGACGTTCTGTAGTCTCCAAAACCGAAACTCGCTGTATTTAAGAAATAACCTCCTCCAGCCCCCAAGGTTGATCTGACAAGACCAGGCGCTGAATGTTCTGTCCACGTAATTCCATCAACAGACACAAAGGCTGAATCGTTGTCGGCCCAAACCCACCGACCATTTGCAAATCCAATTTTTCCACCAGGAGACGGTCTGGGAAGTTCTCTCCACTCCCAACCCGGAGACCTCAAATACTCAACAGGGTTGTACAAAACTTTCCCGCCGACAGTCCCGTCACCCACATACATTCTAAGAGGGTTATCTGTTGTAGCAATCTCACCGTCCTGCAGGGTAATGCCAGACATGACGTCGGGGGTTGCCTCGTGGCGAGGGATGAAAACACCGGTGACAGG
>PDTK01000059.1 GCA_002747175.1 Deltaproteobacteria bacterium | reverse complement strand
TTATTTTGTTTACCCTCTGCACAGGCAAGAATAATTCTTGCACGCTCAACCTGACGGTACTCTGCTGAGCGACTACTGGCAAGTGCTTTGAGGGCATCGACCTCTTCTAACGTTAAAATGATCTTTGGTGCATGTCTTGGCATGCACACAACCTACCAAAATAAACTAATTAATAATTAATGCAATTAAACACTAGGATTAGACCGGCGATCCAACATGGATACAGCAAAACAGATCATCAGAATACAGTATTTCCTGTATTTCGGGGCCATGGGCGTTTTTCTACCCTATTTCAACCTCTATTGCCTCGACATTGGATTTTCCGGATTTCAGATCGGAACCCTGTCGGGTATACGCGCTGCGGTGTTGATCATTTTTTCCATTTTGTGGGGGTGGATTGCCGACCAGAAAAACATGCGGCGCCCGATCTATATCGGTTGCAGTTTCATCAGTGCGGCATTGTGGGCCCTGTTTCTGCTGACCACCGATTTTAGCTTTATGCTCGCCATTACGGTGGTGTACGGTGCTTTTTACGCCCCGATCATCTCCTTTCTCGAGGCTTTCGCTATGGATGTTCTGGGACAAGCCAAACGCCGCTACGGCAACACCCGGGCCTGGGGGTCGGTGGCCTTTATTGCCGTAGTCCTGGTTCTCGGGAATCTGATCGACCACTTTTCGGTAAGTATCATTATCATCACCATGCTGATCCTTTCCGCAGCCCAGGCTGCGGCCGCTTTGACCATTCCACGCACCGGTCGGCGATTTCCACCACAGCCGCAGGAACCCCGGCGCCTGTTTTCACGAGACACCGTGGTCTTTTTGTTCTGCGCCTTTTTAATGCTGGTGAGCCATGGGGCTTACTACGGCTTTTTTTCCATCCATCTGGACCGCCTGGGTCATGGCGGCGGTTTCATCGGCGTGTGTTGGGCCATGGCATCCATTGCGGAAATCCTGGTGATGATCAACTCGGCCGGATTGTTCGCATACTTCTCCTTCAAGCGGGTACTGGCCATATCGTTTCTGGCGGCCACCCTCCGCTGGGGTATTCTTTTTGCCGCCGAATCGGCTGTGGCGATCATACTCAGCCAGTTGCTTCACGCCTTGACTTATGGCGCCTTCCACATGGCCGGCATCCTTTACATGGATGAGCTGGCGCCGGCAGCGGACAAGACCCTGGGCCAGGCCGTCAACAATGCCGTGACCTATGGGTTGGGACTTACTATAGGCTTTTTCGTCAGCGGGACCCTGTTTGATGCCGGTGATACAGCGCCCCTGTTCTTGTTCAGTGCCGGTGTTTCCCTGGCCGGTGGACTGTTATTCGTCGGGTACCATGGCCGCAAATTTTTCCAGGTGAATCACTCGGGTTAAAACCGGTTATCCCCGTCTATTAAATCGCCCAGCGAGCCAAGGATCGACCCTTCGCCCCGGCTGCCCCCGCGCTGGGGCGCGGCCTGAAGCATGCGGCCGGCCAACCGCGAGAAGGGCAGGGACTGTAGCCACACTTTTCCCGGCCCGGTAAGGGTGGCGAAAAACAACCCCTCTCCTCCGAACAGGGCCGTCTTGATGTTTCCGGCCTGGCGAATATCGAAATGCACACCGCTTTCGAGGGCTACGATACAGCCGGTATCCACATCCAGGACTTCGCCGGATGCCAGTTGGCGCTCAACCACAGTGCCGCCGGCATGAATGAAAACCATACCGTCGCCTTCCAGCTTCTGCATGATGAAGCCCTCTCCGCCAAACAGCCCGGTAAGAATTTTCTTTTGCATGTGGATGCCGATGGACACACCCTTGGCAGCACACAGAAAGCTATCCTTCTGACAGATCAGACGGCCGTTTACGGACGGCAGCGGAACAGGGATGATGTTTCCCGGATAAGGCGCACCGAATGCCACGTGGGCTTTGCCTTGGCCCGTATGGGTGAATACGGTCATGAACAGGCTTTCACCGGTGAGCAGACGTTTGCCCGCCCCCAGCAGCTTGTCCATAAAACCGCCGCCTCCGGCGGCCGGTTGAGCGCCATCGCCGAAAACGGTTTCCATCGCGATGGTGCTGTCCTTGTACATCATGGCACCGGCCTCGGCCACGGCGCTCTCGCCCGGATCCAGTTCGACCTCCACGAATTGCATCTCGGCACCGATAATTTTGTAATCGATTTCGTCGGCGCCAGCTTTGTTACCCGCCATGGATGGCGGCGCGGGTATCGGGCCTTGGTCCGTCGGATTGAGTTCAGCAATGTTTGCGATGGGTTGCCATTGGGCAAAACCGTCCCGCCAGGCGAATCCGTTGGGATTCTGGCGGGCAATGGATTCCGCCTGGGACAGATCCATGGGACCCTGTTGAGTGCCGTCGTAGCTCAAATACCATTGGGTCATTGTAAAGTTCTCCTTGGTTATATGGTGTTCATCCGGTAAAATCCGAGATAAAATTAGGGCGAAAGCCTTGGTTTCAAGCAAATTCGCCTGGTTGGGGACGGACACCAAATCGGTCGAAATGCGTCCAATTTTTTCACATACCGGCTTCCTCTTCCGTGTTCACGCCGCGCCCGATTTTGAAGAAGTGCCCTCGACCTGTCAAGGTCTATCCGGAGGTTGTATCCCCCAACTTACTGTGTTAGGCAAAAATGAATTGTTGATCGGTATCTTTCGCGGCGGAAGATACGCAATCGATATCTCCGTAATACCCATTTCAGGCGACTCGGTCAGGAGCAGCGGCATGCAGACAGACTACTGTTTCACCCCCATCGGGACCATTCATTCCTGTTTTACCGAAAAATTCGGGATTCCCCGGCAACCGGGACTGGCATCCGAGGCTCGGGCCACCCTTGAAATTCATCCCCCGTACGACAAGGATGAGGCCTTTGCGGGCATCGACGGTTTTTCACATATTTGGATTGTCTTTATTTTCCACGGCATCCCTCCGGGAAAATGGCAGCCCACCGTCCGTCCTCCCCGTTTGGGTGGAAATCGGAGAGCCGGTCTGTTTGCCAGCCGATCACCCTTCAGGCCCAATCCCGTCGGTCTTTCCGTGGTTCGCCTGAACGGTATACAGCGCAAAAAAAAACGCTTGTGCCTGTTTCTTTCAGGCATTGATTTGCTTGACGGCACCCCCGTTTTGGACATCAAACCTTACCTGCCCTATGTCGATAGCCTCCCGGAGGCCGCCGGCGGGTTCGCCGCAGCCTCTCCCCGGCCGGCACTGAAGGTCACATTCACACAGAAGGCAAAGCAGGACAGTATTTTTCAAAATCAGCGCCACCCTGGATTTACCGAGCTGCTGATTGAAATCCTGGAGGCCGATCCCCGACCGGCCTATACCGGCTCCCGTCCCGGCAAATCGGAGTATGGTGTAAAGCTCTACGACGTCAATGTCCGCTGGACTGTTGAAGATGAGACGGTGGTGGTCCAAAGCGTTGAGAAACTGCAAGAAGGCGACGGATAGAGGCAATCGGTTCCCTACGAAACCCGGGCGCGGGGGATATGAATCAACACCCGGTGAGGATCAGGACCACCGTGTTTTCGTCCTGACGGGAACGCCGGAGTAATATTGGCCGATTCGATTGCTCAAATGAACAAACTCGCTCACGCAGAGGCTTTCCGCCCGGCGCATAGGATCTATTTCCACGTCGTTCAGTATTTGCAGGCAATCAGCGGCATTCAGGTTCAAGGCGCTTTGGGACAGCGCATTGCGCAATGTTTTACGCCGCTTGCCAAAAGCCGCCTTGATGACCTTAAAAAGCAGGGCCTCATCATCGGCCGTCGTCTCCGGCCGCCGCAAAAACACGATGCCGATCACCGTGGAATCCACCTTGGGGGCTGGAAAAAAACGGTCCGCCCTGACCTGCATCAGGATTTGGGTTTGCGCACAATAACCCAGCATGACGGACAGTCGGCCGTAATCCCTGGAACCGGCTCCACAGCAGATGCGCTGGGCCATCTCCTTTTGAAGCATCAGTACGGCCCGATCGATTCCCTTGCGGGCATGGATCAGTCGGACGACGACCTGGGATGATATGTTGTAAGGCAGGTTGCCCAGCACCACCAGCGGACTGCCGGCGTCATGGGCAATGGCATCAAGGTTGGTCCGCAGAATGTCCGCTTCACGGATATCGACATTGTCGACACCGGCTGCCAGCAGTTCGGTTTTCAGCAGCTCGACAATCCGGCCGTCCTTGTCTACGGCAAAGACCCGGCGAGCAGCTTTTGCGGCCGGTACGGTCATGGCACCCAGCCCGGGCCCGATTTCCAGGACCGTTTCATTTTCGGTGATCGCGGCGCGGTTGACGATGGTCCGGGCCAGGTTGGCATCGTTCAGAAAATTTTGGCCCAACTGCTTTCTGGCCTGTATATTCCATGCCTTCAGCAAGGCTCGCGGCGCGGTCACGGGATATCCTTTGCGTCTTTATCGGACGTATCGGCAGGTTGACGATTGGCAATAAACACGCGAAAGGTCAAAAAATAGGCAAGGACGCCAAGAATGCTGCCAATCACCACACCGCCGACGATCATCGCCCAGGTGACTTCCAGCCCCAATTCCATCAATTGGGCGAACGAATCGAACGCGATGGTATCCAGCGTTGTCTGGTAGCCCAGTAAAAAACACCCCAGCTTATAGTTTGTATAGTAAACCAGGGGGATGGTGATCGGGTTGCTCAACCAGGTTCCCAGGGCGGCTGCGGACTTGCTCCCGCGCACCATGAAGGCAAGGGCGACGGCGACGATGGTCTGCAGTGGAATGATGGGCGTAATGGAAATGAAAATACCCACCGCCATGCCCATGGCAATATAGTGGGGATTGCCCTCCAACTGACGCATGCGGACCAGCATCTGACTGATCCGTTCGCGCGGACCTGTTAAAACCGGTGGTTTTTTTTTAAATTGAGTATACTTGGTATCCATTTTCCGGCAAACTGCTATCTCATATACGCCCCGGTGGGAAGAACCCGGGTGGGTTGGACAGGATACCGCCTCCGGTATCATCGGTTATTTTTCCGTTCCCGGTCCAACTCGCGTTTCTGATCGCGCCGCCGGATGGTTTCACGCTTGTCATGGCGCTGCTTGCCTTTTGCCAGAGCCAGGCTGATTTTTGCTTTACCACTCTTGAAGTAAACCCGTAAGGGGACCAGTGCATATCCTTTTTCGTTGACCTTGCCGTACAGTTTTTTGATCTCATATTTGTGCAGCAGTAACTTTCGGGGTCTTTGGGACTCATGATTGGCATAGCAGGCAAATGGGTAGGGGCCAATATGCATCTGGTAAACGAAGACCTCGCCATGCTTTATGCGAGCGTACGAATCCTTGAGATTGGCTTTGCCCATACGCAAAGACTTCACCTCGGTACCGGCAAGGACCATACCCGCTTCATAAGTATCCTCGATATGGTAATCGTGCCGGGCCTTGCGGTTTTCAGTCACCAGCTTGATTGCTTCTTTTGCCACGTGGTCAATGCTCCTGTTGCAGCGGTTCCCCGCTGTCTACAACATTTTCGAAGCGTTGTTTCAGCAGGACATGGACGTCGTCTGCCGTCTTCAGTCGGAGAATTTCATCTATGAATTCGTTGATATCATTCAGGTCGAGGGAGCGGATGGTATTTTTGACCCGCGGGATCGCCTGGGGGTTCATGCTCAACTCGTCCACGCCAAGCCCCAGCAAGATGGGTGCGTACATCGCATCGCCTGCCATCTCACCGCACATATAGGTTTTGATCCCTTTCTGATGAGCCACATCACAGGTGCGTCTGATCATCCATAAAATGGCAGGATGCAGGTGCTGGTTCAGGTGGGCCACATGTCGGTTGCCCCGGTCTATGGCCAGCGTATACTGGATGAGATCGTTGGTGCCAATACTGAAAAAATCTACCATTTCCGCCAGGATGTCGGCGCAGATGACTGCGGAGGGCACTTCGATCATGATACCCACCGGTACGTTCCGCTTATGGGGCAAGCCGTCTTTTTCCAGACTTTGAGCTACTTCGTCAAGTATCTGAAGTGTTTGTTGAACTTCCTCGGGGCCCGAAATCATCGGGATCAGGATGCGCACATTGCCGAAGGCTGCCGCACGCAAAATGGCGCGTAGCTGGGTTTTGAAAATTTCAGGTTTTTTCAGGCAATAACGAATAGCACGCAATCCCAGTGCCGGGTTCTCCTCCGGTGTCTCGTGAATGTAGTTGACCGCTTTGTCACCGTTGATATCCAGTGTACGAATGGTTACAGGGCGGCTGCCCATGACCTCAATGACATCCTTATATTTTTCGAACAACATATCCTCACCGGGAAAATCCAACCGGCTGAGGTATTGGAACTCCGTGCGATAAAGCCCGATGCCGTCACCGCCGTGGTCCAATACGGATACGACTTCCTCGGGAAGTTCGATATTACCCATCACCGAAATACGCGATCCGTCCCGGGTCTGTGCAGGCAGGTAGCTTTTGCGGACCAGCAGGGCCTTTTGGATTTCCCAGCGTTCGCGGCGCTCTTCGGCGTTAAGCAGGGTCTTTTCGGTGGGATTGACCACTACGATGCCGGATTCACCGTCGACAATGATAATATCTTCGTTTTTAATGGTTGAGGTGGCGTTTCCCAGTCCCAGAACCGCGGGGATTTCAAGGGTCCGGGCGATAATGCTGGTATGTGAGGACCGGCCGCCACGATTGGTGACGAAACCTTTGATCCGCTCCAGTTGGATCTGGCTGGTTTCCGCCGGAGACAGATCCCTGGCCACAAGAATGACCCGTTTGTCAATGCGGGCAATATTTTCATGTTCTACACCCACCAGGTTTTCCATGATGCGATCAGATACATGCGAGATGTCTTCGGCCCGCTGCCGAAGATAATTGTCGGTCATGTTTTCGAACATGGGTTTGACCAGCGAGACCACCTTTTTCAGCGCCCACTCGGCATTGACGCGTTCTTTTTCGATAACCTCGATGATCCGATCGTAAATCATCTTGTCTTCCAGCAGCAATATATGTGTTTCTAAAATCTGAGCATGCTGGCGGAACTCCTCCGGTGTCCTGTCGATGATTCCCTGAAGCGCTTCGCGGGCCTTTTTCACCGCCGTTTTAAATCGACCGATTTCAGCGGGTAAAGAAGCCTCGTTGATAACAAATTTATCGACGACAGCCACCCCTTCCTTGTCCAGAAGATAGGCTTTACCGATACAGATCCCCGGGGATCCCCCGATCCCCCTGAGGATAATTTCCTGAGATTCCTGATCGTTTATCAAGGACTATTCTCCAAAACCCGAGCGGACCAGTGCTTCAATACGCTCCAGTGTGTTCAGGTCGGAAGTATCATCTACACAGACAGTTATTTCCGTACCCTTCGGGCAAACCAGTGTTAAAATATCCAGCATGGACTTGGCATCGGCAGTATTCCCGTTTTTCATGACCCACACGCCGCTGTTGGCTTTCGCAGCCAGCTTGGCCAGCTTGGCCGCCGCACGGGCATGCAGTCCAAGGTCATTGACGATCTGCAACGTTACCGAATAAACGGGTTCCATAGCCTGCTGTTTTTTATCCTGGTGTCTGCCCATAAATAGGAAAACCCAGGTTCCTGCTTTTTAAAACAAGAAAAAAGGAACGCCTGCTTTATTAAAGAAGTTTTTACCTATCAACCGTCACTAAGGTTGTCAATGCGTAAACATTGACAACGCCTGTCCCCCAAAGATATGCTGAAAAATCCCTGCCGATGGCATCGAAAATCGGCAATGCATCGTGTACCTGGGGATTAGGATGAAATAAATGTTCATATAACACAGATATCGGACAAATTGGCCATTTCTGGATGGGCACTAAATACCGGACAAGAAAAAGGACACCAATGGAGAAACAGTTTCTTATCGATGATTTGAAGTTGAGTGAATCGTGGCGGTTGTTCAAAATAATGGGCGAATTCGTCGACGGGGTGGAAGGATTGCATGACCTCGGCCCTGCCGTCAGTATTTTCGGTTCGGCCAGGACACCTGCCGAGGATCCGCAATACAAGCTGGCTCAGGCAATCGCAGCCCTTTTCGTCGAAAACGGATTCAGCGTGATCACTGGCGGCGGCGGCGGCATCATGGAGGCTGCCAACAGGGGGGCAGCCGAAGCCGACGGCACATCCGTGGGCCTGAACATCCGCCTGCCCTTCGAGCAGCGGCCCAATCCATATGCAAACATCCAGATGGAATTCGATTATTTTTTCATTCGCAAGGTCATGTTCATCAAATATGCCTCTGCCTATTTGGTCATGCCGGGCGGTTTCGGCACCCTGGACGAGCTTTTCGAGGTGCTGACCCTCGTACAGACCCAAAGGATACGTCCTTTTCCCATCATTCTCGTGGGAACCGACTACTGGGACGGATTGCTGGAATGGATTCGCAATCAATTGTTGTCTCAGGCCTTGATTTCACCAACGGACATGGACATCATACAATACCGGTAAAGCACAGCCGGTAAGCGTTTGCAGGGCGCCGTAGATGCACGGCTTCGGGCACGCAGACGTATGGGGCATACTTCAAGTGACCGGTAAAAAAGCAGATACGGTGACCTGTGAACGCTTACGATCGATTTTGTTACCGGGCCCTTGAAGCATGCCAAAAACTTTTGATTTTGGCAGCCAGCATTTTGATACCGCGCCACAGTTTTGGCAACAGCCAGATCATCAGCAAAATAAACAGAACCAGCATGGTGAAAAACAGCCAGGGGTGGTTCACCGCCGCCCAGATACCGCCGATCACCATGATATCTTCTACCATGGAAGCCGTCCAATTGGTAAAGGGTTCCGGGCTGCTGTTGATCAGCAGGCGGGAACCGGCTTTGAATCCATGGGTTCCGGCTGCCAGGGTGCCGCCCAGCAGTGCCGCTGCCAGGCTGACGGCCGGATTGACCTCCCCCACGGCGCCGGCGGCCAGCAGTGCACCGGCCGGTATGCGAATGAAGGTGTGGACCGTATCCCAGCCCGTATCCACGCCGGGCATTTTGTCGGCCACGAATTCAACGGCAAACATGATGCAAGCCGCGGCGATGACCAGCGGGTTGGCCAGGACCATCAGATCCGGCGGCAGGGTGATGTTTCCGGTGACGCTCATGATGCCCAGCATGGCGATGGCCGCATACAGATTGATACCCGAGGCCCAGGCCGTTCCCATGGCCAGTGCGATCGTGTTGGTGAGGTTGGTGACGTTTTCCATGGTCGGTGCCTTCCGTTGTTATAAATCGATCATCAATCTGTTGTTGGGCGAATGTTCTATTTCCGTCTGCAATGCCACCAGGGAGGTTGACAGTGATTCCGTATCCGGCAGTGGTTTTCCTGCCTGTCCGTCGTCGCCCACATGTTCTAGGGCCGTGACGACGGTATGGATGCTCAGGCCGCACACATCCCGGGCCGGCTGCAGGCGATGTGCTTCGCCGTCCTCGACAATCGTGCGAACCAGTATTTTTCCTTGCACCAGAAGATCGATCAATTTGTCTACCAGGGCCGGTGTCAGACTGAGCGCCTCGGCGATCTGCCCGGCCGTCTGGGGGGGCTGGTTGTCATGGAACCGTTGAACCACATGGCGACAGATCATCAGGGATAGGAGTCGGGTTCGGTGGAAGCTCGGTGCTTTGCCACGCGACATGCCGTCGGCGTCCCGGCTGTGCTGGAAAGCGTAGGAGATCTCGGCGCCGACCAATACGATGGTCCAACTGATCTGCAGCCACAGCAAAAACAGGGGCAGGGCCGCGAAACTACCGTAGATGGCGTTGTATTTGGCCACCAGGATCTGAAAGTGGATGTAGAACGCCTGGACGATCTGATAGGCGCTACCGGCGAGAATACCGGCCAACAGGGCGGCATCGAACCTTACCCGGGTGTTGGGCATGATCATGTATACCATGGTGAACGGCACCCAGATCAGGGCGTAAGGTGACAGCTTGAGCCCCAGGTAGATGGCCGGCCCCACCATTTCAAGCAGTTCGTAGCGGCCGGACATGGCGGTTAATTGAGAGGTAATGAAGACCGTGACACTGCCCGACATAATCATGAGCACCGGACAGATCAGGATGATCGTCAAATAGTCGCTCAGTTTGCGGACCAAGCGGCGTGAACGCACTTCCCAGATGTGATTGAAAGCGTCCTCTATATGACTGAGCACCTTGATTGCGGCCCAGAAAAGGACGATGATACCGATCCCGGCAATCATACCGCCTTTGGTGTTGTTCAGCAGGTTTTGGGTGAAGGTGATGACCTGGGTCACGACCTCCTGCTGGTTGGAAAATTGTTCCAGCAATTCCTGCTGCAACCGCCGCTCGAATCCGAAACCTTTGGCGATGCCGAATGCCATGGCCGCCACGGGAACCAAGGACAGCAGCGTGAAGAAGGTCAGTGCGGACGCTCTCAAGGTGCCGTGGTGACGGGAGAACCCATACACGGAAAGCATGACCGTGCGCATCAGGCGGATCAGCAGCCAGCGGCCGGCGGTTACCTCACTGCGTCTGATTTGCCAGAGGCCGGTCTCAATAAAATGCGATACCCGATCTATCTGTGAACGGATCGTCTTTATCATGGTGCTTTTGTCTGGCGATTTGGATTGGCCCGGCCCAGACCGCCGGTGCCCGTTTCGATATTTCGGCGGGCCAGCGCGATCACGAAGACCATGCATGCCGATACCATGGGATCGCATTGCCGGGGGGCAAAGACGAACCCGTCGATCCATGGCGGTCGTTTTATTTCGAAGGTTGAAAGGTGCATTTAATTTAACGTGTCAATTGTCTATACTTAATCCGATGGGGCTGATCAGCATCGGCACCCAGTCGTTTTTTGCGATCCGCTTCATAGTCCGAGTAGTTGCCTTCGAACCACACCGCCCGGCTGTTTCCCTCGAAGGCCAGGATATGGGTGGCGATGCGGTCCAGAAACCAGCGGTCATGGCTGATCACCACGGCGCAGCCGCCGAAATTTTCCAAAGCCTCTTCCAGCGCTCGCATGGTGTTGACATCCAGGTCGTTGGTGGGTTCGTCCAGCAGGAGCACATTGGCTCCGGATTTGAGCATCCGGGCCAGGTGAACCCGGTTGCGTTCACCGCCTGAGAGAACGCCGACCTTTTTTTGCTGATCGCTTCCCGAGAAATTGAAGCGGGCCACATAGGCACGGGAGTTGACCTGGTGGTCGCCCAGCGTGATGGTATCCTGGCCGTCGGCAATCATTTCCCAGATGCTCTTTTCCGGATCGAGCACGTCCCGGCTCTGGTCCACATAGGCGAGACCAACCGTTTCGCCGATGCGGATGGACCCTTCATCCGGCTGGTCCTGGCCGGTGATCATGCGAAACAGGGTGGTTTTGCCGGCACCATTGGGTCCGATCACGCCCACGATTCCGCCGGGAGGCAATGCGAAATCCATATTTTCCACCAGCAGCCTGTCGTCAAACCCTTTGGATACCTTTTCGGCCTGGATGACCACATTGCCCAGCCGGGGACCCGGTGGAATATAGATCTCCAATTCCCTGGCCAGGCTTTCGTTTTCCTGGCCCAGCAGTTTTTCGTAAGCGGTGATGCGTGCCCTGGATTTGGCCCGGCGACCCTTGGGCGCCATGTGAATCCAATCCAGTTCCCGCTTGAGGGTCTTCTGGCGTTCGGATTCCGATTTCTCTTCCTGGGCCAGACGGTTCTGCTTCTGCTCCAGCCAGGAACTGTAATTGCCTTTCCAGGGGATGCCGTGACCGCGATCCAGTTCCAGTATCCAGCCGGCCACGTTATCGAGAAAATAGCGGTCATGGGTCACGGCGATGATGGTTCCGGGGTATTGTCGCAGGTGTTGCTCCAGCCAGGCCACCGATTCGGCATCCAGATGGTTGGTGGGTTCGTCCAATAAAAGAATATCCGGTTTTTTCAGCAGCAGTCGGCACAAGGCCACCCGGCGCCGCTCACCGCCGGAAATGACGTCAACGGGTGTGTCACCGGGGGGGCAGCGCAAGGCATTCATGGCCATTTCCAACCGGGCGTCCAGGTCCCAGGCGTCCAGGGCGTCGAGCTTTTCCTGAATTTCTCCCTGGCGCTGGATCAGCTTGTCCATTTCATCGTCGGACATGGACTCGGCGAACTTTTCGTTGATCTGGTTGAACGCATCCATCAGATCGACGGTGTCCTGAACGCCTTCCTGGACGATTTCACGGACCGTTTTGGTTTCGTCCACCAGGGGCTCTTGTTCCAGATAGCCGATGGTGTAGCCTTTAGAAAGAATGGTCTCTCCGTTGTACTCGGTGTCCACCCCGGCCATGATTTTCAGCAGGGTGCTTTTACCGGACCCGTTCAGGCCCAGTACGCCGATTTTGGCGCCATAAAAATAGCTCAGGGAAATGTCCTTGATAACCGGCTTTTTGTTGTAAAACTTGCTGACGCGAATCATTGAATAGATCACTTTGTTGGGATCGGTCGCCATGTTGTTGTGTTCCTTTTTGTTGATCGTGTGCTCTTCCGTGGCGGTCCGGATCGGCCTCTATTTTAGCCGAAAGCCTGGCGTCTGTAGAATTCGATAACGAGGCCTCATTACCAGGAGACGCTCATCATCGAACAGTTGAGGCCGCTGCCGATGCCCATCAGGGCCACGTGGTGACCGGATCGAATGCGTTCGGATTCAGCGGCCTGGCTCAATGTGATGGGGACGGCGGCCGGCCCGATATTGCCCAGGGTGGGAAAGTTGAGATAGTGCTTTTCCGGGGTCAGCCCCAGTTTATCGTTGAGCACTTCTATGTTGCGGCGACTGACCTGGTGGGGCATGTAAGCGTCGATGGTTTCATCGCTCCAGTTGGCCAGTGCGCTGCATGCCGCATCCCAGGTTTTTTTTGCCAGTTCTACGCCGAAAATCAACACTTTGGACGCATCGGCGGTCATGCGGTCTCTCTGGCCCAGGCACAGCCGGCTGTGACGCGTGGCCGCGCGGGTGACCGAACCATTGACAAAATGTCCCGATGTGGCCAGATCCTTGCGGCAGACGATCATGGCCACGGCACCCGACCCCAGGGTCAGGGTAGCGAACTGATCCCGGAAGGATTCGGGTGTGGTGTCGGGCTGTTTCAAGCGCTGGATGGTGGCTTCCACCACTTCGCGTGCGTTTTCACCATCCACGATGAGTCCGTATTCGATGAGGCCGGCATCGATCATCAGCCCCACGCTGGATATGGCGTTTACGAATCCGAGGCAGGCATTGCCGAGGTCGTAGTTGATGCAATGATCGCCCAGCCCCAGATTGCCATGCACCAGGCTGGCCACGGAAGGTTCGATGTAGTCCTTGCACACCGAGGTGTTGATCAGACAGCCGATGGCATCTTTGGGGATATCGGATACGGCCAGCACCTTTTCGGCGGCCAGTGTGGCCAGGTCGCTGGCTTGTTGGCCGACATCCCCGAAGCGCCGTTCCCGAATACCGGAAAGTCCTTCGATGAGTCCGGGGTTGATTCCCACGCGTGCCATGGTTTGGGCCAACTGGGATTCGATGTCAGCGGAGGTGATGACCGTGGCGGGCAATACGCATTCCACGGCTTCGATGGCTACGTTTTTGAAAAAAATCGGCTGCATGGCGGTCCTTTTGTCTTTCTGTCCCGGTTCTTTTGTAACCATACCTGTCGCAAATATGATACTGTAACACGGCCGGCAAACGAAAAAAACTGTAATTCGTGCCCATCCGGAAATGTCAATTTGCCCGATATCTGCGTTGCCCGAAAAATGTTGTCCTCGGAATATCAACCATTTTTGATAGAAATTTGAGGTGTAAGGCACCAAAAGCGAATCGCGTATTTTAGGGATTCCTTTTCTCCAGGTCCAGAAGCCATTTTTTTCGTTCCAAACCGCCGCCGTATCCTGTTAGGCTGCCATCGCTTCCGATAACGCGGTGACAGGGAACAATAATGGAAATTTTGTTGTGACCGTTTGCCGATGCAACAGCACGTACGCTTTTTTCACGTCCCAGGCGTTTTGCCTGCTCAAGGTAGCTGATCGTTGTTCCGTAGGGAATTGTTAACAAAGATCGCCATACCAGTTGTTGGAATTTTGTACCGACCGGATCAATCGCTGCATCAAATTGTTGGCGCTTGCCCGCAAAATATTCGTCCAATTCATCTTTGGCCTGTTTGATATGGGTATTTTCGCCTGGCAAAATTCGGGCGTGGCGCCTTTGCTGCAAATCCTGTAATTCGGCCTCTAAGGATTTGCGGTTTGTAAATTCCAACAGACAAATACCCATATTCGTTGAGCCGATAAACATCGGTCCCATGGGCGTGGTTAACCGGCTGATTTGAATGATACTTTTATTCTCCGCCGGTGAGGGCCGGCGGCCGGTGAGTTTTTTACAGGTGTCGCCAAAACCGCCGAGCGCGTTGTAACCGAAATCAAAAGCAGTTTCCGTGGTCGTTTTTTCCTGTTGTAGTTCTTCGTATTGGTCGACGATGGTTTTTTCATTAATCTTCATTATTTTTTTCTTCTTCCGTACCTGTTCACGGGCTAGAAGCAGCCAATACCTGTAAAGCACAGACGGTAAGCGTTTGCAGGGCGCCGTCGGTGCCTGGATTCGGGCACGCAGATGTATGGGGCATACTTCAACTGCCCGGTAACAAAGCAGATGCGGTACCCTGTGAACGCTTACTACTGATAGTCCCGTAAAAAGTCAAAAATTGAAAAATCGCCCTTAATAATTTCAGCAAGTTATTCAGGGTAAAATCGCTAAAAAAGACCTTTTTACGAAACCATCACTACTTATATTGACAAAAATTAAAGCATTTGTTTAAAATTTTAAAATATTTATCATGGAAAAAAGTATTTTAGTGTTTGCCCAGAAACAGGCAAATTGGGTCGAAATCAAGGCCTTCGAACATTTTTACCGCCGGTTTTCAACCTTACAAACGGGTCTTTGTCCCTTAACCAACCTGAAATCCAGCCAATGAATGTGGACCGTAGCGTCCTTGCCGGCGCTGCGGTTCTTTCATCATCTGCCGCCATAAACCCCAAGGTTGCAAATAAAAGGAAAAAAATGAATGATCGGTCCCATTTGTTGTGCGCCTGCATAAAAACGGCCCTGGCCGCAGGCAAAGCCATCCTCGACGTATATGATGCCGCGGACATGGAGGTGAAAAAAAAAGCGGACGACTCCCCGCTGACCCTGGCCGACCGTCGCTCCCATGAAATCATCATGGACGGCATCAAGACGTTCGGAATCCCCATACTCAGCGAAGAAGGCCGGGACATCCCCTTTGGGGAGCGCAGCCAGTGGCCGAAAATGTGGATTGTGGATCCGCTGGACGGCACCAGGGAATTCATCAAGGGCAACGGCGAGTTCACGGTCAACATCGCACTGGCCGAAGCGGGCGAACCAACCATGGGGATTGTTTTCGTCCCGGTGGCGGATCATCTCTATTTTGCGGACAAGGGATGGGGCGCCTTCAGGGTGGACGGTTGCAGGCAACTGAGCATTGGTGACCACCCGCCCGGTGGCACGCAAAATTTGGACGCACTCATGAAAAAAGCAATCCGTTTACCCGATAAAATGGAACTGGATCGGGCTTTCACCATTATGGGAAGCCGCTCCCACGCCACACCTGCGTTGGCGGCTTATGTTGACCGGATGCGAAAAACATATGGTGATGTCGATTTCATATCGGCCGGCAGTTCCCTGAAAATTTGCCGGGTGGCCGAGGGGGCAGCCGACGTCTATCCGCGATTGGGGCCGACCATGGAGTGGGATACCGCCGCGGGTCAGGCCATCGCCGCGGCCGCCGGAGCCCGGGTGATTCGTCACGATGACGGCACCCGTCTGACCTATAACAAGAAGAACCTGCTCAACCCGTGGTTTATCGTGGACCGAAAAAAAACTTGACTTGAATTGCACCACCCATTTATAAAAAGCTTCTTTAAGGGCGATTAACTCAGCGGGAGAGTGCCACCTTCACACGGTGGAAGTCACTGGTTCAAACCCAGTATCGCCCACCAATAAAAATCAAAGGGTTCGCGGTTTTCCGCGAGCCCTTTTTTTGTACCTGTTCACGGGATAGAAGCAGCCAATACCGGTAAAGTACAGCCGGTACCCTGTGGACGCTTACCTTTTTTTGAACGTTCCCTGATCTGAAAAATCAGCACGAACCGCGCATAGAGTCAAAGACACAAGGATAGAAACCGCATGGCCCGGGCAATGGTCAACGCGGGTGACCGCATGATGGGCTCATTTCCATTGTTGGCTCGGGCCTGCTATTGACAGGCTGCATCCATATTGTTATTAATTGATAATTATTATCTATAATAATAAAGAGATCTAATCAATGCCAGATCCGGAACAACGACTGCAGACGATGATCCAGGTCCTGCGGGACCACCAATATCGCATCACCCCTCAGCGCCTGGCGATCCTCCGGACGCTCGCTGAAAGTGACGGGCACCCCAGTGTCGACGCCATCTATGACCAGGTAAGACCCAATTTCCCAACCACCAGTCTGGCCACAATCTACAAGAATATTGCCGTCCTGAAAGAACTGGATCAGGTGCTGGAGCTGGGTTTCAGCGACGACAGCAACCGCTACGACGGCAACCGGCCATACGACCACCCCCATGTTGTCTGTACTGTCTGCAAAAAAATTGTCGATCCGGATATTACCGCCCTGGAAGACATGACTCAGGAACTGGTCAGAAAAACAGGATTCAGCGTCCTTCGCCATCGTCTCGACTTCTTCGGCATCTGTCCGGATTGCCAGGCCGCATCATCAGAAAGAGACGCCGTGGATTCGGGGTCGCACCAAACTGACAAACAACCTTTGTAACGGAATGTTTTTTAGCATGGGAAATATCCTGATTCTTGGAGACCGGTTCTTGTATTGGAGTTTTAGCGGGATTTGCCGATCAGATCACGGGTCTGATTCCAGTCGTGCATATGCATCAATGCCCTGGACAGGTGATAGCGTCCGTCCTCGAACACGCCGTAGTCGCCGCCGCCAGCCATGGCCGAGGCAAAACGGATGTTGTTGGCGTACAGCAACCAGATATCGCTCCAGCGGCGTTCGATGAATTCATCGAAAAGGCTGCTGCCGCCGACCGGGCCATGGGCATAGCCCTTTTTCCAGATGGTCTGCATGAGCTGGGTGGCGCTGCGAACCGATCGATTGGAGGTTTCAATGGTATTGTCCAGGCGTTTAAAGTAGCCCTGCACCCAGGAGGTATCGTGGCAGGCCAGACAGGGCTGCTGCATGGTGGTCCGGCGCCTGGTAATCTCTTGCGCATCAATCAGGTAGTTGGTGGCGAAGCTGCCGTCCAGGTTGGTGGGCAACGGCAGGCCGGCCGTGTTGCGGATGGTGGTGGTGTCCGCCGATTTGGGCTGGGGGTGGGCGTATACCAAACCAAAAAGTCGCCATCCCAGCCGATCGGACATCTGGTGGGTACGCTGGCTGATCACCTCTCCGTCGGCGTTCACAGTCTGGCTGATGTGACAGGTGGCACAAGTGGGTGCCGTGAAATCCTGGCCAATGGTCCAGGGGACGGCATTGAAGTCCCACTCAGCCTTCATGGATGCGTAGATATTGCCATGCTTGCTGGTCGAATACACCTTGAAAGCGGGCACGTCCGGCCCGGCATGGCACTCCTTGCAGGAATAAGGTTTACGTGCCATTTCGATGGAAAACCGATGACGGGTATGACAGGCCGAACACGACCCCCGGCTTCCGTCCAGATTGACGCGACCGACACCCTGGTTGGGCCATCCGGCGATAACGGGGAATTCGAGTTCACCGGCATCCGTATCGCGGAGCTGCATACCGGTCTTTTTGAGAACGGTACCGTGGCAGTAATAGCAACCATCGGCCCGGGTCATGTCGTTGGCGGCGGCAAAATGTACCCGTTCGGTTTTCACCTCTGTGGTTCCCAGGATACTGCGCTGCAGATCGGCATAGAGGCTGTTCTGGGAAAGATTCTTTTCGGCCATGGCCATGATGTTTCGGGAAAATTCCTCCCGTTCGGTGGTATGGCAGGTGGCGCAATCATCCGGGCTGACCACCACATGGACATCATAGCCATTGTGTTCGAAGGTGTCGGCATGGGAATTGCCCCGCATGGTATGACACTCGGCACACCCCACGCTGGTCGACCGGAGGGTTTCGGGCACCGTGGTGCTGGAAAGGCGTCGTTGAAGTGCTTCGGCGGTCATGGCGGTCTGGGGGGTGGTCTTGGCGTGACGGCTTTTCTGCCAGTCGGCAACGATTCCGGGATGGAAGATAGTGTGGCAATCCAAGCATTCCTGGGTGGCTTCGCTGACAGGCACATTGTCAGCATACGCGCCATCGGTAAGCATTAGCGGGAACACAACAGCAATCAACAGTATCAACAAACGACCCATGGGATCCTCCGTGGTGATCGATAGGCCATCGGCTCTCTTTTCATGACAGTATCAACAGACAAATGCCCGGCCCGTTGCTCGCGGCCGCTGTCAAGCCGTTATCGGATGGTTGTTGCCGTCCGAATCCCTCGAAGTCGGCACGCATGGAATCCAACAGACTGTCATTACAGGTAAAATTCATTTGCGGTCCCATACCATAAACAAAACAGCCGCGAAAGTGTTTTTCTTGCCCGATCGAGGCAGGTTGTCCCTCCCCCGTGAAACCGAATCACCGCCCAGGCACAGGCATGCGCAGAATCGCCCGGGAGGAAGGTCAAGCATGCCCATCTAAGGGGTTGCATGGCCGGATATCGAGGCGCAAGGCTGACACATGATTGACTTTGGCCCCCCGGATTGATACATCCGGACCGATTTAACCCATCCTTATATGCATTGGGGGGCACGCCCGCGTCGTCGAATTCATCCGGGGGAACAGGAGTATTGAGCAGATTCATGAAGAAAAACGCTAAACCCCTTTACCGGCATCCCCATATCATCATTTCACCCTGTGCGTTCGGCCATGGCGTTTTCACCACCCGGTCTATTCCGGCCGATACAACCCTGGAAGAATGCCCCTATCTGCGTATCGACGCCGACGAATGCGCCGGAAGCCTGGACGACTATGTGTTCAATCTGGAATCAGCCGATGAAAATGGTGGCACCGAAGTCTATTCTCTGGTGCTCGGATGGGGAAGCCTGTTCAATCACTCATATCAACACAACACAGAGTACTGGCATGATACGGACCGGGACCTGATCGTGTTTCATACCATCAGGAAGGTCCCCGCCGGCAAACAGCTATTCGTCAACTACGGCAGTGAATGGTGGGACTCCCGTGAATTGAAGCCCGAATAGGTCTTGCCGGCGCTCTCGCCTTTTTCCCTGGATAGCCCCAGCGTTGTAAAAGCCGGCGGGCGTCAACGCCAAGGGCCAAGGGTGAAGCCCTTGGTTATTTCTGAATGGGCACTAGTGTCATGTCATACTTGAAATGTTAGTATAATATGGTATGGTTAATAAAAACGGAGGAGACCATGCCTAAAATCAAGTACAAATTCTCACTAA
>PDTK01000057.1 GCA_002747175.1 Deltaproteobacteria bacterium | reverse complement strand
AAATCGATGCGCCTTGCCAGGCGACGGCAACATGAAACCACTCAGGAATTCAAGTGCCGATATCGATGGCCAGCCGGTGTCGAAGCGACCATGAGCCAAGCGGCCTAAACTCTGAGACGACTTTTTACCGGGGCATCATGCTTACACCAAGAGGAAACGTCTCATCGGTATATTGCTTTGTAAAACTTTTTTTTCAGGATCGACTATTTGGTTTTTCGCCGGGCAATATTGGCCCGGCAGTTTATGCCCCTTTGGCATTTATATCTTTGCTTGGTGATTAAAAAAAATGAAATATCAATTAATTATCATTTTATCAATTTTGTGTATGGAGATTGCATGAGATCGTCTGATTGTTGATCACTGCCACTTGAAGGTGCGGGCATGGCCGAATCTGCCGCCCTGGTTCCGGTACCGTTCTATCCACCCGTTCGGTATGGTGCCGGGATCTTCCAACAAAACGATTTCACGTCAACGCCACGGGCTCCGGTAGAAGCCCAAACGGAGGTGGTGTTTTCCGAAACGGACCGTTTTCAGGCATACGGACGCGATGGCGAGATGACTCGGAATCCGCTGCTCGGACGCTATGTGGACATATACATATAGCCGATCATGCGTCCGTAAATCGTCAGTTTCCATTATTGAAAGAAATTCATATTAGGTCGGGAGACGCGTTCCGGATACTTGTTGAAAAAACGTTCCAGTTCGATTTTGACCGTCGCCAGATCCGGGGCGTTGGTGATGCGTTTGCTGAAGCTGTGGGCAAATTTGAAATTGGCGCTGAAGTACACCGCGAATTTCCTGAATCGGCGCAATGCCCGGCGTTCATCGAAGTGGCGGGCCGTCAGGTCAAGCAGTTTCATGGCGGTCTGTCGATATATATCGGGGCCGGGCACCGGTCCACCGGTCATCCGGGCCATGATCCAGGGGCGAGCGATGGCCATGCGGCCGATGGCGACGCCGTCACAGCCGGTGGTTTTCAGCATGCGCAGGCAATCGTTTTCATCGAAAACGTCCCCATTGCCGAACACCGGGATGGAAACGGCGTCCTTGACCTGTCGGATATAGTCCCATCGGGGCGGACGGGCGCGACGGTCCGGTGCCACCCGGGGATGGAAGGTCAGGGCATCTGCACCGGCGGATTCGAATCGTTTGGCCAGCTCCACGGCAATGGCCGGATCGTTTTTCCAGCCGGTACGGAATTTGACGAACAAAGGGATGGAGACGGCCCGGCGCACCGCTTCAACAATACGCGCGGCACGATCCGGTGTTTTCAGCAGGGCCGCCCCGCTTTGCAGCTTGCAGATGGTGGAGACGCTACATCCGAAATTGAGGTCTACCCCAAACAGGCCGTTGTTTTCGATGATGCGGGCGGCGGTCGCCATGGTGTCCGGTTCGGCTCCGACAATCTGCATTACCAGGCGTTCGCGTTCCGCCTCCCGCCAGCAGAAATAGGCGGATTGGGAGCGGGATTCGTTGGGAATTCGGCGGGCACTGCACATTTCGCTAAAGAGCAACCCGTATCCACCGAGCCCGGCCAACAGTTCCCGAAAAGCAATGTGGCCCAGAAACGTCAGGGGGGCCAGGGTGAGTCGTCGATCAATGCGTGCCGATCCGATGGACAGGGGGCGGTTGAGTTGCCGGGCAAGATCGGAAACCATTTCAAAGACTGCCTTTCAGTCGCTCCAGTCGAGCCGCTGGGGATGGGTGTAGACCGTCAGAGCCTCACCCTTGCCCAGTGACGCTAAGGTGATGTTCAGCGCGGCGGCCAGGTCCACGGCCAATGCCGTCGGCCGGGAAATCGCCAGGATGACGGGAATTCGTGCCCGGGCGGATTTTTGAACCAATTCATAGCTGATACGGGATGAAAGGGTCAGCAGGCGGGCGCGTGACAGATGGTTGTCCAGGAAAAGGGCTCCGATGGCCTTGTCCAGTGCATTGTGGCGGCCAACATCTTCGGCCACGGACAACCGGTTCAGTTTGCAATCGTAAATGGCTGCGCCATGAGCGGCACGCGTCCGGTCCCGAAGGGGCTGGTGATCGCCCAGGGCCAAAAGCATTTTCAGAGCGCTGGGACCTTTCAAAGGCGCCATATCCGGCAGCGGTGTCAGGGTTTGGACCAGGTCTTCGACAATGCTTTTGCCGCAGATACCGCAGGAGGTCTGGCTGATGTAGGTCCTGCGATCCAGGTGCTCGGCGACCTGTTCCCGTCGCCGGGCGGTCAGGGTGACCGTGACCACATTGGTGTCGCTGCCGTCGCAAAAGGCGATGGCGGCAATCTCTTCGGCGTGATCGACGATCCCTTCGCCGAGACAGAATCCGGCCACATGGGCTTTTTCTTTACCGGGCGTGCGCATCACCACGGCATAGGGCCGGCCCTGCACCCTGATGGATAAAGGCTCTTCGGCGATGAATCGCATGGAACCGGAGGTTTTGTTTCCTTTGTCAACAACGAGTATGTTTCGGCGTTGGCTGTCCACGGTCTTCCTTTGTGCGCCTGTTTGTTTTTCCCGGCGATAGAATCCTTTCGTTCGGATGCTGCCGAGAATATCTGAAGCCGGTGGTGATTGTCCACGATTTTTCTTGACAAGCGAAAATAAAAGATTAATAAATTTCATTTTTTGAGTTTAAGGTCAAAGATTTCGTTTTCACAGGAGGATGTAACATGTACGCAGTGGTTGCCACAGGCGGGAAACAATATAGGGTTGAGGAAGGCGATATCCTCAAGGTAGAAAAGATCGCTGGAGATGTCGGCGCTGATGTGGCCTTTGACAAGGTCCTTATATTTTCCGATGGCGATAATGTCAAGATTGGTCAGCCCGAGGTCGACGGGGTGACGGTTCACGGACAGATCGTGGCCCAGGGAAAGAGTAAAAAGGTTCTGGTATTCAAATACAAACGCCGGAAGCGCTATCGCCGGAAACATGGTCATCGTCAGCCCTTTACGGCAGTTCGCATCGATCGGATCGACGCCTGACCGGTCCAAGCCTGTTTCGGCAACTGATTTTTTTTTCAGGGTGTGCTTCGATGTTTACCCTCAAGGATGCACGCCGTTGGAAGCGAGGAGAAAAAAATGGCACATAAAAAAGCAGCCGGTAGTTCTAAGAACGGTCGTGACAGCAATGCCCAGCGCCGGGGAATCAAACGCTACGGCGGACAGCCGGTGCTGGCCGGCAATATCCTGGTCCGCCAGGTCGGCACCAAGATTCACCCCGGTGTCAATGTGGGCATGGGCAAGGATTATACCCTGTTTGCGCTGATCGACGGTGTCGTCACATACGAACGTAAAGGCCGGGACCGTAAACAGGTCAGTGTTTATGCCGCGTGAAATTCATTGACGACGTACGCATCACCGTTCAATCGGGCAACGGTGGTGCCGGATGCGTAAGCTTCCGCAGGGAAAAGTACATACCCAAAGGCGGACCGGATGGTGGTGACGGAGGGCGTGGCGGAGATGTGATCTTCAAACCTACCACCAAACGGCGCACACTGTATCACCTGCAGTTCAATCGATTGTACAAAGCCGGTAATGGAACCGGCGGCCAGGGCAGGAACCGGACCGGCAAGGGAGGCGAGGATATGTGCATCGAACTGCCTCCCGGTACGCTGGTGATGGATGCCGAAAGTGACACCATTTTAAAAGACCTCGTCGATCCCGACGAGGTCTTTATCGTTGCACATGGTGGCCGGGGTGGGCAAGGCAACGCCCGCTTCAAATCCGCAACCAACCGGACACCTCGATTCGCCCAACCAGGTGAGCCCGGTCAGCTTCTGAAATTGCGGCTGGAATTGAAACTTCTGGCCGATGTGGGCATCGTGGGGCTGCCCAATGCTGGAAAATCGACTTTGGTATCGGCCATTTCGGCTGCCCGGCCCAAGGTCGCCGACTATCCTTTCACCACATTGACACCGACGTTGGGCGTTGTGGCGACCCATCGTCGGGAGCCTTTTGCCGTGGCCGATATTCCCGGCCTGATCGAAGGTGCGCATACCGGTACGGGGCTGGGTATCCGGTTTTTGCGCCATGTAGAGCGAACCCGCCTGTTGCTCCACCTGGTGGACGTCGCCGCCATTGATCCGGACGACCCCCTCAAGGCGTTTGAAACGGTCAATCGCGAGTTGAGACAGTATAGTTGGGCGCTTGCTCAAAAAACACAGATTGTGGTCCTCAACAAGATGGACGTGAAGTGGGCCCGGGATGCAGCCGATCTTTTTCAGGAAGCTTATGGGAAAGCGGATCTGTTATGCATATCCGCTGCCTCCGGCCAGGGACTGGATCGGCTGACCGAGGTGCTGTGCGACCATTTGGATCGACTCGATGAAAACGAATCCGAAATCCAAGACTAACCGCATTCGACGGGCTGTGGTGAAGGTCGGCAGCAACGTGCTGACCGCCGATTCCGGGCTGAACGTCAATGCCATCCAGTCCATCAGCAGCCAGATCTGTCAGATGCTGGATCGGGGAATACAGATTATTCTGGTCTCTTCCGGTGCTATGGCATCCGGTATGAAAAAGATGCAATTCTCCAAGCGGCCCGGTGCCATTCCCAAGCGGCAGGCCATTTCAGCCATCGGACAAGCGGATCTCATCCGGGAGTGGGAAAAATCCTTCGAGCGTTTCGGGTATAAGGTGGCGCAAATTCTGCTGACCAGCGATGATCTCACCAGCCGCAAACGCTACCTCAATGCCCGCAATACCCTGAACACCCTGCTGGAATGGCAGGTGGTGCCGATCATCAACGAAAACGACACCATCATGGTGGAAGAGATCAAGCTGGGCGACAATGACAACCTGGCGGCCATGATTGCACTGCTGCTGGATGCTGACATTTTTTTCAACCTGACCGACATCGACGGCCTCTATGACAAGGATCCCCGTGAGCATTCGGACGCCTGCCTGATTCCGCGGGTGTCCACCTATGGCCGGAATATCGAAAAATATGCCGGAGACATTCCCGGTGCACTGGGAACCGGCGGGATGCTCAGCAAAATCAAGGCCGCGCGTAAGGTCACGGCCTCGGGGATACCCATGGTCATCGCCCGGGGGCACCAAGCGGATATCCTCTTGCGCCTGGCTGACGGTGAGGAACTGGGTACTTATTTCGTGCCCCGCAAGCAAAAACTGAATCGCAAGAAGTGCTGGATCGGTTACACGGTCAATACCCAGGGGGTTTTACAGGTGGATGCCGGTGCGACCAACGCCTTGCTGAACAATGGAAAGAGCCTTTTGCCTTCCGGGATTACCGCCGTGCGGGGAAATTTCCCCGTGGGTGCGGCCGTTGCGGTGGTGGACGAAAATGATGTGTCCATCGGAAACGGCCTGGTTAACTACAATGCCGAAGATATTCGCGCCATCATGGGAATTCGGACCAGTCGGATCAAGGATCGTCTGGGTCAAAAAACCTATGATGAGGTTATTCACCGGGACAACCTGGTGATTACCGGAGAGAGGCAAAGGGCTTGAAAATCCCGCGGATTCTTGCCTCCATCCAAGGATGGGAGACCGTTAAAATCGATTGTCAAATATTAAACGCGTTTCACCTTAAAATAAAATTCACAAGGAATATTTATGGACATCGATGCGACCATTCACGACATGGCCGTTGCGGCCAAAAAGGCTGCCGGCAAAATCAGCCGCTGCGAAACACGTGTCAAGGACCAGGCGCTAAGAACCATTGCGGACCTGCTGGAGCAGCAATCGGAAAAGATTTTTCAGGAGAATCGCAAGGATTTGCAGCAGGCCGAAAAATCCGGTCTTTCTCCTGCCATGGTGGATCGCCTGACAATCAGCGCCAAAACCATAGACAGCATGGCCGGCGGCCTGCGGGAGGTGGCCGGTTATGCCGATCCGGTGGGCACCATGGGCCCTACCTGGGTTCGCCCCAACGGTCTGCGGGTGGCCCGGATGCGCATTCCGCTGGGTGTTATCGGAATCATCTACGAATCGCGGCCCAATGTCACCATTGATGCGGCCGGTTTGTGCCTGAAATCGGGTAACGCCGTGATCCTTCGGGGCGGGTCCGAAGCCCTGCACTCCAACCGGGTGCTGACGGACATCATCGGCCAGGCCCTGGCGTCGGTCGGGTTGCCGCCCGAGGCGGCTCAGGTCGTACCGACCGTGGACCGCTCAGCCATCAATGCCCTGCTGGCCCAGGAGGAGCTGGTGGATCTCATCATTCCCCGGGGCGGAGAGGGGCTAATCCGTTTCGTGGTCGAACATTCACGGATCCCGGTGCTCAAACACTACAAAGGGGTTTGTCATGTCTTTGTGGATCAGGCCGCCGATTTTCAGATGGCCGAAGAGATATGTTACAACGCCAAGGTTCAGCGCCCGGGTGTATGCAACGCCCTGGAGACCCTGCTGATCCATGAAAAGGCGGCAGACCGTTTCCTGCCGGCCATGGCTCGACGCTACCAGACTGCCGGCGTCCAGTTGCGGGGATGTCCCCGGGCATGCGGTATCGTCGACGACATGATCCCGGCGACGGAGGAAGACTGGCCGGCCGAGTACCTGAACCTGACCTTGGCCGTAAAAGTGGTCGCCGACATGGATGCGGCCATGGAACACATCGCTATATATGGTTCCAATCATACGGAAGCCATCGTTACCCGGGACATCGCCAGGGCCAATCGGTTTGTAAGCGAAGTAGATGCATCGGTGGTATTGGTCAATGCCTCCACTCGATTCAACGATGGCGGCCAATTGGGACTGGGCGCTGAAATGGGGATCAGCACATCCAAACTGCATGCCTTCGGGCCCATGGGACTGGAGGAGCTGACCACGCGTAAATTTGTGGTGCAGGGTGAGGGGCAGATCCGGGAATAACACGGCACACATCCGGAAATATCCGATTTCTGGACGTACACCGAAACCATGTCCAGTTTCAAGAACCTGTCGAGGCTGCAATCCTGATTTTTTGCCTTCAACAGAATTGTAAACCGGCCATTACCGGAAGCGGATATGCGAGCAGGACTATTCGGCGGCACCTTCAATCCAATCCACAACGGACATCTGGCGTTGGCCGACGCGGTGCTGAACCGGTTCGCGTTGGATCATCTCTATTTCATCCCCTGCCGGGTGCCGCCCCACAAAAGCCCGCCTTACCTGGCACCGGCAACAGACCGGGCCGGGATGATACGGCAGGCTTTACCGAAGGACCCACGCTATCGTCTGTCCGAAGTCGAACTCCAACGCACGGGACCATCGTATACGATCGATACGGTCCATCACTTCAAAAGCGAGATTCTGCCGGGAGCCGGCCTTCATCTACTGATGGGCCTGGATGCTTTTATGGAAATGCACACCTGGAAGCAGTTCTCGCATTTGCTGAATTTGGTTTCACCGATTGTGGTGGCCCGCCGATGGACCCTTTCGTCAAAAGATAAGGATGAAGGCGGCCACGGTGAAGACCGGTTCCTTGACCATTACATACGGTCCCGGTTATGCTCGGACTATGCTTGGGATCGCAGCCGGCATCGCTGGTTGACGCCCGGGGGCGCGTGTATCCATTGGCTGCCGGTACCGCTGGTGGATGTGTCCTCCAGTCTGGTGAGACGGTGTATCGGGAATCGCACGGATATCGACGGCCTTGTGCCGGCCGCAGTGTCGGCTTATATAGAGCAAAAGGACTTGTATCGATGACTGTAACGCCGACGGATGAACTGGATATTTACGTAAAGTCCGTATTGGGAATGAAAGCCGGTAATCCGGTCCTGCTGGATGTGCGTCATATGACCAGCGTGGCCGATGCTTTTCTGATCTGCCATGGCATGTCCAGCCGCCAGGCCAGTGCCATTGCCGAGCACGTACAGCGGGTCCTGAAAAAGCAGGGTATAAAGCCACTCAGCGTTGACGGAATCAAAGAAGGGCAGTGGATACTCATGGACTACGGACATGTGGTCATTCATGTCTTTTATGAGAGCACCCGTCGTTTCTACAACCTTGAAGGGCTCTGGTCCGGGGCCCGCAGCATTCAGACACCGAGCCTGAGACGCGTCGCCGAATCGACAGATCCGGAAGACGGCGGCGCTGACTTCGATGATGAAGCCGATGAAATCATTTTTATCGAATAGTGGAGCAAATATGACCGGCAGGAAAACACACATGCTGATTATTCTCGATGGTTGGGGCATCGGTGCCGATTCGCCAACCAATGCCGTCCAGATTGCCCGCACACCGGTCCTGGATCGATTGAAGGCCGAATATCCCTCAACCACACTGCGATGCGCCGGTGAAGATGTGGGGCTGCCCCCCGGCATCATGGGCAACAGCGAGGTCGGCCATATGAATATCGGCGCCGGACGGGTGGTATATCAGGACCTGATGCGTATCGACAAAGCCATTGAAGACCGGTCTTTTTTCGATAATGCCCAATTGTGTGCCATCATGGATGCGGTGTCCACTCGCGGCAGCGCCTTGCACTTGATGGGGCTGGTTTCCGACGGCGGGGTCCACAGTCAGTTGACCCATCTGGCGGCCCTGTTGGAAATGGCCGCAGGTAGAGGGCTCGAGAGGGTTTACGTGCATGCCATTCTTGACGGGCGGGACACACCGCCGGACAGCGGCGCCGGTTATTTGCGGGCGTTGCAGGCTCGAATCCGGCAGGTTGGCAAGGGGCAAATCGCCTCGGTTTGCGGCCGCTACTTCGCCATGGACCGGGACCAACGCTGGGACCGCGTGGAAAAGGCCTATCGGCTTTACACCACAGGGGAAGGCAGTACCCACACCGATCCGGTTTCCGCTGTGGAATCGGCCTATGGTCGTGGAGAGACGGATGAATTCATTACGCCGACGGCTATGGTTGATACGAACGATTCCCCCGTTGGGTGCGTATCCGACGGCGACGGAATCATTTTCTTCAATTTTCGGGCGGATCGTGCCCGGGAAATCACCCGGGCATTTACAGACCCGTCTTTCGACGGCTTCCAGCGTCCGGGGATGGTGAAACTGGCTGGCTACACCACGATGACCCTGTATGATGCATCCTTTGACCTGCCCATGGCGTTTGCCCCCGTGCATCTTGAGATGATTCTGGGAGAGGTGATCAGCCGTCACGGCCTGCGCCAGTTGCGCATCGCCGAAACCGAGAAGTATGCCCATGTGACCTATTTCTTTAATGGCGGTGAAGAGGCCGCTTTTGAAAATGAGGACCGATGCCTGATTCCTTCTCCACGGGATGTGGCCACCTACGATCAGAAACCTGAAATGAGCGCACCCCAGGTGGCCGAGGAAGTCATCGCCCGCCTGGATTCGGGCCGGTACGACCTGATCGTTCTGAATTTTGCCAATATGGACATGGTGGGACACACCGGCGTGCTGGAAGCCGCCGTTTCGGCCTGTGAAGTCGTGGACAAAAGCCTGGGGCAGGTACTGGAAGTACTGCTGGCCCGTGGCGGCAGTGCCTTGATCACCGCCGACCACGGCAATTCTGAAAAGATGGCCGGACCGGACGGCAAACCCCACACGGCCCATACCACCAATCCGGTGCGGCTGCTGCTGGTGGATGACAGCCGTAAAACGGCCGGATTGAATCCGGGGCGGCTGGGCGATATCGCTCCCACCTTGCTGGCGCTGATGGGACTGGATCAACCGGAGCAGATGACCGGACGAAGCCTGCTGCAATAATGGGGGGCCCAGAAACGCCGATATCTGCGTTACGCTTCATCCTTCGTGATAACGGCGTTCCTGGGAAACTTTAAGAAAATGGACTTCTGGCCCGCTTTGTCAATATTGAAAGCCGGCTCGATTACGATATTCAGCCGTCGGACACGGTGATGTCCACATTCAGTTCGTCGGCTACGTCGGTCAGGCCTTTTTCCAGCGGAGCCATATCCGTACCGTTGGGGATCTGAACGAGGATATCCATGACATACATGGTCGTCCCACTTTCCGGCGAGGGTTTGACCGTGGATTTGAGATTGACGATGTTGACCTGTGTTTTGGCCAGAAAGCGGCTTACCTTGTAGACGATTCCGGCCTGGTCGAGGCCTTCCACGTGGAGTGATTGCGTGAAAAATCCGTGTTCCGGCTGGGTTTCACGTTTTTCAAGCGGCCGCAGAAAGGCGGAGATGGATTTCTCCTGTTCCAGCCGCCGGCAGGCCTTGGTCAAGGTCTCTTGGCTTCCTTCCAAAGCGGTGGTGAACAACAGGATCAGGGTGAATTCACCCGCCAGCAGTGTCATGGAGGTGTTCTCCAGATTGCAGCCGTTTTCGTACAGGACTTCGGTGACGTCTGCGGCGATACCTGGCCGATCTTTGCCGAAAGCGGTCATGATAAAATGTTGTTTCATGAAGGCTCCTTTCCGATGCATGTAAATGTCTGATAAAATGTCCTCACCGTCAAACTCCGGTCCCAATCATTTTTTTCATCGTGCCATGGACAGTGCATTGCGCATCCTGGCCAGGCGGGATCATACCAGCCGGGAGCTGGCCTTGAAACTGAGGCGCAAAGGGATCGGGCCTACCGCTATCGATGCGGTGATCGAACGGTGCCTTGAGCTGGGCTATCTTGACGATGCGCGTACTGCCGAGATCATGGCCGGCCATTTGGTGTCCAGGGGCTACGGCCCCTTGCGAATTCGGCAGACGCTTTGCCAGAAAGGGCTGAATGACGCCCTGGTCGAGCATGCCCTGAAAATTCACAGTGACATACAAATCCAGGCCGACCACGCCCGACGCATGCTGGACAAGCGCAGTGCCCATCTGAGCCGTGAACCCGATGACGTCAGGCGCCGCCAAAAAGCTTTTCGCTATCTCGCCGACAGGGGATTTTCTGCGGATACCATTCGTCGCGTGATTGATGATCGGTACCCGTAAAAAGCTTTTCCGGGCCAGGTGTTGTCGATTTCCCACAAGGAAGAAAGCCACCTGCATTTTCCACTGAGGGCTATGAATGGCGAAAAGCTTTTTATATTTGGTTTTTTTATGATACGTCGGGCCATTCGACACCTTTGCCATAAGCCTTCAAATACAGTGAAAAAAGGAGTTTCCCGGATTTCCTATTCGTTCCCCACTTTCAGTTTCTTGTCAAGTGTGTTTTTTCGGCCTCAGCCGCCTGTCTAAACTGGATTTGCCGATAAATAAGTAAGGTGTTTAAATGTATAACTATTTAAAGTGATAAGGCAAAAATAACCTCCCTGAGGAATAATGGCTTTTTATGGAAGCTGCTGGAATGATGATATCATCCAGAATTATTTACCAACAAGGAGGTTATTATGGAAACTATGCACTATGTTGGACTTGATATCCACAAAAAAATCATCGCTTTTTGTATTAAAACT
>PDTK01000056.1 GCA_002747175.1 Deltaproteobacteria bacterium | reverse complement strand
CCGGGAAACCAATGAAACGCCTCCGCGGCCGAGAGCGTTTGCTTCAGTAGCGGCCCATAGGCGACGACTTTTTTCATCAAGGATCGGAACAAGAGCCGTGAATTTTTCTTGTACTATCTTTTCGTTCTCTATAGACATGCAGAAAAGATAACGTATTATGCGTATTTGTTCAATTTATTTATGGATGATTCCTTAGAAACGGTCTTTGATCAATTTTACGGCCTCATTGACCCAATCGCTGATGAGCCGTGACTGGTCCCGGTGGGCCTTGGTCTTTTTAAGCCGCTGAAAGATTTCTTCCCGGTTTTTTACGGCCTCCAGGAGGGGAATGGCTTCCATGCTGCCGATATTGGCAAGCCCGCGAATGGCAATCCGCAGGTTCTGTAGCAAATGGGGCATGTGGCGTTCGCTCTGCTTTAAAAAATACAGATCGGATTCCGGGCTGCCGTATTCATTGACCGCGCTGCGCAACACTGAACGCCCCACCACGGTTTTGATCAGGGAAAGAAAAATGAAGACTTCCCGCTCAAGTCCCAGCAATTCTTTGGCTGATATCCGGTTTTTTTTGGTCACACCGAATTCCAGGGCTTCGCATAAGGCCCGGTGAATGGCCCGAATCTTGTCAAAAGAGGCTTCCTGCTCCCTGTCCAGACGCCATGCGGCGTACTGGGCCACTTTTTTTTGCAAACCGTGTTGGTTGAACAGAATTTCTTCGGGTGTAATATCGATGTCCGCCAATGTCTGGTCATATTCATGCAGAATCAGGTTGGCCAGCATCAAGGCTTTTGCATCGGAGAACTGTATTTCCTCCGGATCCTTGAGAAAATCTTCCAACAGAATTTTGAATGCCCGCCTGGGCTGGTTCATCTTGGCCGTAAGCATCTGCAGGGAATTCAGAAATGCGGTCCGATCCGCCTCGACAATCACTCCTTTGAGGTGCCTCCACAAAAATTCGAATATCTTTTTCTCATACCGGGTGAATCGTGGAATCCCCTCCCCGAAATTCGATTTGAGGAATCTCCCTTCTTCATCGAAACACTGTTTCAAGGTATCCACCAATTGAACGGCTTCATGGATATCGATCCCGAAATCCTGGGACAAAATGACATAATCCCGTTCTTCGAAATGGATACGCCCGTGAACCATGCCGATCATTTTCCTGCGTGTGGCGGAACGGCCCTTGAAAAACGATACCATCTTGAACAGTTGCCGATGAACCATTCCCAAGATAGCGCCGTGGGTGCCCACCTGTGCATCAGAAGAACGAGAGACAAAAAGGTTGTCAAAAACGTCGTCACGGACCGTATCCAGCCGTTTTTCGAGATTGGTCAGCACCTCTTGGCGGGCATCATCGCTTTTCGGCTTGTTGTCGATAACCTGTAGCAGATTCGATGAAAGTCCCAACCGCTCCTTCAAATGGTGAGAATTAATTTTGGGATAATCATTCCCATATACGGATTTGATGACCTTGGCGACGGTTTCCGGAGAAGTCTCGGCACTGGCGATGATCCGCGCCACCTTGGCTTTCTCTCGGGAGAAGTGATTTTCGTTTTCTTCACGCATGAGCCAATCGACATTATTTATTTCGATTGGGGGCGGAATCAATTGAGCTCGAAGCTTTGGAAGACCGAAAATGGCATTGTACACGCTGGTATATTGACAGCCCTCCTCCGAGGCCTCTTTCTTCTGTATCCAGGCATTGACCCTGGTAACCAGATCGCGCATGGTTTTGGCCCCTAGGCGGTTGACCCCGGCCACCAGGGTCAGATTGGTGCTGAGGCTGCCCGTTTCATCAATGACCATTGGTACGACATCTTCCGTTCCGGTTCCCAGAACGATATCGGATTGATCCGATCGAGCATGGTGAAGGCGACAAAGAATATGCAGGCTCCGACGTAATCTGCCCAGCGAGTCGGTATCTTTTTCGGGGATATTGAGATACAAATTGTTGATCCCGCGTTCGGAAAAGATCCCAAAAGCATCCAGCAATTGGCCCATGAGGTGGGACAGCAGATGCCCATGACGTTTGACCATGGTAGGCACCATATCCAAATCCACAATCATGTTTCCGAACAGGATTTCGTAATCCAGATGTTCCGGGATTTCCCGGTTCTTGGAGACGCCGCGGTAACGGACCAGGAGCCGTCCCGCATGCTGGGGGAGTTGGGAGAGTTTGTCCAGGGTCTCAGCCAAACGGCCGAAGGTTTGGTGCTCCTCATCCTTGCCGGTGTCCAAATCCAGGCGTTGCGAGTACCCGGCGATATGGTTGACGATCTCACATAGCAGAATCCGCCATACATCTTGCTGCTTTTGCTCCTCTGCCAGGCTGTCGGCCATCATTTCGGCGGCTGAACGACCCTTTTTGTGGGTCTCGATGCCTTCAAGCTCGGCAAATAGCTGCTCTGCAGCGTCGTCCAGTTGGATATCTTTTTCAGTCATCAATCTCGCCCATACCGTACTGGAAATAATTGTAAGCGTTCGCAGAGTACCGCATCTGCATTGTTACCGGGCACTTGAAGGTTGATCCAATGATTCAAAGTCATATTCAGTCAATAACATAGTTGTATAGAAAAGGTAAATCGAAAAGCGGGCAAACGCCCTGACTGCCGTATTTGCACATGCACCATCATCTTTTTGAAATTGTCATGAGCGCTTGAAAAGCCGCCATCCCTTTGATACCTAAGGCGGGAAACCCGCAACCAATAGAAGACTTAGTGCTAAGTGCTGAGGACTGAGTGTTGAGGCAGGAAACCCGTAAACCATATACCCCCATTTTCTTGTTTTTTTGACAGAAACTGAGGTGTAAGGCACTAAAATAAGGTACCTGTTCACGGGGTAGAAGCAGTCAATGCCTGTAAAGCACAGCCGGTAAGCGTTTACTCAGGTGCCGTAAATGCGCGGCTTCGGGCACGCAAGACGTATGAGGCATACTTCAAGTGCCCGGTAACAAAGCAGATACGGTGCCCTGTGAACGCTTACAAAATAAGCGTACCCACCAACCCGTCGAACAGCCAGGGATAAGGTATCCAACGCCGGTACACGGTTGCCCCGTGAAGAAAGCTGCGCACAACAATGACAAAAAAAGCGTCTGAATTGATCAAATCCAAAGCCCTCGAAGCCAACCTGGCCAGTACCCTCGTGGACGTGGCCATCGATACCCGCTACGCATCCATACAGGAAGTTATGTCCCGCTATTTCGGGTTGATGGAAGGGGTGAACACATTCTTGCGTGAATTGAGCCATCCCTATCGTAATTGGCAATTCATCGTCAATGAAGCGCGAACCTATGCCCTGGACTATTTTCACCTGTTTCAGGCACACCCGCGCGGGGTCGAAGCCGCAGATGCCATGGTGGGGATCTTTCGTGAGGTCATCGACGCCGATGTGGCTAACGATGTACACACCGATGCCGCCGACTATTTGCTGCTGTATCTACAGCAAATTATTGGCAACGCCCGCGACCGATTGGCCGACTTCCTTCAGGTTCTCGACACAACGTTCAAATGGATAAATGATTGTCCGGATGACCGGTTCTTTCTCTTCGTAAAGAGCTATTACCCCATCAGGCGCATCCTCCGGCTGTTAGGAGAACGCGGCAACGGAATTGTCGAGGATTACACCGTTCTCAATCGTCTGCAGATCCGGACGCTCAACACCACATACGCATTCTGGTGCCAGCTCAAAGACCCTTGGGAAAGTTTCCATGCCGCGGCGGGGTCGATCTGCGATCCGGAACCAGTACAACATTGCTTTGCCGACGTATCCCACGATGTCCTGCATCGCCTGCAGGGACGCCTGAATCAGACCATTCCCCATCTGGGCGAAGACAACGGCCGCGAAATCTTCGATCAGCTGCTCCGTTTCACCGATTTCAGCACCATCGTAGAGCGATATCGCAAACTGCCGCAGATGTTGCTGGACGTCGGCCTTGCCGACGGCCAGGGAAACCAGTGGAAGGTCATTTTTCTTTTCCATATCATGGGCATTTCGGGGCTCGACCTGATCCATGAAGAGGCCTTGCGCGATATCAACCGTACCGTCGGTTGGCTGATTGAAAACGAAAATTCCCGGCACGTCGGCAAACTCATTGAGACCACTTTCCATATTCTGAAAACCCGCATGGCGCAGTTCCCGGCAACCGCGTTGACCTGTGTTCTCAATATGGGCCAGGCGGTCTACCAGACCGATGAAATCGATCTGGTGAATTTTTTCATCGATCGCGTCGTCGATCTGGGATTTCAGACGCCCATGCTGGGGGGTGTGAGCAATGACTGGCAAATCCAGGTCAATGCCGCACATCTGCAAAATATCCGCACCTGGCTGGAGCTGATCGAATGCAAGCCCCGGTGGTCATCACGTCTGCTTTCCTGTCTGATCATCAAGCTGTCCCTGGGCGGCATTTTTATCAAAGATACCGACCTTTTTCCCAAAGACATCACGTGTTTTCTCAACAGCGAAATCGCCCCGGTATACAACCTGGCCAAACAACTGACGCGGCTCTTCCCCGCATTTTTTAACGAAATCGGTGCCGAAGGAGTACTGCGTGACATCTCCACGCAGCTGGATGAGATTACGCACCGTCGGGATATTCTGATTCATTTTCTGCGAAAGCAGAGTCATGTGGAAAGTTCAAACCGGATCGTGCGGTTCATGCAGTCAGTCCTGCACTTCTGGAAAACCCGTGATAAGGAGCCGCTTAAGCCCTACGTTCCACCAAACATCTACGAACGGATCGACACGCGCGGTGAGTATATCGATGGGGTTCACGCCATGTTTCGCCATCTGGAGAAAAAAGGGATGGTGCTTCCCGATGAATTGCTCATTGAAAAAAACGAACGATTGCGTTCGCTGCTGGCCGAAGTGTCCGACGCCGATCCCGTCGATATGGAGCGGGTGGCGCTCATCGCCGAATTCTACAAACTGCTGGGCCACAAGTATCAACTGGACCATAAGTTCCTTCGCCACCATATCGACCAGTTGGACCGGGAATCATTCCCGAACCTGGACCGTCTGAAATCCGCCCTGGATGCGTCCGACCTCAAGCAACGGCTGTTCATGCTGATGGACTACATGGAAGGCCTCAAAGCGATCATCTTGTCCGATGAAACCTACGAAATTCGGGCGGATATTTACAAGAAACGCCATATTACCATCGATATTCCCTCCATGTACGGCAGTTACCACGAACGAAAATTCGATGTGCTGGGTCTGACATTCCGAATAGAATCCCTGACCAATGTGTTATTCGAAGAGCTGGTGGACCAGATCAACCTGGGGTTGATCACCCGGGCCACATTCCATGATATTTACGAACGGCTGAGCCTGTTCGATAAAGCGCTGCGGCTGGATGGCATCAATTCCGTCGAATTCGAGCGTCAACTCGACCTGCTGGCCCACGCCCTTGAGGTGAGGGGGTTCACGTTTACCCAATACCTGGATATTTTCAAAGGCTTCGCCGTGGCCGTAAAAAATATCATCAACGATCACTTCAACAACATCCACGGTCAGAACCTGACGCGCATCCTCGCCCATATGCCCGCGGACCGCATCCTCGACAAATACCTTCCCCGGGGCGACGTTGTGGATGCGGAAAAGCTTAAACACCGTGTCTCGGAAATCTTCTTCCGGGACCGTATCGCTACGTCACTGGGTCTTCAGCAGCTGGACCTGTTTCTCTCCCGGATTCTCAATACGCTGTTTCACCAGTCCAACATGCTGCCCAAGGACAAACTGCATCTGCTGCTCAATTACGACCCCCAGCGTATCATGACCGGCATGGGAACGATCAACGACAATGCCGTGGGCATCATCTATATGGGTAACAAGGGCTTCAACTTGCTGAAGTTGAGGAACCTAGGTCTGCCCGTGCCGCCCGGGTTCATCGTCACCACCGAGGCTTTTCGCTGCCGTGCGCTCATCGACGGCTTCGCGCCGGTCAAAAAAAACTTCGAACAGCAGGTCCGCCAGCATATCACCCGGCTCCAGAAAGCCACGGGGAAACGCTATGGGGCTCCGTCCAACCCACTGCTCCTTTCCGTGCGCAGCGGTGCCTCCATCTCGCAGCCCGGCATGATGGAAACATTTCTGGATGTCGGCATGAACGATGAGATTACCGCCGGGCTCGCCAGTCAGACAGACAATCCATGGTTCGCCTGGGACAACTATCGCCGTTTCCTTCAGTGTTACGGCATGGCCTTCGGGCTGGCCCGGGATGATTTCGACGTCATCATTGCCGATTTCAAGAAGCGGCTGGGCATCCCTTTGAAAAAGGGTTTTACCGGCGAGCAAATGAAAATGGTGGCGCTGGCCTACAAAACACGAATCCAGGACGAGGGCATCACCATCCTCGAAGATCCCCTGGATCAGCTGTTCATGACCATCAACATGGTTTTCTCCTCCTGGGAATCTCCCCGGGCCAAAACCTACCGGCGCATCATGGGCATTTCGGACGATTGGGGAACGGCCGTCACCGTTCAGCAGATGGTCTTCGGCAACGTCTCGCACCAGGCGGGGTCGGGGGTTTTCTTCACCCACAACCCCCGCTGGTCCGGCGACACCCTGAGCCCATGGGGAGATTTCACCCTTGAAAACCAGGGAGAAGATGTCGTTGCCGGTCTGGTCACGACCCTGCCCATTTCGGTCAAGCAGCAGGAAATCGAAATGCGCAATACGGATATTACTCTGGAGACCCACTTCCCGGACATTTATGCCGCCATCCGCAAATGGGCTGCCAAACTGATCTATAAAAAGGGCTGGAGCCCTCAGGAGATGGAGTTCACTTTCGAAAGTGGCTCAGCCAAGGACCTGTATCTTCTCCAGACCCGGGACATGGCCATCCGGGAACGTAAATCCGTTTTGGCTTTCGATGTGGAGGCTGGTGCCAACGACCACATTTTGGGCCATGGCATTGGTGTCTCCGGCGGTGCCATGGGCGGCCGGGCCGTTTTTACACTCGAGGAGATCGACCGCTGGCGTGAAACCGAACCGGCTACGGCCCTGATCCTGATCCGCGGCGACACGGTGCCTGATGATATCAAGGAAATCTACGCCAGCGACGGTGTGCTCACCGCCAGGGGTGGACTGACCAGCCATGCGTCCGTGGTGGCCCATCGACTGGGAAAAACCTGCGTGGTGGGGTGCGGCAACCTGGTGTGCAACGAAAAAGAAAAAACGGCGGTTTTCGATCAAGTACTGATCCGATCGGGCGATCATATCAGTATTGACGGCCGACAGGGTTCCGTTTATCAAGGTGTGATGAAAATTCGGGAGACCTGATACTCAACAGCTCAGGCCCCCGGTTTTCAGAAAGGGGCAACCATGGGCGTCGAAACGATTGTGGAACTGGGACAATATGGTGTATGGGGGATTATTGTTATCGCAATTTACTTTTTGGCAAAAAGTGAAATCTATATCAAATATCCCCGCACAAGCAAACCACCAGCAGCTCCTGACGAGGGGGACAAATGAACGGCAACGAGATGAAACTCGGCATCAACGGACTGGGACGTATCGGCAAACTCAGCGTATGGCATCACGTGTCACGACGTTTTTTCAGCGAAATCGTGGTCAACATCGGCCGGCAGGCCGGTACGCGATTGGAGGACCTCGCCCACTATCTGGAACGTGACTCCACATATGGGGCCCTGCATATATTTCTCCACGGCCACAATGCCGATCCGGTTATCACCGATATCGACGACAGTCAGGGGACCATGATGGTGGATGGCATCCGTTTACGGGTCTTGCGAACGGCACGGATCCCCCACACCATAGACTGGAAGGCCCATGGCGTCCGCCTGGTGGTCGACACCACCGGACAGTTCCTGGATCCCACCCTGCCGGGAAATACGGCCAAGGGCTCGGTGCGTGGCCACCTTGAGGCCGGTGCCGAAAAAGTGGTCGTCTCCGCGCCCTTCAAAATTAAACAGGGTGGTACGCCCATGCCCGAAGACGCCATTACCACGGTCATGGGCGTCAATGCCAATGATTACGATCCACGGCGGCATCGAATCGTCTCAAACGCATCATGCACGACCACCTGTCTGGCCCACATGATGAAGCCGCTGATCAACGCCTTCGGCGCCGATCGGATCCTGTCCGCCTCCATGGCGACGGTTCACGCAGCGACCGGCTCCCAACAGGTGCTGGATCGTCTGCCCAAAGCCGGCAAAACCGATTTGCGCAAAAACCGGTCAATTCTGAACAACATCATCCTCACGTCCACCGGGGCAGCAAAAGCCTTGCGATTGGTAATTCCCGAAATGGAGCACATCGGTTTCATCGCCGAGTCGGTACGCGTGCCGGTAACATCCGGCTCCCTGATCATTCTGGTACTCAGCATCCAGGAAAGTCCTGCCGAAGAACCGGTGCGCCGCGGTGTGATCAATGCCATCTATGAGCAGGCCGCCCAATTGGACCCCAACGGCTACCTGAAATATACCCAAAAGCAGAATGTCTCTGGAGATATTCTCGGTGCGCCCCGGGCCGCGGCGGTGATCGAAGGCGACGAGACCCATACCCGTACGGCGGATCTGAGCCTGGATCTGGCCAGCATTCCCGGTTTTTCTCAGGCCCTTCTAAAAGAACTGAAGGATACGGTCGTCCGCGCACCGGTTACCCAGGCCGTCATCTACGGCTGGTACGACAATGAGATGGCCAGTTATGTGAATATGCTGGGAGACCGCACGGTGACCATTTCGGAAAACATGTAGAGAATACCCATCCGGAAATGCCCAATTTGCCGATTTCCGGGCAGACACCAGGGGACAAGCGGGTAAATCCGCTTGACGGTGCGACCATCCCGGCCATATATTGTTCATAGAATAAGCGATTGGCTTTTGGCCGTTAGCGCTTAGCCATTTTGTTTCAGATACTTACAAGATATCCGGGCTTAACCCAGCACGCGACGTTATGCTTTCGTTAACGAAACGGAATCATTTCACCAATTGCTAAAAGCGAACTCCTAATGGCTCAACTCAGGTTGTTGTAACCGGGGCGTATTCACGCTGATGGTATGTAAGGGGACGTCATATGAGCGAAAAAGAAAAATCCAGAGGAGAAGACCGTATCTGTACGGATATCCCCAAAGGCTTGTATGACCGTGTCGCGGAGTATTGTAAAACCCAGGGCATCTCCCCGAGCGAATTCATTTTCGATGCCATCAGCGACAAACTGCTTTCCATCCACAGGGAGCGGCGGCGCAGACCGCGGCTTTGATCCCACGGATATCATTTTTCGACAAAAAAAGTGAGCGATGACGGACATGATGAAACACCATCGTCGAATCAGCCGGTGTCTGTATCTTATGGGGATTGCTGTCATTGCGCTAATGGCGGGAAACGGATGTGGCCAATATCAATTAGCGGGATTCAATAAACACGCAGCTCGTGGTGATCACGCATGGATAGCGGGCCAGGCGATTGACTGCCGGCAACCATCCGAAACATGCAGCCGCCTGCATTGCTTCAAAGGTGAGGCCTGCCTCAAACTGGCCGACGCAGGCATCCGGCCACCGGTCAATTACCACTGTGCCATCAACGAATTCACCACAGGTCTGGCCCTGTTATCGGAGGAAGCAACCGGTAACGAACGGCTGCGCTGTCAGGAACTGCTCTGTCAGGCCCTGACCCATGCCCAACAGGCGCAGGTCAGCCAAACCGCAGATCGCGTCCTGGCAACAGCCAAAGCACTTTACCGTCTGTCACCAGGCAGCGTCCCGGCCCACTATTACCTTTCCCGGGCCCGTCTCATGGAAATACAAAACATGCCGCATCCCCATGGGACCGCCGCGCGTATACCGGCCTGTATTCGCCTCAAACGCACCACCACCGACGTATTGTCGATGATCCAATCGGCCGAGCATCAACCACCGCCCCAGTGGGATCGCTTTGCCGAAAAATACCAGCGCTTGGCCTTTGACCTGGGTGAGGCTCTGGGTATGCTGAACTGCCGATGACCATGGTTGCAAAAAAATGCCTCATCGCTCGCTGCGCAGACTTTCATACAAGGCAATGCCTGTTGCCGTGGACAGGTTCAACGACCGGATCGCGGCGTTGATGGGAATCCGAAAGCGACAATTTGGATAACGATCAAGAATACTGTCCGGAAGACCGCCGGATTCGGAGCCGAAGATCAGGAACATCCGCCGGCTGGCCGGCATCTCCCAAAACGACCGCGTTCCTTTTTTGGTAAACAGGGCAACTTCCGCATCTTGTGGTTTCAAGGCACAAAAAAAATCATCGAAGCAGTCCCAGAGCGCCGGTGCCACCTGTTCCCAATAGTCCAGACCGGCCCGTTTCACCTGCCGGCTCTCCAGCGAAAAACCCAGCGGACGAATCAGGTGCAGCCGTGCACCGGCACCCAGACAGGTGCGACCGATGTTGCCCGTATTCCAATGGATTTCCGGGGCCACCAGTACCACATGGCGCTCAATAACAGCATTGATTACAGGTACATCAGAATTCAAATGTTTTCTGCCTTTAGGGTCTGTCCGGTGAGCGGTTATCGCCGCCGCTGCCCGCAATGGGGGCAGTATTGGAAAGACGCGTCGGATTTTTTTCCGCAGGCCACGCACGGTGCATTGATCCCGGCCCTTGGCTGTGGCGTGGAAGGCGGGGGTGTCTCCACCGGTCGCTGGCAGTGTTCGCACAGGAGAAAAGGATCGCCCTGTTTCACCGGTATCAATGGGATGAAGAAGAGACTCAGGTAATGGTCGACCCGTGCGGGATACGCCTGAAGCAGACCACAGGCCGGACAGCGTTGCGGCTGGTCGTCTATCCGTCGGGTTTTAGGCTGTACGCCTGCGATCAGAAACACGGCTTTCTCCCCATATCCCCCGTCCAGGTTTTGGCTGTTGCCAGCGGAAATGGTATTGTATAAGAAAGAATTCCATAGTCAACATTGACGGATTCGTAAAAAACCGATATCTGCGTTACGCTTCATTCCTCGTCACTGCGGCGTACCCTATGTACGCCTCATTCCTCGGGATTTGCAAGCCTTGATCTCGGGCTTTTTACGAATCCGTCTGAAATTCAAATTGTTACGCGTTCATCAACATTCAAGCGAGATAAAAGGGCAATCCCATGGTCATCGATTTTCACGTACATACCTTCCCCGCCGAAATCCGAAACCACCGGGACCGGTTCTTCGATGCGGAGCCGGAATTCAAACTGCTTTACGAATCTCCCAAATCCAAACTGGTCTCGGCGTCGGATATTGTTTCAATGATGGACGAGCAGGAGGTAGACATATCGGTGGTATTCGGCTTTCCTTGGCGAACCTTCGATACCTGTCGGCGGAACAACGACTATGTGATTGAGGCGGTCAGCCGCTATCCGGACCGATTACGCGGTTTTTGCTGTGTGGACAGCCTCAATCCCAATGCCGCCGAAGAGGTGCAGCGCTGCCTGGATGCTGGCCTGAGCGGTGTGGGAGAACTGGCCTTTTATGGCTGCGGCATCGACGGGGAGTGCCAGCTCAGCCTGGGGCCCATAATGACCATGTGCCGCGAGCGCGATGTGCCCGTTTTGCTGCATACCAATGAGGAAGTCGGCCATCTCTACCCCGGTAAAGCACCCAACACCATGATTCAAATCTATGAGACCATGGCCCGTTTTCCGGAAAACACCATCGTTCTGGCGCACTGGGGCGGCGGTATCTTTTTCTATCATCTGCTGAAAAAAGCCGTCAAAGAGACGCTTAAAAACGTCTATTACGACACCGCGGCCTCGCCGTTTCTTTATGATAGCCGGATTTACAGCTATGCCAAGGATCTGGTCGGCATGAACAAAGTCCTGCTGGGCACCGACTATCCTCTGCTCAAACCCCAGCGATATCGCAGGGAAATGGACAACGCCGGGCTCACCCCGGCCGATGTCGATCTGGTATGCGGTGGAAACGCAGCCCGTTTGCTGAAGCTGAACATGAACGAAAAAAACTAACCCATCCTTGTGATGATAAAACAAAAAAATCTATATTATCAAATAATTAGTGCCTGACCGGAAACCCCAAATTCGAATTCGTGCGAGTTCAGCGGGTCGGTCAAATCTCCATGATCATCCACCCATTCTGTTAGAAAATGAGACGGACAATTAA
>PDTK01000033.1 GCA_002747175.1 Deltaproteobacteria bacterium | reverse complement strand
GCAACAACTTCATGTAAGGATAGCAGTGAGCGGCCTTTACGGCCATGCCCATCCGGGACCGGCGCAGCCAGTCCCCTTTACCCCACCCAAAGGGTGGGGATTTCGAAGATCGGTTTAAATAACCTTTGGCTCCGGCCAAAAGGCACCGCTCTGCGTAGTACGCTTCCTCATGCATGGACAATACCAGAACGGATATTTCCTTATGGTGGGTGTTCAACTCCTTGATGAGGACCATACCGTTGCTGTTTTTCAGGGATAGATCAATAATGACGAGGTCCGGTTTTTCCATATCTATGATTGTTCTGGCTTCAGCAACATCCTCGGCACTTCCGCATATACGCAGGTCCGCTTCGCGACTGACCAACTCACACAATCCCATCTTAAAGATGGGATGGTCCTCGACAATCAGTATTTTGCTTTTCATTTGTCTGTTAATCCTCAATCAGGATAGATCATGCCGTATCTCAAGCGACACCACCGTTCCCCCTTCAGGTGATCTGCCAAATTCAAGGGAGCCATTTACGCTTCGCGCCCGATACTGCATGATTTTAATGCCCATCCCTTTGCCCTGCTTTTCCAGGCAGAGGCCTTTACCATCATCGCTAACCGCCAAAATGCTTTTCCCTTTACCAGTTGTAAACTGAACCCGGATATTTTCCGCGCCTGCGTGCTTGACGGCATTGTGGATGGCTTCATGGGCAATATAGTACGCATGGCTGGCGGTGGTGTTGTCGATAAATGGATTGAAGTTGTCGCAATCCAATTGGCAGGCGATGCCAAATGTATTTTCCACATACTCGATCAATTCCGATAGGGAAACATCAATTCCATGCGTCGCAATATCCACAGGAAACAGTCCCCGGGACAGAAGACGGGCCTTTTCTATGGATTCGCGCAGTTGCTGCCCTATCTTGTCAGCCCACGCCACCGCTGTGGGCAGGTCCGTTTGCAATTGTTGCTTTAGAATCTCAAAAAGCACATCAATCCCAATTAATTGCGGACAAAGATCATCGTGAAGCGCAAACGCAATTTTTCTTCGTTCTCGTTCACTCATTTCAAGAACTTCTCTTTCAAATTTTCTGACTTCAGCTCGATTCTCTATTTTCTGGGTCACGTTTCACATTAAGCCCCTGAACCCGTTTTGGCGAAGCTGCTTGTCATGCATGACTTACAGGGATGTCTCGACAAAACAAGAGGCCCCTTCTTTTTTAGCTTTTCGCAGGAATGGGTGCAGCCGGTTGACGTCATCAAGCAAGAACGCATGAGTTCTTTCAAGTGATTATGGTTTTGTTAGACCACGAACATAACCGAATCCGCCAGGAAAAAGGACTCATGCTTATCAATACAATACTCAAAGAAACGATATCACGACAAGGAGTCAGAATCATTTCAAGATGGTATTGTATAAATAAATGGATATAATGGATAGGAACGGTTTCTTTTACTTATAACAAAGAATAGAACGGTTATCAAGAGCCTGAAAGATAGCTCACAGGGTAACCGCATTTGGAAAAAGGGACAAAAATAGGCAGTAAAAACAGCATAATTCAGGATATAATATAACTATCTGAAATCATTTAGAAAACAACAAACAATAACGGGCGCCGGGAAAAGGGCTTGCCACGCATTGCGGGTGGCTTTCCAGCCGTCCATATTCATGGCAGGTTGAACTTCCTCAAAAACATTGCCTTTTCGATTTCGTCAACAAATCCAACATGGTATGGCAGTATACCAGATATCAGCGAGGGATCTGTCTTCTTTGGTACCGATACCATAATAATAAATAGCATCGTCCTACTTCTTGAAATGATTGCCTATCTCCACGTAATGCCGCTTGTAGATACAGTTGAAAAGCTTTTCCTTCATCTTTGTTAGTACCCTTTCCTTCTTCTGCGAAAGGCCACCCGGGCGCCCATCTGTTCGAAGATTCGTAAAAGCCCGTAACGGGCCGTAACGGGTGCGATCCAGAAATAGAAAATCGGGGTTCACACGCAGGTGGCGTCGCAGGCGATGAAATTGCCGGACGGAACGTTTGGCTAAGGTAGCCCCCACCGGCACAAAACATGCCCGACGCATAAATAAACCATTGCAATGTCTCCAACGTTTGTGTATCCTTATCAGGATATGCTGCCTGCGATAGCAAGGTCAGTAAATAAAAATGAGGTCAAGGGGGAATCGAGAGTCAATGGATAACTTTGCAGACAACGCATCAACAGAAGAAGAAGTCGAGAAAGACAGTGTCACCGGCGAAAGCATGGCCGAACTCATGGATCTTTATGAGGAGAGCTTCAAACGCTTTGCCGAGGGTGAGGTGGTCAACGGAAAGATCATTTCCGTTGATAAGGATCATGTCCTGGTGGACATCGGATACAAATCTGAGGGTCAGATCCGCATCCGTGAATTCGAAGTCGACGGAGAGATCAAGGCAGCCGTCGGCGATACCGTCGAGGTGATGGTGGAGTGGTGGGACGACGAGAACGAAGTCGTCGTGCTCTCCAAGGAAAAAGCCGAGAAGGTCAAGGTGTGGGATGACATCAAGGCACGCCACGAAGCGGATGGCACCATTGCCGGAACCATTACCAGCCGGGTTAAAGGCGGTTTTTCCGTGGATATCGGCGTACAGGCGTTTCTGCCCGGTTCCCAGGCGGATCTGCGGCCCATTCGCAACCTGGACGAAATGGTCGGCAAGGAGTTCGATTTCAAGATTCTGAAATACAACCGCAAGCGCAGCAACATCGTTCTTTCCAGGCGGGTGCTGCTTGAAGAAGAGCGTGAGACCAAACGGGCTCAGACGCTGGCTACCATTCACGAAGGCAAGGTCGTGCCCGGTATCGTTAAAAACCTTACCGAGTACGGTGTTTTCGTCGATCTGGGCGGTGTTGACGGGTTGCTGCACATTACCGATATTTCCTGGGGACGGGTCAAGCACCCCTCCGAACTGTTTACCGTAGGCGATGAAATCAACGTCAAGATTCTCAGCCTGGACCTGGAGCGCGAGCGTGTATCCCTGGGCATGAAACAATTGACCGAGGATCCGTGGGCCACCGCCATCGACAAGTATCCGGTGGAATCGCGTATTTCGGGCAAGGTGGTAAGCCTGACCGATTATGGCGCATTCGTCGAATTGGAAGAAGGCATCGAAGGCCTGATCCACGTTTCCGAAATGTCCTGGACCCGTAAGGTGCGTCATCCTTCCAAGGTCGTGTCCGTGGGTGAAATTGTGGACGCCATGGTCCTGGACATCAAACCGGAAAACCGCCGCATCTCCCTGGGCATGAAGCAGGCCGCACCGAATCCCTGGGACGTGATCAGCGACAAATACCCCATTGGGACAACCATTGAAGGGAAGATCAAAAACATCACCGATTTCGGTCTGTTCATCGGCATCGATGAAGGAATCGACGGTTTGGTCCACATTTCCGATATCTCCTGGACCAAACGCATCAAACACCCTTCGGAGATTTACAAAAAAGGGGATGTCATCCAGGCCATCGTCCTCGAAATCGACAAGGGACAGGAACGTTTTTCTCTGGGCGTCAAACAGCTGCAGGCGGATCCCTGGGATACGGTTGCCGAACGCTACGAGGTGGGTAAGGAAATCACCGGTACCGTTACCAATGTGACCGATTTCGGTGTGTTCGTCGAGTTGGAGGAAGGCATTGAGGGTCTAATCCACGTTTCCGAAATCAGCAAAGAGAAAATCAAGACACCTGTCGGCCAGTTCGAAATCGGACAATTGCTCACCGCCAAGGTCATGAACATCAATAGCGAAGAGCGCCGCATCGGCCTGTCCATCAAACGACTGGACATGGAAGACGATCAGGAACTGCTTACCGAATACGTCAACAACATGGGGCCGGCGACCTCTAGTTTCGGAGAGATCCTGCGTGAAAACCTGCAGGAGAAACTCAGCAACGAAGAGTAGTCAGCCGTATTGTTGCCCATTATAGACCGTAAATGCCGGCGGATTGCCTGATAAAGGCCCGCCGGCATTTTTAATCGGCATTCGGCATAAGGAAAAAATTATGTTTTCGCGACGTCATCCCTACCTGTTTTTTTCTCTGGTGGGTTTTGGGATTTTTACCGCCTTGGTACTCGGTGTCATGGGCTTGGCAGCGTGGATGGGCAGCGGTGTCCGAAGCAGCGGAGGTGAAGCCGTGGGTGTCGTAGAAATCGCGGGCGCCATTATCGATAGCCGGGACGCGGTGGCGCAGATTCGCCGGTTCCGCGAAGATGACGACATCAAGGCCATCGTTGTCCGGGTGGATTCGCCTGGCGGTGCCGTCGGACCTTCCCAAGAAATTTATCGAGAGATCAGAAAAACCATCGGCGACAAGTCCGTTGTGGCATCCATGGGGGGCGTGGCGGCATCCGGCGGTTATTACGTGGCCTGCGCGGCCAATGGGATTGTCGCCAATCCCGGCACGATTACCGGCAGCATCGGTGTTATCATGGGCTATACCAATTTTCGCCAACTACTGGACAAGATTGGGTTGGTCCCCGTGGTGATCAAAAGCGGGCCATACAAGGACACCGGATCTCCCACGCGGGAAATGCGCGATGACGAACGCCGGTTGCTGCAATCGATCACCGGTGATATTCACGAGCAATTTGTTTCCGCCATTGTTGTTGGCAGGAAAATGGAACGCAGCCAGGTCGAGGCGGCGGCCGATGGACGAATTTTCACCGGCGAAGAGGCCAAGCAAAGGGGTTTGGTGGATCGTCTGGGCAATTTCGAAGATGCCTTGGCCTGGGCCGGCGAATTGGGCGGTGTGGACGGTCCCGTGGTTGCGGTTTACGCACGGGACAAAAAATTTTCGATAATGCGCTACCTGATGTCGTCTTCACTGACCCGATGGGTTTCATCATGGTTCCAGCCATCGATCTGGGCCCAATATCGATACGAACCGAACGGATTGTGATGCAAGCGCCTTTGATGCGAAAGATAGCCGTTGCCATGGCCAAGGGGGGCGTGGGGAAGACCACCACGTCGGTAAATTTGGCCCATGCCCTGGCGCTGGCGGGCAAACGGGTTCTGCTGGTGGACTGTGATACCCAGGCCCAGACAACCACCTTTCTGGGTGTGTCACCACCATACGGCCTATACGAATTCATCACCGGTAGCGATGGCGACGGGCATCAGATTCTCAAACGGGAAGCGATTCATGCCGTGCGTGAGAACCTGTGGGTTCTGGCCGGCGGCATCAAGCTGGTTGAACTCAAGCACTGGCTTGGCGAACAGCCACGCGATCGGCGCCATGCCGTGCTGCATCGGCAGCTGTCGCCCAAAAGCGGACGTTTGGATTACCTGATTTTCGACTGTGCGCCCGGTTGGGATGTGCTCAGTGTCAATATCCTCATGGCCGTCAACGAGGTCCTGTGCCCCGTCGCCCTTCAAGGACCGGCCATGGAAGGCCTGAAAACCTTCTTCGGGTATCTGGTCTCCGTTCAGCAGCGCAATCGATCCTTGCGGCTAAAATATATCCTCCCCACGATGTTCGACCGGCGGACCCGTCAGAGCCATGATCTGTATCGCCGGCTCAAACGATTGTTCACCAAACAGATTTGCGACCCCATTTACCACAATGTGCGTTTATGCGAAGCGCCGATGAAGGGCAAAAGCATATTCGAATATGCTGACAACGCTTCAGGCGCCCGGGATTATCGAAAATTGGCAGAAAGGTTGATCAATGACGGCATCAGACTGCAAGCCGGTTCCCGACTTCTTTGACGAAGACGCCCTGGATCCGCTCACCGTCGCAACGGGCGGCCCGGTGACACGCCAGGCGGAACCCAAACGCAAAGTCGGTTTCTATTTTTCGGAAAGCGTGCTCCAGCGGTTCAACCGGACCTTCCACCAGTTGAAGCTGGACAATGTTGCCATCGGCAATAAGTCGGCCTTGGCTGAACTGGCCATCGAATACGCATTGGAAGACCTGGAGCGCAAAGCGGACAGTCAGTTGCTCAAACGATTGACCGGGTCCAGGCGCACACGCTGAACGAAAAAGGAATCAGACAAACAGGTCTACATCCCCGAGCCCTTCCCGGATGACTTCTGGCAGATCGTTTTCCAGTGAGACCATGCTCGAAGGCATTCCCGCCACCGGGCCACCATCGATGACCGCATCCAACCGTGACCCGAAATAATCGTGGATCAGGGACGCATCGTGAAATACCTCGCCGTCGGGGGTCGTCGCACTGGTGGATATGACAGGATTGCCCAGCGCCTCCACCAACGCCAGGCAGATATTGTTGGCGGGAACCCGGATGCCGGCGGTTTTGCGCTTGGTGAGCATGATTTTGGGTACCAGCTTGGTCCCGGTGAGAATGAAGGTATAAGGGCCGGGCAGGAGCCGTTTCATGGTCTTGTAAGCGTAGTTGGTGACTTTGGCGTAACGGCTGATGTTTTTCAGATCCGCACAAATGAAGCTGAACGGCTGGTTTTTGTTGCGCTGCTTCAGTTGATAGATCTTTTCGATGGCCCGTTTGTTCATGATGTCGCATCCGATGCCATAATACGTGTCGGTCGGATAGGCAATCAGACCGCCGCCTTTGAGAATATCCACCACCCGGTTGATCAGTCGCAGTTGGGGATTGTCCGGGTTTATTGAAAACAACATGATGCGCCACCGTTTCTGTCGCAGGGTGCTGTGGAGATGGATTCAAATGCTTTAACCGAAAAACCTGTTGAAAAATCGGGGCAACGAAGCCGCTTTTCCCTTGAAGTTAGTATGGTCAATCTATTACGACGGGACTGAGGGTGTCAAGGCGCTAAATAGTGTCTGTCCAGAAATAGGCAAATTGGCCATTTCCGGATGGGCACTAAATAAAGATTGATAAAGCCACCTGTATTTGGTATTTTTATGGATTAATCGGTGCTGTCTGTCTGCCGTCACACCGTGAAGACCGAACAAGGTTCCCAGATGCGTCGGAGCCGGCACAATTTCCATTTTACCACCGTTGACGACCCCAGCCGCCGGAAGCGGTTGCCAGCGGATATCATTAACAATCATCGCTGCCGGCCCAGGCCAAATTCCGTTCAAATATGGAGGATCCGCATGAACAAGCCGATCACAGAGGAGGCGTATTCCTTTGATGATGTACTGCTGGTACCCGGTTATTCGGACGTCCTTCCCAAGGATGTCGACACCCGCACCCGACTGACCCGTGAACTGACCGTCAACATTCCCATCGTCAGTGCCGCCATGGACACCGTCACCGGGGCCCAGACCGCCATCACCATGGCCCGTGAGGGAGGCATCGGATTCATCCATCGCAACATGAGTGTGAAGCATCAGGCCATGGAAGTTGACCAGGTCAAAAAATCGGAAAGCGGCATGATCGTCGACCCGCTGACCATTGATCCGGATCGGCCCATCGAAGAGGTGATGAACCTGATGTCCCGCTACCGTATTTCAGGTGTACCGGTGACGCACGGGGATCAATTGGTGGGCATCGTCACCAACCGTGATCTGCGGTTCGAGGCGGACATGAGTAAGAAGGTCAGCGATATCATGACCAGTGAAAACCTGGTAACCGTGAGCGAAGGTATCAGTCTGGAGGATTCCAAGAAGTTGCTTCACGAGCATCGCATCGAAAAATTACTGGTGGTGGACAAGAACGGCCGGCTGACCGGGATGATCACGATCAAGGATATCGAGAAGATCAAGAAATATCCCAATGCCTGCAAGGATGCCATGGGACGACTGCGGGTAGGGGCGGCCATCGGTGTGGGTGAAGACATGATGTCTCGGGCCCAGGCCCTTATCGACGCCGGCGCCGACGTGATTGTGATCGATACCTCTCACGGCCATTCAGGCAATGTGCTGCGTGCCGTGCAGCGTTTGAAAGGCGATTTTCCCGAAATGCAGCTCGTCGCGGGTAACGTGGGCACCGGCGAGGGCGCCCAGGCGCTGGTCGATGCCGGGGTGGATGCCATCAAGATCGGCATCGGTCCCGGGTCCATCTGTACCACCCGCATCGTGGCCGGCATCGGTGTGCCCCAGGTGTCCGCCATCATGAACTGCCGCGAGGTATCGGAAAAGACCGGCGTTCCGCTGATTGCCGACGGCGGTATCAAATTCTCCGGCGACATCACCAAGGCTATCGGTGCCGGGGCCCATACCATCATGATCGGTGGCCTGTTCGCCGGTACCGAAGAGAGTCCGGGCGAAACCATTTTGTTTCAGGGCCGCAGCTACAAGGTGTACCGGGGCATGGGATCCCTGGAGGCCATGAAAAAGGGCAGCAAGGACCGGTATTATCAGACCGAACTGGAGACCGACGATAAACTGGTCCCCGAAGGCATCGTCGGCCGGGTGCCCTACCGCGGCACCCTGTCTGCCAACATCCATCAGCTCATTGGCGGTTTCAAGGCGGGTATGGGCTACGTGGGCTGCAGGACCGTTGAGGAATTGCGCACCAAAGCACATTTTGTCAAGATCAGTGCCGCCGGCATGCGCGAGAGCCATGTGCATGATGTGATTATTACCAAGGAGGCGCCCAACTATCGGGTCGACAACTAGGGTGCCTGATCAGAAAGGGCATTTTTTGACTAATCCAGCGTTCTCGAGCGGTCGAAATCCTCGACGTAGCACTGCTACGCCTGCGGTTTCAACCTCCACAAAACTGGTGCCCCTCAGACACCGCCAAGCATGTCGTCCCGGCGCAAGCAGAAGTCAAACCCATTCAATCCCTTTTAACCATTATTTCCAATAAAAACCAACTGAGCCTGCCCTATGACCCAAGCCACTGCCGATTTTGTCCATTTGCACGTCCACACCCAGTACAGCCTCCTGGACGGGGCCATCCGACTGGCGGACCTGTTTGAAAAAGCCAAAGAATACAACATGCCGGCGGTGGCCCTCACCGATCACGGCACCATGTTCGGCGCCCTGGATTTCTACCAGCAAGCGACATCTGCCGGTATCAAACCCATCCTGGGCTGCGAATGTTATGTGGCCCCGCGCGCTCTGACCGACAAAACGCCCCTGGACAAGGCCGGGACGCGTCACCTGGTGTTGCTGGCCGAAAACCAGGAAGGGTACCGCAACCTGTGCAAGCTGGCCACCATCGGGCAATTGGAAGGGTATTACTACAAGCCGCGCATCGACAAGGAGGTGCTGGCGGCCCACGCCGATGGGCTCATCGCCCTGTCGGCCTGCCTCAAGGGAGACGTTGCCCAGCACATTCTGGCCGACCGGATGGACAAGGCCGAAGAGGCGGCCCTTTTTTATCACAATGTGTTCGGGGAAGGCAGTTTCTTTCTGGAATTGCAGCACAACGGCATTCCCGCCCAGGAGAAGGTCAACCAGGGATTGGTGGCGCTGAACCGCAAACTGGACATTCCCCTGGTGGCGACCAACGACTGTCACTACCTCAACCGCAAGGACGCCAAAGCCCACGAAGTTCTACTGTGTATTCAGACCCAGAAAACCATGGCCGATGCGGACCGCTTCACATTCGATTCCGACCAGCTTTATTTTAAGTCCCCCGAAGAGATGAAGGCATACTTCGCCAAATACCCGGGGGCCATCGAAAACACCGTGGCCATTGCCGACAGGTGCCACGTTGAGTTCGATTTCAAAACCTATCATTTCCCCCAGTTTGATGCCGAATCCGGCAAAACCGCCGACGAATTGTTCGACGCGCAGGTCCGCGAGGGTTACGAACGGCGCATGGCCGTGATCCGCAAAAAACGACCTGACATGGACGAGACCGTTTATAAGGAACGGTTGGAATACGAACTGAAAACGATCAAGGACATGGGGTTTCCGGGCTATTTTCTCATCGTCGCCGACTTCATCCGCTATGCCAAAGAAAACGGGATCCCGGTTGGGCCCGGCCGCGGGTCGGCTGCCGGCAGTCTGGTCTCCTTCGCCCTGTTCATCACCGACCTGGACCCCTTGGCGCACGGCCTGATTTTCGAGCGTTTTTTGAATCCATCACGTATCAGCATGCCGGATATCGACGTGGATTTTTGTATCCGTGGCCGGGAAAAAGTATACAATTACGTTGTCGAGCGATACGGCGGCGGCGATTACGTAGCTCAGATCATCACCTATGGAAAAATGAAGGCCAAATTGGTCATCCGGGATGTGGGCCGAGCTCTGGGGCTTCCTTTGGCGGAGGTGGACACCATCGCCAAGCTGATTCCCGACAGCCTCAAGATGACCATCGACAAGGCCCTCAAAGAAGAACCCAAGCTGGCCGAGATGGTGGCGGCCGATGCACGCTTTGCCGAATTGATCGATATCAGCCGGGCTCTGGAAGGACTCTCCCGTCACGCCTCCACCCACGCGGCCGGCGTGGTCATCGGCGACAAACCCCTGGTGGAGTACCTGCCCCTGTACAAGGGGAAAAAGGGGGAGGTGGTCACCCAGTTTGACATGAAGAAGGTGGAGAACATCGGTCTGGTCAAATTCGACTTTCTGGGGTTGCGCAACCTGACCGTCATTGCCGATGCCCTCAAAAGTATCGGCGACCAGGGCAAACCGGTGCCGGACCTGGAGCATCTGCCCATGGACGATGCCCGGACATTCGAATTGTTACAGGCCGGTGACACCACCGGCGTATTCCAACTGGAATCCAGCGGGATGAAAAAACTGCTGGTCCGCCTGCATCCCGAATCCTTCGACGATCTTACGGCCCTGGTGGCCCTTTATCGGCCCGGACCGCTGGATTCGGGTATGGTAGATGATTTCGTCGATCGCAAGCATGGCCGCAAAGAAGTCATCTATCCGGTGGACTCACTGGAGCCGATTCTCAAGGAAACTTACGGGGTCATGGTTTATCAGGAGCAGGTGATGCAGGTGGCGGTCGAGCTGTCCGGCTACACCATGGCCGATGCGGACAGCCTGCGCAAGGCCATCGGCAAGAAGATCGCTGATCTGATGGCCGAGCACAGGGAAAAATTCGTCAGCGGCGCGGTTGAGAATGGTGTGGACAAAGCCGTGGCCACGGAATTGTTTGACCTGATCGAGAAGTTCGGCGGGTACGGATTCAACAAATCCCACAGCGCCGCCTACGCCCTGATCGCCTATCAGACGGCCTATCTCAAGGCGCACTACCCCGTGGAATTCATGGCAGCCTTGCTCACCAGCGAGATCGATACCATCGACGGGGTGGTCAAGTTCATCAACGAGTGCCGGACCCACGACATTGAAGTGTTGCCGCCGGATATCAATGAGAGCAGTACCGTGTTCACCGCCGTCGACGGACGCATCCGTTTCGGTCTGGCTGCCGTCAAGAATGTGGGTGAAGCGGCCGTAGACCTGATCATTGCCGAACGAGAGGCCAACGGGCCGTTTACTTCCATTTTCGACTTTTGCCAGCGGGTGGACGCCACCAAGGTCAACAAACGGGTCCTGGAAAGCCTGATCCGATGCGGCGCTCTGGACTCCACCGGCGTATACCGTTCACGGCTCATGGCGGTCATGGAAGAGGCCCTTGACTATGGCCAGCGTATTCAACGCGAGAAAAACAGTGCCCAAATGAGCCTTTTCGACACTGGAAACGGTGAGAATTTGGTCATTAACCTGCCTGCCATCCCCGGTATGGACGAGTGGGAAGACAAGGAAAAATTGCAGCAGGAAAAAGAGACCCTTGGTTTCTACGTCACCGGCCATCCACTGGACCAGTACAAACCCATTTTGGAGAAGTTCACCAATGTGGATGCCTTGAGCGTCCGGGAAGCTGCCGATAAAAGCGCGGTTCGCATCGGCGGTACCATCGCCGACGCCAAAGTGATCCGTACCCGTAAAGACGAGTTAATGGGGTTCGCCACCGTAGAGGATCTGAATGGTTCCGTGGAAGTCGTGGTATTTCCGTCCGTCTATTCGGACTGCGCCGACCTGTTGACGGCCGACCAGCCGGTCTTGGTTCAGGGGCAGACCCAGGTAGAAGAAAACGGGGTCAAGATTCTTGCCGATACCGTGATCCCCATGGAGCAGGCCGAAGAGACCTGGACCGTGGAAGTGAGATTGATGGTCGATTCGGCAACGGCAGACAGAGATACGCTGCGTCGGGTTCATCAGGCATTGATCCGCTATCCGGGCACGTGCAAAGGATATCTCCACATCTGTATGGACGACGACGCCCAGGCGGTGGTGACCATGGACGAGGATCTGCGCATTCGCTATTGCGATGCCATGACCCGGGAGGTCAACGCCATATTTGGGTATGACGCAGTTCAGACACGCTGTATCGATGCGGCGACCGCAATGCGAAACAGCGATCTCAATGGTGGGCGCCGAGGCAATGGCCGACGTTATCAAGCCAACGGCTGACAGGCGGTGAGCCTGGCAAACACCGATTCACAGACCCTTTCCGGACCTTGATACCCCGATACCAGGCCATCGGGTCTGAGGTGCTGGCCCTTACGGAAAAGATATACGATTGCCAGCATTTACAGCCGGTTCACCATCAAGTTATGAACAGACTCCAATTCGGCTATTCACCCTGTCCCAACGACACTTTCATGTTCAACGCCATTGCTGCGGGCGATATCGGAATCGAAGGCCATCTCATCGAACCGCAACTGCACGATGTGGAAACCCTCAATGCCAAGGCCATGGAGGCGGTTTTCGATATCAGCAAGCTTTCCTGTTATGCCTGGATGGCGGTCAAGGAGCGTTATCAACTTCTCTCCGCCGGTGCGGCCATGGGATTCGGTTGCGGTCCGGTACTGATCGCCAGGCAGCCGGTGGCACCTGAAGCCATTCGGGAAAAAAGGGTGATCCTGCCGGGCAAATGGACAACGGCCCATCTGCTGTTTCGTCTGTGGGCGCCGGATGCCGACCAACGGATGTTCGTTCCCTACAACCGGATTTTCGACATGCTTGAATCCGGTGAGGCGGACTGCGGGGTGATCATCCATGAGAGCCGTTTCACCTTCGAACAGGCCGGCTTTACAGCCATCGTGGATCTGGGGGCCTGGTGGGAGGAACAGAGCGGCTTACCCATACCTTTGGGCTGCATTGCCGCCAGAAAGGCGTTGGGGACGGCGCTCATCGAACGGATTGATGCCCTGATCAAAAGCAGCATCCAGCGGGGCATGGATAAACAGGAGAAGGCCCTGCCGTATATAAGGGCGCATGCCCAGGAAATGGATGAAAGGGTGCTTAAGGCGCACATCCATACCTTTGTGAACCCCTTCAGCCTGGATTTGGGAGAGAAAGGGCAAAAGGCCCTGGACGTCCTCGAAACCATGGCGCGGGATAGTGGGGTCCTGTAATGATCGGGATCGTCTTCGCCACCCGACAGGAAGCTGAACCCTTTTTGTCCCTGGCTTCGGTGGTTTCGGTCAAGGCCGCCCCCTTTCCTTTTTTTCGGGTGTCGCCTGCAATTCACCCGGAATGTGTCGCGGTGGTCAGCGGCATGGGAAAGATCGCGGCGGCGCTGGCGGCCGCGGAGATGGTTCTGCGGCAGGGATGCAAGGTACTGGTCAGTGCCGGGCTATGTGGTTGCCTGAGCCGGGAAAAACGTTGGCATGTCGGTGATCTGTTGCGTGTCGGCAGTGCCGTGGAGGGTGACTGCGAGCGCTTCGGTGAACCCGATCCGGAATATGCATGCAGTCCCCAATGGTTCGAGGGGCTGGAGACGGCCCGCCTGGTCACCTGTGATCGTCCCGTATTTACCGATGTCCTGCGGCAGACCTTGCTTGCCATTGGTGATCTGGCCGATATGGAAGGGGTTGCCGTGGCCCGGACGGCCCATTGTTACGGCATCCCATGCGCCATGCTCAAGGGCATCAGCGACGGTGCCGATGAAACCGGCCGGAAGCATATTGCCCGGCATATTGCCCGGGTATCGGAGAGGATCGCCCGGAAAATGATTCAGGAATTAACGAGCCAGGCCACAGATACAAGATCATGAATTCAGATGCAACGCTTACCAATATATTGAATTTTACCAAAATCGAGCACACCGCTTTCAGCCTGCCGTTGATTTTCACCGGTGCGTGGCTGGGCGCCGGGAACCAATTTCCAAGCATTTGGGTGATGATGCTGATCGTTGTGGCAGCGGTGGGTGCCCGCGTTTTCGGAATGGCCATGAACCGTGTGTTCGACCGCCACATTGATCGGCTCAATCCGCGAACGGCCAACCGTGAACTGCCAGCCGGCAGGATGCGTTTGGGCCAGGCCCTGGCCATTGCCGCCGGCGGTCTGCTGGTCTATCTGGCGGCCTGCTGGATATTGGGCGGCTGGTGCCTGACCCTGGCGCCCATTCCCCTGATACCGCTTCTGGGGTATTCGCTGCTCAAGCGTTTCACCCCCTTTTGCCATTTCGGGATCGGCCTCTGCCTGGCTTTGGCGCCGCTGGGTGCCTATGTCGCGGCTGCCGGTCATGCGCGTTTTTCCGGTGCGGCAATCCTTTTTTCCGGTTTCGTTTTTTGTTGGCTGAGCGGGTCTGATATCATCTATGCATTGTTGGATGTGGACCACGACCGGGAACACGACATCCATTCCATACCGGCCTGGTTGGGGGTCAACGGTGCCTTGCGGGTCGCCGGGTCGACCCACCTGGCAGCCTTGGGGCTGCTGGCCATCATCATCTGGACCCTGGATGGCGGAACATCAGCCTGGAGGGCCTTTGTTGTGGCCGCCTTTTTTTTCGCCCTGATGTATATTCCGGTGATTCCCGTTCCCAAGCGCTTTTTTCCCATTTCCACCCTGGCCGGTATCGCCGGCGCCATCGCCCCCATGGTTTCATGAAAGACGACGACGAATGGAGCATGTCATATCTGAAAGCGACCAGCCTCACCTGATTTTGGGGATTACCGGTGCATCGGGCATCCACGCAGCCGGGTTGCTGGTAAAAAAATCCAATTGGCCTGTGGACCTGGTGGCCAGTCAATGGGGCCGCAAAGTGGCAAAAACCGAATGCGGCGGGCTGGATGAGATCGAAGCCCTGGCCTGCCGGGTATTTTCCGCCGATGATCTGTATGCGCCGCTATCCTCGGGATCCGTGCCGGCTGTCGGGATGGTCGTGCTTCCCTGTTCTTCCCATACCCTGGCCCAGATTGCCGCCGGTTTGGGTGACAGCCTGATTACCCGCGCGGCCCACTGTCAGATCAAAGAGCGACGGCCGCTGATTCTCTGCCTTCGGGAATCACCATTGACGCTCATGGATATCGAAAACGCGCGACGCGTGGCCCTGGCCGGGGCCGTGATTATGCCCATGAGTCCCCCATTTTTCATGTTTGCAGGCAAAGCGCCCAAAAAGGTGAGCCTGCATGATCTCATGGCGGCATTTACGGATCGGGTATTGGCAATTCTGGGGCAGCCGGCCCCGCAAACCTGGGAGGATGTCCGTTGAGCTTTGCCGATTTGCGTGCTTTCATAGACCATCTCGAACGAGACAAGGAATTGGTCCGCATTCGGGAACAGGTCAATCCCGATCAAGAGATGGCCATTATTCAGCACCGGGTGATCGCTTGCGGCGGACCGGCGCTTCTGTTTGAAAATGTGGTCGGCTCGCCCTATCGGGTGGTCAGCAACCTGTTCGGCACCCGCCAACGGACAGATCTGGTCTTTGGCGGCAACCCGGCTGAACTGGGGCAGCGGGTGTTTCGTCTGTCCCGGAAACTCATGCCGCCGGGATTGTCCGGTATGTTTCGTTCGCGTAAAGATCTGTTTGCACTGTCGAAGGCGCGTATGCGCACCGTTCGGAAAGGACCGGTGCTGGATACCGTGGTCGGTCCCCCGGACCTGGAGCAACTGCCGGTGCTCACCTGCTGGCCCGAGGACGGAGGGCCTTTTTTTACCCTGCCTTTGGTGCACACCACCGATCCGGAAAACGGCACCGGCAACCTGGGCATGTACCGTCTGCAACGTTTTGACGTCCGCAGCACCGGTATGCATTGGCAGATTGAAAAGGGCGGCGGTTTTCATTTTCACAAGGCCGTCGCCAAGGGATGTGCTCTGCCTGTGAGCGTGTTTTTGGGCGGTCCGCCGGCCCTGATTCCGGCAGCCGTGGCACCATTGCCCGAAGGAATCGACGAACGCCTGCTGGCCGCCTACATGATGAATCGGCCCCTGGAGGTCATCCAACGCCAAACCACCGGACACCGGATTCCCGCCAGGGCGGAATTTGTTCTGGAGGGGCGGGTCTCGCCCGGCGACGAGCGTTGGGAGGGTCCTTTCGGAGACCATTTCGGTCACTATTCCCATGCCGCCGATTATCCCGTCTTTCGGGTCGACCGCATCCTGGCCAGAAAAGACGCCATCTATCCGGCCACGGTCGTGGGCAAACCCATACAGGAAGACTACTGGATCGGCGAAGCCCTGCAGGACATGACCCTGCCGCTGTTGAAAATGATTCGACCTGCGGTAACGGACCTGTGGGCCTACCCGGAGACCGGATTTCATGCCCTGGCCGTCATGGCGGTCAACGAGCGTTATCCCAAGGAAGCCTTAAAACATACACTGGGTATGCTGGGAGAGGGGCAGGTCTCCTTGACCAAGGTGATGATTACCGTGGATTACCGGGTGGATACCCGCGACTTTATGGCGGTGAGCCAGGCTTTGTGGAATCATTTGGATCCCCAAAGCGGCATCTACCTGCTGGCACCCACGGCCCAGGATACCCTGGATTTCACCGGGCCGGCCATGAACACGGGCAGCCGACTGATCCTTATGGCCACGGATGACGGCAGAGGGCCATTGCGGGGTGAGGCGCCGCAGCAAGTACCCGATCCCGCTGATTTACACCCGGATGTGACGGCTACCGCATCTTTGGGACCGGCCTTTCTCATGGTCCAGGTGTCTGACGCCGTCAAAACGATCGAACCCCTGCGACAGGCACTGGCGAACCATCCGGTGGCTGCGAAATATATATTCCATGTCATCGTTTCCGCTGATGTTCCTCTCACCGACCGCATCATGATGCTCTGGGGCTGGTTTACCCGTTTCGACCCCTTGGCCGATCTGCATCCGGCCGGCCGAAACGTGGTTGGCAATCGTCTGGTTTTTGACTTTCCCATTGCCATTGACGCCCGCTGGAAAACAGGGTATCCCAAACCCGTTGAATTTGACCCGGATGTGGAAAAACGGGTGGATTGCATGTGGCACCGCCTTGGTCTGCCCGACGATTAACCCCAATGTAAAATGGAAAAATTATCGTTGATATTTGCAGTAATAACCTAAGGCGGGAAACCCGCAAGCCATAGAGGGCGGAGTACTGAGTACTAAGTGATGAGAACTTAGGGCTGAGGCGGCAAACCCGTAACCCATGTACCCTACCCCATTTTCTTGTTTTTTTTCGCAGGAACTGAGGTGTAATAAGGCACTAAAATAAGCGATTAGCTTTATCATGGACGGCATTGTATTCGAGCAGGCCCTGAAAAAAGGCGCCAAATGTGAGCGGCTCTCCCGCGAAGAGGCTTACGGCCTCGCCGAAACCATTAGACCGGATCGATTGCATCGACTGGGCCGGGCGGCCCTGGAAAACCGGCAGAAGCGGTACGGCAGCGACGCCACATATGTTTTCAATCTGCAGATCAACCCTTCCAACATCTGCGGTAGCGGCTGCACCTTCTGCAACTATGCGGCGTCCAGGAATGCACCGCATGCCTATGTGATGAAAGAATCCGAAATACTGAATCAGGTGCACCGACTGCAACCCACGGAGGCCCACATCGTCGGCGGGCTGAACCAGATCTGGTCATATGCACGCAATCTGGCATTGGTGCGCTCTTTGCGAACCACCTTTCCCGATTTACACATCAAAGCCTTCACGGCTGTGGAAATCCAATATTTCGCCAAAACCAGCGGGTTGTCTGAATCCCAGGTGCTGGACCAACTCATGGATGCCGGCCTGGATGCCATGCCCGGGGGCGGGGCAGAGATTTTTTCCCAGCGACTCTATGAGCAGCATTGGAAAAACAAGGCCAGCCCTGAGCAATGGGTGCGTATCCACCAGCTTGCCCATGGAAAAGGAATTCCCACCAACGCCACCATGCTTTTTGGATTCGGTGACTCCTGGGAGGAACGCATCGAACACTTGTTGATATTGAGACAGGCCCAGGACGCGTCCGGCGGGTTCGCCTGTTTTATTCCCCTTCCCTTTCAGCCGGGCGCGGGCCATTTTATCGAAAAAGGCCCCACCCCCATCGAAACGCTGGCCGTACTGGCGATTTCCCGCCTGGTGCTGGACAATATCGCCCATCTGAAATCATACTGGCCCATGACCGGGCTCGAGACCGGTGCCGCCGGTCTGAGCTGGGGCGCCGATGACATGGACGGCACCATCAGCGAGGAAAAAATCGCCCACTTGGCCGGCGCTGACTCGCCGGTTGGAATGGCCCGGGACAATATGGTCGAAACCATTCAAACGGCCGGATTCAATCCGGTTGAGCGTGATGGCCTGTTTTCGGCTAAGGAGGCCGCCGCATGAGCACTCCGGTCGCGATGATACCGTATGCCAACATGGCTCCCTATCGGCAATTGGGTCCGCCCCAAAATTGCCGTTTCATTCCTCAGTTGCCTCGCGAGAGTATCCAAGCCCTTAGAGAAGGCAAGGTCGCCGCCGCCGCCGTTCCTGTCGGCGGATTGGCCCGGCTGTCCGATTGCGTGGAAACCACGGGGCCTTTTGGTATCGCCACCAGGGGACCGTCCATGAGCGTCATGCTTTTCTCCCGTGTTCCTTTTTCACAGATGCAGGCCCCCCGGACGTTGCGTTTGACCAGCGAATCCGCCACCAGCGTACGATTGCTTTATCTGTTATTGGGCCATACCGCAGGCTTCGATAAGCTGCCGCATCTCGTTGCAAAGGGGCAGCCGGCCGATGGAGAATTGCTGATTGGTGATCGGGCCCTGATCAAGAATATGGGGGTCCCATCGAAGGACACATGGCCACACATGACCGACCTTTCCCTAGCCTGGTTCGATATACACCGCCTGCCGTTTGTTTTTGCTCGCTGGGTGGTTCGCAAAGATGCTCCGGAGACGGTCAGGGCGGCCATCGCCGATTGGCTGAACCGATTCAAAGAAAAAGAACCCGAACTGGTCGAGCAAGCAATTTCCGGATCAGCCGAGCGGCTGCAGTTGGGCAAAGATGTGATCCGACGCTATTTTCAGGTTATCCGCCGCAGCCTGGACGATGATGATCTCAAGGGACAGCAACATTTTTGCCGGCAGCTCGAACGCTTTGGCCGCGAACCGCTTTTTCATTTTTCCTCCACCGGAAAATAGAGCCATGAACGCACCGATAATTCCCGAACATGCACACCGCTACAATCGGCAAGAGGCCTTGGAACTGCTTACCGATCTGCCCATGGGTGAACTGATGACCCTGGCCCACCAGGAACGGTCGCGACGCTTTCCCGACGGGAGGGCTACCTTTGTGGTGGACACCAATCCCAACTACACCAATGTCTGCGCCACCGGTTGTAAATTCTGCGCTTTCTACCGCAAGGCCACGGACAAGGATGCTTATCTGCTGGAACCCGATGAACTGGCTGGAAAGGTCGAGGCTGCCGTAGCCGCAGGCGCCACCACGGTCCTGCTGCAGGGCGGTCACAACCCCAAGGTCGGCCTGACCGACTGGCAGGCGTATATCACCACCATTCAAAAAAACTGCCCGGACGTGCATATTCATCCGTTCAGTCCGGCCGAAATTGCCTTCATGGCCAAAAAAGAGACATGCACCATTGAGGACGTCCTGAAAACCCTGTGGGATGCGGGTATCCGTACTATTCCCGGCGGCGGTGCGGAAATTCTCACCGAACCGGTTCGACGGATCATCGCCCCACACAAGGCGAGCACGGACCAGTGGCTCCAGGTATGCGAAATCGGCCATGAAATCGGCTTTAAAACCACCGCCACCATGATGTACGGCCACGTTGAAAGCAACGCCGACATTGTCGATCACCTGCTGAGATTGCGGGCGGTACAGGACCGCAGCGGCGGTTTTACCAGCTTCATCCCCTGGTCATTCAAGCCGGGCAACACGCCCTTGGCCCGGCAGGTGAAACGGCGATCCCATCCAGGCCGTTACGTACGCATCATCGCCATGGCCCGCCTGGTGCTGGACAATTTCGACCACATCCAGTCCTCCTGGTTTTCGGAGAGCATATCCGCTGGTCAATTGGGCCTGCTGGCCGGAGCCGACGACTTCGGCGGGGTGTTGGTGGAAGAGCACGTCCACAAGGCGGCCGGGCATGACCGCCAAGCCACGCCGGACAACGTGGCCACCATCATTCGCAGGGCCGGATTCACACCGTCGCAGCGGGATTCCTATTATCGAATTATCGAGACGTTCGACCCGCCGGCGCCCATGGGGACCGGCCGCAGTTAGACCGTATTTTTGTCATTTTGAAATTGTATTGCTTGTCACCTTAGGCGGGAAACCCGCAAGCCAATAGAAGACTGAGTGCTGAGGACTGAGGACTGAGTGTTGAGGCAGGAAACCCGTAAACCATATACCCCCATTTTCTTGTTTTTTTTGACAGAAACTGGGGTGTAAGACACTAAAGCAATCCAAAGGCCTGGGCCGCTTCGGCTTCCAATCGTTGCGGACAATCCGCGTAACGCGGGGAATGGTGAAACAGGCGATATTGCTTTGCCCCGCACCGTCGAGCCAGTTCACCGGCCTGCCGGGCGGTGAGATGGTGTTTTTTGAGGGCAATGTCCCGGTGATCGTGAGAAAAAGCCGCCTCCACGAAGAGCTGATCCACACCGTGGGCGAAGTCGACGATCCGTTCGAGGTTGGCGTCGTTGCCCGTGACATCGACCACATAGGCCAACTGCTGGCCGGGTGAGATATGGGCGATGCGATCTTTCAGCACATTCAACGGCAGGCGTCTCACCGGTTCGCCCGGCTGGTGTCCGGGGATGTCCACCATCGTATTCGGATCGGCCTGTTCATATAGCATGGTTTTGAATCGATTCAGCCATGGTCCGGCAGGCAGGCCCATTTCATTCAGGGTGGTGTTGACGATATTGATGTGAAAGCGTTCATTCAGGCGGAACGCCAATATTGGGGTACCGTGATCAAGATGGACGGCACGCACGCTCAAGCCCGCCTCTTCCACCACGGTACCGTTAAAGGGGGTTTCCCGAATCCCTCTTTCGATCTTAAATGCGTTGCGGCAGGGGTAGCTGCAGGTTAAGGCCCGGTCGGGATGCAGTTCGGTGGCATGGAGGATGAAGCGGTTGTCGTAATTTTCCACCAGGTTCCAGCAGTATCCAGCCAGTTTCCCGGATACATTGGCCAAAAATCCCTGTGGACCGTATAGGTGCAGGTCCTTGTCCCGTCCCAGAAGCAGGCGCAACACCCGGTCGAAGCCACTGAAATGATCCATGTGGGTGTGGGTGACGAAGACATGCGAAATTTTCAGAATATCCCGCGAGGAGAGACCATCAAGATCACCCATATCGAAAAGCAGGGCTCTTTTTTCATGGCGAAAAGCGATGTAAAGCGCCGGGTCCTCGAATGGTCCGTTGACCGGCCGTGGGAGGAAACGGGGCACCATGCGGCTCAGGGGAGAAGCTTGGTAACTTGCTTGTGGATGCACAAATAAATGTCGGTATCCGATCCGAAGATATCCACAACAGCTTTATGATTGATCAGTTTTTCAATCACGAAGGCGGTCAGATAAAGACTGACCACATTGGGCTGCTGGACCAGGTTACGGAAGGGCGCAATGGCATAGTCCACGTCGAATTCATCGGCATGCGCCAGGGTATCCAGGCACTTGGCGAGCTGATCTTCCAATTCATTTTTACTGGTGGTTTCCACCAACTGCTCTTCAACCAGTTTCATGGCAATGGGGTTTGCGAACCGTATCGGATCTTCCCGTACCATGTTGATGGCCACGCGCCGGGCGTGTTCCTTGGAAGATTCGATCCGGGAAAGGATGCTGAATTCGCGGTTACTGGGTCTGAACACTTTAGCCATGGTTGATCACCTGCTGCGGTTGGGGTGGACACTTGCCATCGTTTGCCTCTTTATAAGAAAGATTATCGAATCAATGCAAGCAAAAAGCTTTTGCTATTTGCCGATTGCCGTATACCGCCAACAAAAGGATCGGCTTGAAATTATTTGGCATTGGGTCGAAATATAAGGAAAAATTTTTTATAATTAATGTGTTAGCGCGTATTTTGAATGGTGGCTATATTCGACGCTGAGCGCCTGTAGGGGAAATCAGGGAACCGGCAAGGTTCATATGTCCGGCTCGACGGCCTCAATAAGGAATTGAAGTTCCTTTTTTCCCTTCCAATAATTCCACTGGGGACGGTAGGCGATTTTGTCAATATGGTCACCCTTGGCCAGGACCCTGTCGGCGTTGAACTGAATACCACGGTACAGCCCGTTTCCGTCGGAGGCCTTGTGCATGACCAGTTGACGATGACGGCCACCGACGATTCGGCAGGCATGGATGCGGATATCCGAGGCTGTGAACAGGGGCTGCGGGTTTGCCTGGCCGAATGGCCCTATACGATTGAGTTCGTCCATCAGAAACGGCGTGACCCTGTCCAGTGGCACATGGGCATCGATGGTCAATGTCTCTACGGGAACCTGTTTTTCCAGCATGCGATCCACCACCGCGACCAGGCGGGCCCTGAATTCTGCTATACGTGCCGTTTGAAGGGCCAGACCGGCCGCCATGGGATGGCCCCCGAAACGGTCGAGCAGGTCCGCACATTGTGCCATGGCCACCGTCAGGTCAATGCCCTCGACGCTGCGGGCAGACCCTTTGGCGGTTCCATTACGGTTGGATAGGACCACGGCGGGCCTGTAGAATTGTCTGGCCAGGCGGGAAGCAACAATGCCCAGGATCCCTTCGTGCCAGTTGGCGCCATCCATGACCAATACCGATGGATAACTGCCGTCCGGAGGGTGTGGCATCGTATCCAAAATGGATGCGAGCAACTCTTTTTCCATACGTTGGCGACGGCTGTTGAGCGATGCCAGGGTTCCAGCCAGGCGATGGGTTTTGTCGTGCTCATCGGCGAGCAGCAGTTCGCAAGCCATACGTGCGTGGACCAGTCGACCGGCGGCATTGATCTGCGGGGCCAGTCGAAAAGCAATGGTCTGGGCGTCCACCGGTGCCGACGATGACCTTCCCGTGCGCAAGAGGGCCTCAATTCCCCGGCGCTCTCCCCGGTTGATGCGATGTAAACCGGCATGTACGAACGTCCGGTTTTCCGCAATCAGGGGAACGATATCGGCAACCGTGCCGATGGCTACCAGATCGCAGAACTGCGTCAGATTGGGTTCCGGCCGATCCTTCCAGAATCCTTTCTCGCGCAGGTAGGTGCGCAGGGCGATCACCAGGTAGAAGGCCACGCCGACACCGGCCAGATGCGCCAGGTTTGCCCGGCAGCCGGGCTGGGCGGGGTTGATCACGGCAACGGCGTCCGCAGGCGGTTCGTCCACCGGATGATGATCGGTGACGATGGTGTCCACCCCGGCCTGGCGGGCCAGGGAGATCGCTTCATGGCTCCCTGACCCGCAGTCCGTGGTGATGATCAGATCTACCTGCTTCGGCAGAATCCGGGATGTGAGCAAGTCGGTCGTCAGGCCGTATCCATCCTGGATTCGGTGGGGGATATAGTAGCTGACCCTGGCGTCGCACTGCCTGAGAAAATGGATCAGCACGACCGTGGCGGTAATGCCGTCGGCATCGTAGTCTCCGCATACCAACAAGCGTTGGTCTGTCGACAGGGCATGGTAAATCCGCCGGACAGCGGAGCGCATGCCCGCCAATTCGAAGGGCGGTGTCAGGGATGAAAAGGTCGGATTGAGGAAGCGCGTGGCACGATCCGCCGTTTGAATGCCACGAATCACCAGCAATCTGGCCATCAGGGGGCTGCAATTCAATTGACGGGAAAGGGCCGCGACGATTTTGGGATCCGGATCGAGTAACTGCCATTGTTTTTCCATGGATGGGCCATATCTTATTGTTTAGTTGCGAACAAGTATGAATAACAGGTGCATGACAGGAGTTGTCAACCGGAACCACCAGGTGATACATGAAATGGTCAACAAACAGACGCTGTTTCATGGTCGACCGGCATCAGATCGGTTTTGTGAAATTCATTCTCGATGCCTATGATAACATGGCCACGGTAACCACCCTGGACGCTCGACAAGCCATTATCCAGGTGGCCATGGCGCCGGGTTGCGAAGCGCTGGTGCTTGAAATCATGCAAAGTTTGCCGGTCACCCCTGTCGATAGCGAGAAAGGTACCATTTCCGCTCAATGAATTCTAAAAAATTACACATCAGCACCATCGGCTGCCAGATGAACGTCTATGACGCCAATCAGATTGCCGGCGTGCTGGCACCTTTGGGATATATCGGTACCGATGCCATCGAAACGGCCGATCTGGTTATTGTCAACACCTGTACCATCCGTGAAAAGGCCGAGCAGAAGGCGTTCAGTTTCCTGGGACGCCTGGCCAAGGTGAAGGCGGCCAATCCATCCCTGATCGTGGCCGTGGGCGGCTGTGTGGCCCAACAGGAGGGCCGGGCCATTTTAAAGCGCATGCCCCATGTGGATCTGGTGTTCGGCACCCACGCCATTTTTCGTTTGCCGGGCATGATCCGACGCATCGAATCGACCCGTTGCCGCATCGTGGATGTGCGCTTGTCGGATACCATCGACGTTGACGAACCCGTGGATTGCGAGCACACACCGGACCAGGTATCGGCGTTTGTAACCATCATGCGCGGGTGCGACAATTATTGTACGTACTGCGTGGTACCCCATGTGCGCGGCCGTGAAGCCAGCCGTCATCCGGACCGCATCATCGAGGAGATCCGCCGACTGGTGGCACGGGGCATAAAAGAAGTGACCCTGCTCGGTCAGAATGTCAACAGCTACGGCAACAAGGAGGGCTTGTGTGCCTTCACCGACTTGCTGGCCATGGTCAACGATATCGACGGCCTGAATCGTATCCGATTTACCACCTCCCATCCCAAAGACCTGTCGTCGGACCTGATTGCCGCCTTCGGAAGCATGGATAAGTTGTGCCGGCACATTCACCTGCCTGTTCAATCCGGGGACAACCGAATTCTGGCGCGCATGAATCGACGCTATACCCGCGAAGCGTATTTGGATAAGATCAATGGATTGAGATCCGTGTGTCCGGATATCGCCATTACCTCCGATTTTATCGTCGGCTTTCCAGGAGAGACCCAAGCCCAGTTCGAGGCCAGTCTGGATCTGATCAACACCGTGCGCTACGATGGATTGTTCGCTTTCATGTATTCGGATCGTCCCAATGCACCGGCGGCCGCATTCTCCGACAAAGTTGACGAATCGGTGAAGAAACGCCGCCTCCAAGAGTTGCTCGATTGTCAGAGCCGGATTACCCGGGAAAAATATGCCGCCATGGTCGGCCAACCCACAAAGGTACTGATCGAAGGGCCCGGGCGGCTTCTGCCGACAGACATCGCCGGGGACCAAAAACCGGCTGAAAGATGGACCGGCCGTACATCGGCCAATCAGATCGTTCATTTCACCATCCCGGACACCGTCCATGTAAACAAAGAATTGTTGACAGGCTCTTTTGCCCGGATCATGATAGAAGGAACTCATGCGCATTCACTCCGGGGGCGGTTGATCGGATGGCCGGTGAACGCCTCACCGGGAAAAGGAGACGGGATCATTGCTGCATAAGGTGACAATTGCCGGTCTGGCTATGGATCCGGCCTCGAATACGCCGATTATCCTGCTGAAAACGGAAGAAGGGGAACAGACCTTACCCATCTGGATCGGGCTGCTGGAAGCCACATCAATTGCATCGGCGCTTCAGGGTATCCCTTTTGATCGACCCATGACGCATGACCTGTTCAAAAATCTTACCCGTATGCTCAATGTTCAAATCAGCCGAATCGATATCTGCGATCTGAAAGACAATACGTTTTACGCCGAAATCCACTTCGATTCGGAAAAACGATCTTTTACCATGGATGCGCGTCCCAGCGATGCCATCGCCCTGGCGTTGCGATGCAAGGCCCCCATCTTCGTGGATGAACGCGTGATGAAAAAATCCCGGGGCGCCCCTGCCGCCGGCGAGGCTTTAGACGACAGCGAAGAGGGAAAAAAATGGGCCGAATACCTCGAAAGATTATCACCTGAAGACTTCGGCAAGTATAAAATCTAAGGCGGGAAACCTGCACCCCCATAGAGGACTGAGTGCTGAGGGTTGAAGCGGAAAACCCGCAGCCCATGTACCCCACCCCCTTTTCTTGTTTTTTGACAGAAACTGAGGGGTAAGGTACCAATCGGCTCAACCATCAAAACGGCGTTTCCCCCAGGTAACCCCCAACGTTGCAACGTTGGGTTTACATTTGAAAACGACCGTTTTCGTAAATGGTTTTCCGGCGGCCGTCGGTCAGGCAGGCGACGACCCGTTTTTTTTGGGTATTGACCAGATCCCAGTGAAGGGCCGAATCGTTGAATCCTAGATCCGCCTTTTTCTTTTTGTCCAGTGTTTTCACGTCACCGCTGTAGGTATCCGCATAACTGGCGCCCACGGCGATGTGACAATTTCCCCACCGGCCTCCGAAATTTTCATCGTAGAGTGTGTTGGCCATGAATCGATTGATTCGGGAGAAGCGTTTGTCCGTCAGGGAAAATTCGCCGACACGCGATGCGCCGGGATCCATTTTTAGCTGCTGTTCGACGAATTCCTGGTTGGTTTCGGCAGAAATTTTGACGACCTTGCCTTCTTTAAAGGTCAGCCCGACGCCTTCCACCAAGTTGCCACTGCGAAACGAGGGCTGATTTGCATAATAGTGGCCTTCGGTGCCGCGCCAATCCGGAGAGAGGAACAACTCAAAGCTGGGAATATTGTGCCCCGAGATACCGATCCACTGGCGCTTTTTGCCCGGCGTGATGATCAGATCGGTTGATGCGGATTCGATGTGGTAGTGTTTGACGGCCATGCGGTTCAACCAGCGTTTGATCGACGCCGCATTTTTGTACACGGTTTTCCATTCCGCCACCGGATCACGCCGATTCAGGAAACAGGCCTTGACGATCTGTTTGGCATAATCCTCAGGGGATACACCCGCATGATGGCAGAGCGCCGGGGTGGGAAGCATGCAAAGGGTCCAGCCAAAAAAACCGTCTTGTTCGCGTTTTTCCAAGATGTCACGCAGGTGCTTTTTGGACAGGGTGAAACGACCGATTTTTTTGGGGTCGATGCCACTCAAGTGGGTGATGGAGGCCGGCGCGTGCAGAAAGATAGATCCGTTTATATGCCGGTATAACTCGGCATCGCCGGGCGCGTCGAACACCAATTGCCGTTGGTTCGCGGTCTCGAAAAAAGTCCGTTCCATGGTGGGCGTGGGGTTGAAGCGACGGACCGGATTCATGCCTGCCACAAGCAGACGCCGTTCCACAAATTCCGCCAGGCGGACGGCATCCAGGTTGAACCGCACCAGGACGACGTCTCCCCTTTTAAAAGGTTTGCTTCTGGATGTCCGCAAACCCCAGAGCAAAACATCGGCGTAACGTTCGAGTTGGGTGTCTGTGAGCATGGTGCCTCCTCGCTTTACAAGGTGTTGGCTGTTTCGGCCTTGTCAACAGATACAAGCCAGATATCGGATTTGTGGCGGAACCGTCAATGGTTGTCCTTTAAAAAGTAGCGGTGATACTCCGGTTCCGACAGATGTTTGCGCAACAGCCCCGAGATCAGATCAAAAAGCGCCTGCCGATCTTCGTCGCTCATTCGATCCCGGAGCAGAGCCATCAGTTGATCATCGGAAAATTTCTGAAGGTAGTAAATTACCGTATCACGATCCGATTGGCCATTGAGCCCGAACCCAATAAATCCTTCGAATTCCTCGATAAAGCGATGTGAATGGTCGGCCATGAATGATTCCCATGCATGGTATTGGATGTTTGTAAACGTTCACAGGGCAAGGCATCTGATTTGTTACCGGGCATCTGAGGTATCCGCCCATACGTTTGTCTCCCCGAAGCCGGGCATCTACGGACCCTGAAAAAGCTTGCCGGCTGTGCTTTACAAAGTCTTGGATGCGTCTGCCATTTAAACAGGTATAACGATGGCGGAAACATAGATGAATTACCGCCATGGGTCAATGCACAAGGGGGGTTGATGTTAAATACCGTTTTGGTTTATAGAAGGGCAAATTTATTGGGCATTGATTGGATCCATAGACTCTGGAGGCAGGGCCATGAAGTGGAAGGATAGTGACAGTACCGACAATTCTGATAGCACCGACCTTTCCGATGCCGGCGATCCCTATTATGAGGATGACGGCTATGCGTCTTTTAAGGAAAAAGGGGCCAAGAAAAGCGCTATCTTATCCGGTAATCCGGTTCGTTATCTATACTGGGGCATCGGCATCGTTGTTATCGTCGCTGTCGTGTTGACCCTGGTTTTGCTTTTCTCCAATATTGGGAATCCGGCGGATACGGCCCGCGTGGAAGCGTTGGAAAAACGTATCCGCAATCTGGAAAAACAGCTCGAAAAATACGCAGCGGTGGATGAAAAAGTTACCCGCATCTGGGAGCAAGCCAAATCCTTTGAAACCTTTAAAACGCGATTTGACCGATCCGAGGCGTCCATGTCTTTGCGCATGGACCACCTGGCCATGAGCCTGGACAGCTTGCAGCAGAAAACCGACGCGATCATGGAAAAAGTCGCTCGGCTTTCCAAAGCCCCTGCGCCCCAAAAAGCCGTGACAAAGCCGTCACAGATCAAAAAAAAGGCGGCTCCCAAAATCCATGTGGTCGTTGCCGGTGATACCCTGTTCAACATCAGTCAGCGGTATAAGCTGAGCGTGGAAAAACTCCGTTCCCTCAACGGGCTCAACCGCAGCAGCGTAATAAACATTGGACAACGGCTGGTGGTGGATGCTCATTAGTGTCTGTCCAGAAATAGGCAAATTGGGCATTTCCGGATGGGCACGCATTAAACCAAACTCCGGAAGCCGGCCGTCTCGTCACGTGGATGGCTGGCATCGGCATTTGCCGGTGTATCGTTGTTTTGTACCTGTTCACAGGGTAAAAGCAGCCATTATCTGTAAAGCACCGCCGGTAAGCGTTTACTCAGGTTCCGTAGATGCGCGGCTTCGGGCACGCAGACGTATGGGGAATACTTCAAGTGCCCGGTAACAAATCAGATACGGTGCCCTGTGAACGCTTACGTTGTTTCTGATCAAAAAGTGACGCAGGATCGTTGAAAAACTGCGTATAAGCGATATGGAGGGCCAATGGGAAGACCCAGAAAAGACCGGTTGGTGGCATTCAACCCGACAATCAGCTATTTTAAGCCGCGGGGAATCCCCATGGTCGATCTTTGCGAGGTTGGGATTACCGTCGATGAACGGGAAGCCTTGCGGCTGGCCGACCTGGACGGATTGTCCCATGAGGCGTCCGGTCAGTGCATGGGGGTTTCGCGGGCCACATTCGGTCGTATTCTGCATCGGGCCAGGCAGACGGTCGCCGATGCCTTGATCAACGGCAAGGCGATCAAGATCGACGGGGGCAATTACAAAATGATCGACGAAATCCGCCGTTTTGCTTGTCGCAAATGTGAACACCAATGGGACGAACCGTTGGGAACAGGACGGCCTGAAGGGTGCCCGGCCTGCGGGCAGGAAGATTTTTGTCGAATCATAGAGGACTGACCGGCGTGCGCCCCATCGGCCATCGAACTGCTGCCAAGGGGATGACATCGGTGTCAACAGCAAAATGTGGAGAAAGCATGGTACAGATTCAAAACAACATGCCAAAGGCAGATCCCCAGGCAGCCCGGGAGACTGAAGTTAAAACGGTATTGGGCCGCATCAAGCATAAAATCATCGTAATGAGCGGAAAAGGCGGTGTGGGCAAGACCAGCACCACGGTCAATCTCGCCCTGGCACTGGCCGATGCGGGGCACCAGGTTGGTATCATGGACGTGGACCTCCACGGTCCGGATGTCCCCCGGATGCTGGGCCTTTCGGGAATGCTGGATATGAGTGCCAACCGCAAACTGTTGCCCAAACGCCAGTCCGGCAACCTTCGTGTTGTATCCATTGAATCACTCACGCCGACCCAGGATGAGGCCATCATCTGGAGGGGTCCTGTCAAGTTTTCCGCCATCCAGCAGTTTATCGGCGAGGTGGAATGGGGGGCGCTTGACTTTCTGCTCATCGATGCGCCTCCGGGCACCGGTGACGAGCCCTTGACGGTGGCCCAGACCATTCCCGATGCCAAGGCCATCATCGTGACCACCCCCCAGGAGGTTTCGTTGGCGGATGTGAGAAAATCCATCAATTTTTGTAAAGTGGTCAAAATGGAGATATTCGGGCTGATCGAGAATATGAGCGGGTTCGCCTGCCCTCATTGTCAGACGGCGATTGACCTGTTCGGATCCGGCGGTGGTGAACGGACGGCTGCCGCTGCCCAGATTCCGTTTTTGGGAAAAGTGCCTTTCGATCCCAAAATGGTTGAATGCACGGATGCCGGTATCTCCTACCAGCGTCAGTACAAAGACTCGCCGGTTTCCGGCGCCTTCAAGGCGGTCGCCGAAAAAATGAGTCAATGGGTCTGACCCATCGTTGACCAGTGTTCATCCGTAAGGCCTGGTAACAAAGCAGATGCGGTTTTTTCGTGAACGCTTACGCTCAGTGCAGATTGAAATACCAGGCGATAAGCGCTTTACCGAAAAAAAGATAGATGATGGCACCCGTTGCCAGAAAAGGACCGAACGGGATTGCCAGTTGCATGCCTTTTCCCGATCGAATCATCAGCAAAAGTCCGACCATTGTCCCGATGGCCGATGCGGCGAACAGGGTGAACAAAATTCCCTGCCATCCGATCATCGCGCCGATCATGGCCAGCAATTTGATATCACCGCCACCCATTCCTTCCCTGCCGGTTATCGACTGATATCCCCAGGCGACGGCATACAAACTGCCACCGCCGGCAACGATTCCAAGGGCGCTGGCCTGCCAGGTGATCGTTGGGACGGCCAGCGCCGCCAGAAAGAAAATGGGAATTCCGGGAAGGGAAATGACATCGGGAATGATCCGGTGATCAAGGTCGATGAAGGAAACCACCAGCAAGGTGGCGATAAAGGCAAAAGCCGCCAGCGCATGTACACTTAAACCGAACACCATTGTGCAGGCCATGGCGAAAAGGCCGGTGGTCATTTCTACCAGGGGGTAGCGGATGGAGATGGGGGCTTTGCAAGTGCGGCATTTTCCCAGGAGCAGCAGATAGCTGATGATGGGTATGTTGTCATAAAAAGCGAGCATGGTCCGGCAACGCGGACAACTCGATCCGGGGTGTACGATCGAAACGGAAGCCGGGATGCGGTAGATGCAGACGTTCAGGAAGCTTCCGATACAGGCACCGAAAATGAATGCCATGATATTCAAGGGGAGAGGAGTTACCATATCGGGTCCACATGCAGGTGTCCTCCCGGAAATGGTTGGACACGCGTTGAGGGTTGGCCCGCTTTGCGCCAGTTTGCCCCGCAGACAAATCGATTCAAAAAGCCGCCGGCGGCATCGGGCAATGGCCCCCGTCGCAGGGGCGAGATCTGCCTGAAAAGGCTTCTTAAAAGAACCCGCGTACCATTGTCAAAGAAAAATTCGGTCTTATTATAGATCACCTTTTCCGACAACGGTCATGCCATCGGATCAGGAAACTAGAGGGATTACCCGAACCGGTGTACGCAAACCGATATATTTACAAAGTGTTGCGGGACACCGCCATTTCCAGGAGCCTCCATGGGCGAAACAGACAAAGACGACCTGATCAGTATCATCGAAGAGGATGACTCGGAAGTGGCCATCCCCGGCATATTGCCCATGATGGCGGTACGCGATGTCGTCATCTTTACGGATATGCTGCTGCCATTGTTCGTCGGACGTGAAAAATCGGTCAATGCCATTGAGGAGTCTATCTCCAAGGATCGTTACCTTTTTGTTGTTACGCAGGTTGATCCGGGCATCGAAAATCCCAAGGCAGGGGAGATCTATCGCGTCGGGACGGTGAGCCGCATATTGCGCATGTTAAAATTGCCGGACGGCAGGGTCAAGGCTCTGATTCAAGGTGTCGCCAAAGCACGGATCGTCAAATATGTCCGCAAACGATCCGTGTTCCGGGTGAAGATAGAGGTGATCGAAGAGCCGGAATCGGCTGACGTCAACCTAGAGGCCGAAGCGTTGATGCGCAATGTGCGTGAATACTCGGAAAAAATCCTCACCTTGCGCGGCGAATACACCAATGAAGTGGGATCCATTTTATACGGCATCGACGATCCCGGCCGGCTGGCCGATCTGGTGGCCTCGAACCTGCGGCTCAAGATTGAGGAAGCCCAGGAAATCATTGAAATCATTGATCCGATCGAACGGCTTAAAAAAGTCAACGATTTGTTGTTTCGTGAAGTGGAATTGTCCGCCATGCAGGCCAAGATCCAATCCGAGGTCAAGGACGAAATATCAAAAAACCAGAAAGATTATTTTCTGCGTGAACAGGTTCGTGCCATCCACAAGGAACTTGGCGAAGTTGACGAACGGACCCAGGAGATCGAAGCGTATAAGGTAAAGATCAAACGCGCCCGCATGACTCGCGAGGCCAAGACCGAAGCGGATAAACAACTGCGCCGCCTGGAACAGATGCATCCGGATTCGGCCGAGTCCTCGGTGGTGCGAACCTATCTGGACTGGCTTGTCGAACTGCCCTGGAGCAAGTCCACCACCGACCTGATCGACATCAAGAAGGCCAAAACGGTGCTTGATCAGGACCATTACGGGCTGGATCGCATCAAGGACCGCATTCTTGAATTTTTAAGCGTACGCAAACTCAATCCCAAGACCAAAGGCCCCATACTTTGCTTTGTGGGACCGCCGGGCGTGGGTAAAACCTCCCTGGGACGGGCCATTGCCAATGCCATGAAACGAAAGTTCGTGCGTATCTCATTGGGCGGTATCCGTGATGAAGCCGAGATCCGAGGTCATCGGCGCACCTACATCGGCGCCCTGCCGGGACGCATTATCCAGGGGCTGAAGCAGGCCGGCTCCAACAACCCCGTGTTCATGATGGATGAAATCGATAAATTGGGGTCCGACTTTCGCGGTGATCCGTCGTCTGCGTTGCTGGAAGCTTTAGATCCGGAACAGAATGCGGAGTTCAGCGACCACTATTTGAATCTGCATTTTGATCTTTCCAAGGTCATGTTTATCCTCACGGCCAACATGTCCGATACGATTCCGTCGGCCCTGCTTGACCGGATGGAGGTGATCAATCTGTCCGGCTACACCCAGGATGAAAAACGGATCATCGCCAAGACGCACCTGGTTCCCCGACAGATCAAGGAGAACGGCCTCAAGCCCCGCCAGATCCGTTTCAGTGACGGCGCCATGATTCAGGTCATCGATGCCTATACTTCCGAGGCCGGGTTGCGCAATCTGGAACGGGAACTGGGAGCCTTGTGTCGCAAAGTCGCACGTCGGGTTGCCGAAGGGGAGAAGGGGCCCTTCGCGATGACCCGGCAGTCGTTGGAAAAATACCTGGGGCCACCCAAATATTATCCCGAAATGGACAAGGAACACAGCCAGGTGGGGTTGTCCACGGGGTTGGCCTGGACCCACGTCGGTGGCGAAGTGTTGTATGTGGAAGCCTCGATGATCAACGGAAAAGGCGATATGATTTTGACCGGGCAATTGGGCGAAGTGATGCAGGAATCGGCCCGGGCCGCATTGAGCTATGCCAGGGCCAACATTGATTTGTTCAAGGTCAAGGACGAAATTTTCGATAACCGCGATGTCCATATCCATGTTCCCGCCGGGGCCATTCCCAAAGATGGGCCATCGGCCGGGATCGCCATGGCCACGGCACTGATTTCGGCGCTCACCAATCGCCCCGTCAACAAGGACGTGGCCATGACCGGTGAGATCACCCTGCGGGGGCGCGTATTGCCTATCGGCGGCCTGAAGGAGAAAGCCCTGGGTGCCATGCGAGCCGGCATCCATACGGTGATCATCCCCGAAAAAAATAAAAAGGACTTGATGGAGATCCCCAAGAATGTGAAGCGAAAAATCAACTTCATTCCGGTCAAGAACATGGATGAAGTCCTTGAAATCGCGCTGGAAGAGGAACCGCCAAAGCGGACCGCGAAGCGAGGCGGGACGATCGGAAAAAAACCGGGCAAGCGCCAGTCATGAAGATGCTGGCCATCGACACGTCCACGGCCAGTTGTTCCGTCGCCCTGCTCGAAAATCGGCAGTTGCAGTTTGAATGCATTTACACAGCGGGCAACACCCATTCGCGCCATCTTATGGAGATGATCGATCAGACCCTGGCAGCCTGCCGTTTCCGTTTAACGGATCTTGACGGTTTTGCGGTTACGAGCGGTCCGGGAACCTTCACCGGGTTGCGCATCGGCATCAGCACGGTCAAGGGCCTCGCTGTGGCCACCTGCAAGCCGGTGGTGGGCGTCAGCAGTCTGGCGGCCCTGACCCACCCTTTGTCCAATTGGGATGGGCCGGTGATTCCCATGATCGACGCCAGGCGGGGGGAGGTCTACTGGACCGTATTCAAAAAGGGTTCCAATGAATTTGAGCCATCTGAGGCGGTATCGGTGTGTGCCCCGGAGACAGCCATGCGGACCATTGCACCAGGTTCCCTGCTGGTCGGTTCCGGCGCGCAATTATACCGGGACCTGTTCAAGGACTGCTGCCCGCAGATTCATGTGGCCGACGACCCCTTGCATGTGATACGGGCAGCGTCGGTTGGTTTGCTGGCCCTGGAACGTTTCCGACGAAACGATACGGATCCTGTCAATGGGCTGATTCCGGATTATATCCGTAAAAGCGATGCCCAGATTCAAAAGGCCGTCAACTGTTGACATGAGGATTGGGGTTAGATATAGATAAGCCTTTAAAAGGGTTGAAGATAGTCTTAACCGGGATCATGCGTCGCCGGGGAGCATAAAATGAACCAAATGAAGTGGTCGGATCCACCCAGCCAGACCGCATTTCCCATCGCCAGGGCGGGATGGGCGTTTATCGGTGCCGCAGCCTTTGCTACCGCCGTGTTCGCTTTGCTTGGCATCGGGGTGCTGTCGATTCTGGGCCTGCTGGTGACCGGTTTTATCTGCTACTTTTTCAGAGATCCGGACCGTTTGATCCCGACTGCCGACGGGCAAATCGTCTCTCCGGCTGACGGAAAAGTGATAAAGATTGAGCCGGTGGAACAGACGCCCCACTTTGCGGGTCCATGCAACCGCATCAGCGTGTTCATGTCTGTATTCAACGTGCATGTCAATCGGATCCCCCATGAGGGGACCATCCGAGAGGTGAATTACCATCCGGGAAAATTTTTTTCCGCCAATTTGGACAAGGCATCCTCGGACAACGAACACAATGCGTTGATTCTGGAATGCCCGAACGGAAAACAGATCGGTTTCGTTCAAATCGCCGGCCTGGTCGCCCGTCGAATCATCTGCCGGGTACAGCCGGGCGATACAATGGGACGCGGCCAACGATTCGGTTTGATCTGTTTCGGTTCACGACTGGATATCTATCTGCCCCGTGAAGTGGATATTCGTGTATCTGTCGGGGATAAAGTCAGCGCCGGCAGCAGTGTCCTCGGGAACTGGTAGTATATGGAGAACCGACATGGCGCCCCTTTTTTACCCTTGGCAACGGGCTGTCTTGTTAAAGAGAAAGCTGCAGAAACACTGACACAGCCCCTTCAATAGCCTCGGCAACTCATAATGTCCCCAACGGCCATTGCCGTGGGGATCTATTTTTTTAACGTCAACAAGATCAATGTAACCGAGAATCGTTTAGGAGTCACGCATTGGAAAGAATACCCATGACCCGAGAGGGGTACCAGGCATTGAAAAAAGAGCTGGAACACCTCAAATCCGTTGAGCGGCCCCAGGTCATTCGGGCCATTGAAGAGGCGCGTTCCCATGGAGATCTCAGTGAAAATGCCGAGTACGATGCCGCTAAAGAGCGGCAGGGATTTATTGAAGGGCGGGTCAGCGAACTGGGATATAAACTGGGTAATGCGGAAATTATCGATGTCGATAATCTGCCAAAAGACCGCGCGGTATTTGCCTGTACGGTGGTGCTGGAAAATATCGATACCGGTGAGGACGTGGAATACCAGCTCGTCGGCCCGGAAGAGTCTGACATCGAAAAGGGACGCATATCGGTGATTTCTCCCTTGGGCAAAGCGATTATCGGTAAAAAACCCGGTGAGGAGATTGTTCTCAATGCACCGGGCGGAAAAAGAGTCTATGAGCTCGTCGAGATATTGTAAACAGGAGGTTTATCGTGGCACGTATTACCGTTGAAGATTGTCTGGATAAAGTACCCAACCGATTCAAGCTGGTGCATATGGCGGCGGCCCGGGTCAGGCAAATTCGGGAAGGTTCTGAATATCTGGTCAGCTCTCCCAAAAATGAAGATATCGTAGTGGCCCTCAGAGAGATTGCCGCCGGCAAGGTCACTGAAAAAAACAACGTTGAGTCTTAGTCGTGATAAATCCGTAAAAGTCGAAAATGCTGGTTTGTTGCCGTCCCCGCGCAGGCAGGGACCCATTATTGTCAGATATTTATAGATTCACGCCCAAGGAATCATAACCGGGCGACTTTTTACGACACTATCAAGGGCTCATCCGGAAATGGGCAATTTGCCCGCTATCTGCGTCATACGAAATTTTTATCCTCGGCATATCAATCCCCATGACTGCGGTAAAACCGAGATAAAAATTAGGGCGAGAGCCTTGATCTCGACCCCATTTGCCCATTTTTGAACCGACACCTATCAAGGGCCTTCCAGGAAACGTTGCATTGCCCCGGCACAGCTATTCATACAAGGCGCTCAACACGCTGGTGGGCAAAGCTATCCATCGCTATGAGATGCTCGAAGCGGGGGATCGTTTGGTCGTGGGGCTTTCCGGCGGTAAAGACAGTTTGACGCTGTTATGGACCCTGGCGGATCGCTTGAAGCGGATTCCGATTCATTACGATCTGTTCCCAGTTTACGTAGACCCCGGCTTCGCCGGCGGGTTCGGTAACATCCTGAAGGGCTTTTGTAAGGATCTGGGCCTTTCGTTGACGGTTGATTTCACTGATCACGGCATCGTCGCACATAGCGATGAGAATCGGGAGAACCCGTGTTTTCTGTGTGCCCGGATGCGGCGCAAGCGGCTGTTCGAGATAGCCGACGAGTTGGGCTGCACCAAATTGGCCCTGGGCCATACGAAAGATGATATTATCGAGACGTTGTTTTTGAATATATGCTATGCCGGAGAGATCAGCACCATGGTGCCCCGGCAGACGTTTTTCAAAGGGGCGTTCACCGTTATCAGGCCTCTGGCCATGGTCGACGAAAGCAGCATCCAGCGATTTGCGCAGCGGCTGCAATTTCCCCGGCTGGTAAATCCATGCCCCTCGTCGGGAGCCACCAAACGTTCGGAAATAAAAGATATGCTTGAAAGGCTGTACCGTTCCAACCGGAAAATCAAAGGAAACATTTATCGGGCCATGAGTCATGTAAAGATGGATTATCTACTAAAATAACCCGGTATCTACCCAGAAATGGGTAATTGTTAACATACCAACAACGCATTATGCATGCCGTCAGGTGGGGCGACCATGAAAGATGTGCAGAGTCAGCGCGATCACCGCAACATTCCCATTGATAAGGTGGGGATCAAAAACCTGCGATACCCCATTCGGGTCAAAGACCGCCGTGAAGGGTCACAAAGTACCATTGCATCCATCAACATGTATGTGGACCTGCCTCAAGAGTACAAGGGCACCCACATGAGCCGTTTCGTCGAGATGCTGCACATGTTGAAACCGGAGATATCCCTATATAAATTTTCAGCCCTGCTTGAGGCCATGAAACAGACGCTTGATGCGGCTTCGGCCCATATCGAGGTGAGTTTCCCTTATTTCATCGAAAAGCAGGCCCCGGTCAGTAATGCACCCGGGATGATGGATTACGACTGCCGGATCATCGGATCCAGCAATTCCCACAACGAGATGGATCTGGTCTCCGAGGTCAATGTACCCATTTCTTCGGTGTGTCCCTGCTCTAAGGAGATTTCGGATCATGGCGCCCACAACCAGCGGGGCATCGTCCAATTGAAGACCCGTTTTAAGAAATTCATCTGGCTTGAGGATATGATCCAGCTGGTAGAATTCTGCGCCTCATGTGATGTTTTTTCCGTGTTGAAACGGGTGGATGAAAAGTACGTCACCGAAAAAGGCTTCGGCAACCCGAAATTCGTTGAGGATGTTGTTCGGGACATCGCCGAACGTCTGAATGCCGATGACAATATCACCTGGTTTTCCGTTAGCGCCGAAAATTTTGAATCCATCCATAACCATAGTGCTTATGCATCTATCACCCAGGGTGAGGTGCCATCCAGAGAGTGAATTCCTTGACCACTGCAATCGTTGATGCGTCTTGAAAAACCACGCACGCCCGGCACATTCGGGCCGATTCATTTAATCCCCATTTTTAAACGGAGCGGCCTTGCCTTGATCATCGTGGGCAAGACCGCTCCATTTTCAGTCTTCAGACCGGCCGAAGTCGGCGACGCGAAGTTGGATCTTGTGGGATCAACCGCCCGTTGTGGTCGGCATACCCATGATGGGCCACAGCACCTTGACTGCAAAGGCGGTGACGAGCATCAGGATTATACTGGCCGGGATGCCCCACAGAAAAAATTCTCCGGTGGTGAATTGTTTGGAATCGTAGGCGATGGCATTGGGCGCCGCTCCCACCAGAAGAACGAAAGGCATACCGGCCACAACCAGGGAAGCAAATACGATGACTTCACCGGCAACCCCCAGATAGGGCGCGATGACCAGCGCCACCGGCAGGGAGATGGCGATGGCCGCCACATTCATGATGAAGTTGGTCATTATCATGACAAAAAAGGCAATGCTCATGATGAAGACAAATCCGCTGGATTCTTTGAACATGGTTAGCCAGTTGACGGCCATCCACTCGGCGGCGCCGGTCTGCCAGAGGCAGAAACCGATGCTCATGGCACCGGCGAACAACAGGATGATGTTCCAGGGGATCTCTTCCAGGTCATTGATGTCCAACAGGCCAGTGGCGAAAAAAAGAACCGTGGACGTCAACAGGACGGCGGTCTTGTGGGGTGGGACGAAATCGGGGACGGTGGATTTCATGACCGCCGAGATGCCCAGGACCAAAATGGCGGCGCCGACGATGACTGCCGCGATGATCTCACTCCTGGTGACGGAGCCCATTTCAATGCTCAATCTTTTGGCCTTTTCCCGCAAGCCCGGGATGGTCGATTTCTCCGGTTTCATGACCACCATGAAAAAGCCCCACAGGATAAAGGTCATCAGCCAACCGATGGGGAACATGTAGTAGCTCAATTCGAAGAATCCGACGGTTTTGCCGGCGACTTCGTTGTAAAAACCCAGTGCTACGGCACCGCGGGCGGCTCCCAGCAGGGTGACGATGGATCCGGCACCGGCAACATAGGCCATACCCATAAAAAGTCCTTTACCGAACTTGGTGGGTTTGTCGCCTTCATCGTACATGGCGTATATGGCCACCAGCAGCGGGTAAATGGTGGCGGCAACTGCCGTATGGGCCATAATATGGGTCAGCAATGCGGTGAGCACGAAACACCCCAGATAGATCATGGAGGTGCGTTCTCCTACAATCGTTAACATTTTGTAAGCTATGCGGCGGGTCAAGCCGGTCTTGGTGAACACCAGGCCCACCACGATGGATCCGAAAATGAACAGGACGCTGGGGTCCATGAAATCCTTGAAGGCATCCTTGGCCGGACGGATGAAGAAGAGTACCTGAAGGATCCCGATGGTCAGACTGGTTACACCGATGGGCACCACCTCGAACACCCACCAGGTGGCAGCCAGCAAAAACACCGCCAGGGCGCCTTTGCCCTCCGTAGACAGCGCAAACGCTTTTCCGTGGGGGTCAATGGCATCCGGCCAGGGCGGCGAATAGTAAACGATTACGAACAGAGTTATTCCTATGGCCATGAAAAGGTATTTCTGCCAACTAAGTCCGACCGCTGGATCAGCAGCTGCATCGTTACTCATCTATGAACTCCTCTCTTGCATTTTTTTATCCATCCAGATGGACTGAATCGTCGGTTATATTTCGCAGGCAAAAATCATATCGATCAAGGTTTCAAAGACATCGGTGAGCCGCAAAATACCTATGATTTTACGGCCTTCATTGACCAGTAAAGATTGATGACGTCCCAAAACGAGCTGATGAACGGCTTCGCCCAATGGGGCGTCCGGTTCGATGATCTCGTTTTCCGTTGGCCGGGTCACAAAGTTGCTCACCTTGGTCCGGGCGGCTTTTTCGCAGATCTGATTTATCGGGTCCTGCCACAGTTTAAAAGATCCAAACATGGCCTTTTGGTACTTGCGGGTAAAACCCAAATGCGCGGGCCCGTTGTCCGCGAACATGTCTTCGTATTTGGGCTCCAGGGCTTTTAAAATGGTATGCAGATCCATTTTGCCGATAATTTGCTGATCGGCACCCTTGATCAGGACGGCCCGGTGGCGATATTTGTCCTGATCGGAATCCGCATGGGATTGCTTCAGGGCCGCCACGGCCTCGTTGAGGGTGGCGTCTTGCGATACCGTCACGTATTCCGAAATGGGTATCATCAGGTCTTGTACCGATTTTGTTCTCAATCTTTCCTCCTTTCCTTTTTATTTTCTTTGGATTTGGCAACCCATTTAAATCGCATTGAATATATGTGGGGATTTTGAATTTGAAACGCCGGCGATTTTCTATCACAATGGGTTGTTTTGATCAAGGGGGGGGAATGACCCCGTGCGGCGGCACACAAGGGCCTGCTTCACTGATGATCCCTATCGGAAAAAATGTTCAACAATTTGAAATAATAATATTTATCAATTTATATGGCCATCTTGACCGAATTTATGATATGATATCAGCCTCAATTGATTTGATGGCATATCCATGGTAATTAGGCCACAACACTGACTGCCGTCATCCGTTCAGCGGCCCCATAGAGGCCGGTTTGCATGGCTATCAAATGATGCTTTACGGCCGTTATCGCAGCCGAAGGGAGGCCCTTTGTGAGAAATTATATTGTCAAGGACTTAATGGTACCGATTTCAGAGTATGCGACGGTTCGCGAAGGCAGCACCCTTTTCGAAGCGGTGCTTGCACTGGAAGCCGCCCAGGAAGCTTACCAGGAAAACCGTTATTCCCATCGTGCCGTTCTGATTATAGATAAAGACAAACGGGTTGTCGGCAAGCTCAGCCAAATGGATTTTCTTTACGCACTAGAGCCGCGAGATGAGAACCTGGAGCAGATTCGGAAGCTCTATCAGTATGGTTTCTCAAGAAAAGCGGTAGTGCTTCTACGAGAAGAATATCTTAAAAAGTCGCCGCCGATTCTGGATGCCTACGCTTCTGCCGCCAAACATCATGTAGCCGATTTCATGCAGCGTCCCACAGAAGGGGAATATGTGAGTGAAAACACAACGCTGGATATGGCGGTCCACCAATTGACCGCCGGTTCCAATCTGTCGCTGTTGGTTACCCGGGGAACTGAAATCGTGGGCGTGTTACGCCTGGCGGATGTTTTTGGCGCCGTCTTCCACGCCATGAAAACTTCTGAATCACAAAAAACAGACGGAGCGACGGAATGAGAGAATTCGAAAAACTGTACGATCGGATCATCCAGCGGGTCAATATAAATCTTCGGGAACTGGGTTTCGATGTCAATCCATATGTCGACAAGTTGATTTCCGCCGAACAAATGACCAAATTCTATGCGTTTTACGGTATCACACCACACCATCCCCTGAACTTGGTATTCAAACATTCGAATCTTGCCGGCAGTTATTTTCTGGGTATGGTCAACGTGACCAACTCCTTGCTTTACAAAAGCGATATCCGTGGCGACGAGTTGAAAAAGAAAGGTGATCTTTTTCAATACCAGGAGTTCAACATTCCGGTGGACAAGGACGAGGAGATTTGGATCGACGACAGTTATCTGATCAAAACCCTGGTTCATAACTTTTCCCATGACCCGGAAACCTTAGAACGCTTTTTCATCCGTGACACCGTTTCGATGCATTACGCCAACATTCATGGTGCCCCTTCCGATGGTTGCTATTACGGTCCTTTTTCAACCGCGGATTTGACAACCATGCGGGACTGTCAGATTGGCGCCTATTCGTATGTACAAGCCGGTGAAATCAGCCACCTGCGGGTCGACCCGGGAACCGTTTGGGTACGCAAACCGGATGATTTCAATTTCATGTACCAATATCCCATCAGCCAGTTGAACAACTACATCTATTTTGCCCCCGGAAGCCCACCACAGGGAGTCTTCATGGATTTCGTGGAAGACCGCAAAGAGGCCTTTCAGAAAGTGTTCAATGTGGTCAATATCGAATCGCCGGTGAATATTCCTTCCAGTACCTCCCTGGATCGCTTTGCCGTGATCAAGCCCAAGACCAAAATCGGTGAAAATGTATTGATTGCCCAGCGGGCTTTTCTTCAAAATTCCACCTTGGGAAAAGGCGCCAACGCCCAAGAGAACTGCTATATCATCAATTCCAACCTCGAAGGCAACAACGTTACGGCACATGGCGCGAAAATCATCGAAGCGAATATGGGCAAAGACGTATTCGTCGGCTTTAACAGCTTCCTGCGCGGGCGGCCCGATGCCCGCCTGACCATCGGCAAGGAAAGCGTCGTGATGCCCCATACCATCATCGATATACGCAAGTCGCTGACCGTTCCGCCCGGCAGCCTGGTCTGGGGGCTGGTGAGAGATGAAGAAGAGCTCGAGTCAAACAGCATTAGTCTGGCCGAGTTTTCCAAGATCAAATCCCGGCTTTGCAAAGGCAACATGGTGTTCGAGGGTAGCGGAAACAGCTTCGTAACGGTTTTTCAGGAACGCATCCATCACATACTCGAAACCAATGGTGCATTCTTCGACGGCAAACAGAATCGCGGACATGCCCAGCGCAACCAGAACATTTCGTTCAACACCATTCAGCCCTATCCCGAAGGTGACAAGGAAGGATTGTATCCCACGATTATTATCCGGCCATAAAAACCACCGGCCATTGCAATTGTATTGCAATGGCCGGTGGTTTTTTCGTTTGTCTTGCTCAGTGTCCGTTAAGGCCGATATCATTCAAATTGGGCCTTCATGGATGGGCGCTACTTATCCCATCTTTGTAGGATTTTGTAGGAAAACGGCAAAAATTAGCCCTTTTTAAAAAAATAATATCAGATGGTTATTTTTTGGAGAGACTAAAAATGGGCAATATAGTGCCATAACATGTTGGCTGCTTCTACCCCGTGAACAGGTCCGTCGTATGAACGGTGCCGCCGGTTGGACCGGTTCATGTTTGGCGTGTATTTTTTTACTTCTATGATATCGGCCATTCATCATTGGCCATGGAGCGCTTATGACTGACGGAACATTCGAGAAAGTTCAAAAATCCGACAACCCCATGTATGGCCCCCGTAAACTTTTGCTGTGCGGATTTCCCGCAAAAGCGCAGACCACTTTCAACAAGGTTCTGGATATGGCCGGCCTTACCGGTGTGGCCCATGTCTGGGCCAACGGGGATCACGTTCATCTCCACCTGTCAGAACTGCTGGCCATGCCCAATGGTGTTGGCGATGGAACGGACTCATCTCTGCCGCGGGCCATTATCGTTTCAGGCATTACCGAAAACCAACTGCATACGCTGATGACCATATGCCGCAAAAGCGGCATGCAACAGGCCCTGTGGGCTGCGTTGACACCCACCTCCGAAACCTGGCCGCTGGAAGACCTTTTAAACGAATTGCAGGCCGAAAGAAAAGCTCTGGCCAAAAGGAAAAAACAGTGATTTCAGGTCCTGCTGCCTACAAACAATTGAACCGATATTTATGAGACCGCTTCTGCGTATAAAGCCTCGAAAAGTTTGCTTTGGATAACGGTTTTTGGTACAAACGCTGTATCGTTTCGCCCCTCATTTTGGCCCATACGCACAATGGAAATCGTTTTATGGAAACGGAGAAACACACGATCACGATGCTGGTGGAGAACGAGCCAGGCGTTACGGCCCGTGTCTCCGGATTGTTTGCCAGCCGCGGGTATAACATCGAAACCATATGCGGCGCACCGACCGCCAATCCGGATATGTCTCGCATCACCATTACCACCAACACCACACCTGACCAAGTAGAGCAGATCATGAAACAGGTCCGCCGCCTGGTCAACGTAATCAAACTCAGGGACATGACCAACGATCAGGCCGTGAAAAGGGAAATGGCACTGGTATGTGTTAATGCTCAGGATACAAATCGTTCGGAAATCCAGCGCATTGTGGAAAATTTCAGGGCCCGCATTGTGGATACCGGGATCAGTCATTACATCATTGAAGTGACCGGTAGAATAGAAAAAATCGAGGCCCTGCTTGCGCTGTTGGCCCCTATGGGAATCAAAAAAGTGGCGCGTTCGGGTATTTTGGCATTGTACCGGGAACCCGGATAGCATCTTTAACGACAAATAAAAAGAAGAAATGGCTACGATGGGTGCTATTGAGCTTCGAAGACAACATCCGCGCAAGGCTTATAACACGGATATCATCTTCAACTTGAACAACCGGTCTTTCGCCGGAACCTTAGAAGAATATCAGCATGGGGGGGGCGCCTTTGTGATGACCCCTTCAGTCAACCAGGTCTATAAGGGCGCCAATATCGCCCTCACCATTCCCTATACGGATGGCACCAAGCATATCCAGTGCAGAGGACGTGTGCTGTGGACCAGTGGCGAAGGATTCGCCATCGAGTTTTTTAGTAATCATTAGCCGCAAACCGGCTCTCCCGGATCAGCCTGGGCGCATCAAAACAGTCCTTCCGTTTTTTTTATGCCATACATTAACGCCAGCGCTTGCTCTATCCGTGATGATCATGTAGAAGAGCATGACGCCACCCACCGGGTTAAACCCGGATGTATTGTAACTATCTGAAACAAAAGGGCTAAGCGCTAACGGACAAAACAAATCGCTTATTTTTGCCTATTTCTGGACAGACACTAAAATATCATAAACGATGCAAGCAACAAGCGCAGGAGAAAAGGTAGCAGCCATGCACAAACTTTTAAAAGACCGCCCCGGTGAGAAAATCCTCGTGCTGGGAAATGAAGCCATCGCCAGAGGCGCCGTCGAAGCCGGTGTGGCCTTCGCGACGACCTACCCCGGGACGCCATCGTCAGAGATTTCCCTGAATCTTTTTCAGATGAGCCAGGAGAGCGATCTCTATTTTGAATACGCCACCAACGAAAAGGTTGCCCTGGAAGCAGCTGCCGGCGCCACGGCATCCGGCTTGCGGACCTTTTGCATGATGAAGCACGTAGGATTGAATGTGGCTGCCGACCCGCTGATGACGCTGGCCTATATAGGTGTTGCCGGCGGCATGGTTATTCTCACTGCGGACGACCCATTCATGTTTTCCAGCCAAAACGAACAGGACAACCGCTACTACGGAAAGCTTTCCGGTCTGCCGGTGCTGGAGCCATCCACAATTGAAGAAGCCAAAGAGATGACGGTATATGCTTTCGAGTTGTCCGAGCAGCTCAAAACGCCGGTGCTCCTTCGGACGACGACGCGCATCAATCACTCCAATGCCTTCATTGAACTGGGAACGATCAAACCGCCCCGAACCAAAGGAGATTTCACCAAAGATCCCTTCAAACTGGTCGCTGTTCCCGCCGTCTCTCGCAACCTGCACGTCACGCTGCTGGAAAAACTCGCCCAGGCCGAAAAAATATCCACGGATAGCGGCTACAACAAAGAAGAAGGCCAGGGCCCCTATGGGGTTATCTGCAACGGCGTCAGCTATGGCTACGCCGCCGACGCCGTCCAGGACCTGGACGTGGCCGATCAGGTCAAGATTTTGCGTATCGGTTTTTCCAATCCCATGCCCGCGGGCCTGATCAAAAAATTTCTTCAAGGCTGCGAAAAAGTCCTCGTCGTAGAGGAAGGCGAGCCGGTTATGGAGGAAGCCGTCAAGGCCATTGCCCAGGAATCGGGCCTGACTCTTCCCATCACCGGAAAGGGCCAGACCCTCTCCCGTCTTTATGAATACGATCCAGCCATGGTCAAAAAAGCCATGGCCGAATGCTTTGATCTTGAAATCGAAACCCACTGCCCGCTGGACCTTTCCGATATTCCCGAAATCCCTCAGCGGCCGCCCAACCTATGTGCCGGATGTTCCCACCGGGCCACTTACTACGCCGTTAAAATGGCGGTTAAGGAAAGTGGTGTGGATACCATTTATCCTTCGGATATCGGCTGCTACACCCTTGGCGTATTGCCACCTTTGTCCATGGCCGACTACGTGATTTGCATGGGCTCTTCGGTAAGCACCGCCTGCGGTTTTTCCAAGGCGACTGACAAAAAGGTGATCGCCTTTATCGGTGATTCGACCTTCTTTCACTCGGGGCTCACCGGATTGGTCAATGCCGTTTTCAACAATCATAGCTTCACGCTGGTCATTTTGGATAACGGGACCACCGCCATGACCGGGCACCAACCCAACCCGGGTGTCAATATGGACAACTTCAACCTGGATGGTTACGGGCATGTGGATATCGAAGCTGTCGTGAAAGGCATCGGCGTCAAACACATCACCAAGATCAAACCCTACAGGATCAAAAAGAGTGTCGCCGCCATCAAAGAAGCCATTGAATATCAGGGCGTTTCGGTAATCATCGCCGAGGAGATGTGCACCCTGTATGCCAAAAGCCTTAAACAACTCAAAGCCAGGCCCTTCGCCATCACCGACAAATGCGTCAACCATCGGGATTGCATCAATGAGATCGGCTGTCCGGCCTTCTACCTGGACGGTGAACGGATCAAGATCGACCCCAATACCTGTGTGGGATGCGCCGTCTGTGCCCAGATCTGCCCGGAAAATGCCATTTTACCTGTAAAGACAAGAGGCTGACAGCACCTCTTCAAAAACAGGGTATTTCACTAAAACGACCATCTTCTCGGCGAAGGGAAATGAAACGTTATGACGACGACAAAACTGATAATCGTAGCAGTTGGCGGCCAGGGCAATCTTCTGGCATCCAAAGTACTCGGAGAGGCGGCCCTGCTTTCCGGCGTTCCAGTGCGAATGAGTGAAATCCACGGTATGGCACAACGGGGCGGCGTGGTGGAGTCCGCCATCGTATTGGGAGATAACAAGAGCAGCATCATCTCCGATGGAGAAGCGGACATCCTGGTGGGGTTCGAACCTTCCGAAACCTTGCGAGCCCTGAACAAATGCAATGCCAACACCACGGTGATCACCAATCTGGCTCCCGTTCCGCCTTTTACAGTTGCCATCGGAAAAGGGGTTTATCCCGATTTGGACGAGGTCCAGGCATTGATCAAGGCCAAAACAGCTCGTCTGATCTCCTTGGATGCAGCCGCTCTGGCAATCCAGGCGGGCACAGTGATGTCCGTAAACATCGTGCTGTTAGGCGCCCTGATTCAGACCGGTATCCTGCCGATTCCCAGAGAGAATCTGGAAGAAGCCATCCGCACAAAAACCAAGGCGGCTTTCGTGGAAATGAACCTGAACGCTTTTGAACTGGGTTTCAATGCCGCTGCCAACGCCTGACTCGCCAAGCAAATATCCGATTGCATTGGCCACGAAGTTGAGGTAGTTTCTGTAAAAATGGAGCCGGGAATGAAAAAACGCTATCTGCTTTGTCCCCAATGCGGTACCCATCGTTTCTATATCATGGACGACGAGGGTCAAAAGATCTATTTTCACGTCGATTGGGACCGAATTCCATTCCCTACGCAGACTTCCAACGCCGACTTGACCGGCTGGCGGTTTGATCGTATTTACAGCACGGGCTGTTCATGGAAAGGCAGCCTCAAAGCCCTGGTCAAGTACATGCGCTGAATTGTGCTTTACCGGAATTGCCCCATTTGGCCGATATCCGGACGGATATGAAGTTCTGCCAAGGCTGGATGTTTCGCCTTTTTTTAAAGGATGGATTGACTTAGAACCGATTTCACCCCATGATTGGCATCAATGGGACAATGTGTCGTCGTTCCGATTTTTCGAATTCCAGATGAATGTCACTGGCTATGCGCTAACACTATATCCGGGGAGAGACACCATGAAGCAGCTCGTCGAGGAAATTGCAAAGGCCCTAGTGGATATGCCGGAACAGGTCTCGGTAAATGAAATCGAAACCCAACAAAGCGTCGTGGTTGAGCTTGCCGTGGCCAAACAGGACCTGGGAAAAATTATTGGTCGCAAGGGACAGAATGTTCAGGCCATTCGCGCCATCTTGAATGCCGCATCCGGAAAAATCAAAAAGCGGATCATCCTGGAGCTGTTGGAGTAATTTTTTTTGAAAGCATCCCAAAGACGAGGTTAAACCGTCGTTCCGGTGCCAAGGGACAGCTTTGTGCAAGACGCTGTACCGCACATGCACATAAAGAGCACTATCATCCCTCTTCCTCAATCCCAGGATTGCCGACCCATGGAGCGTCGTCCATGTCCCAACCATCTACCCAGCGCCATCGTCAGGGATCAGAAGCCGTATCCTTGTGGTTCCCGTCTTTCCTTTTTTTTCTCTCAGGTGCCAGTGGACTGATCTACGAGATTGTATGGTCGAGAATGCTGGTATTGATCATGGGCAATACCACCATGGCCACCAGTACGATCCTGGCCGCATTCATGGGCGGCCTGGCGTTGGGCAGCTATTATTGGGGCCGCCGCGTGGAAAAAGGCCGGATGCCTGGTTTGAAATTGTTCGGTCGACTGGAAGTCGGCGTGGGCCTGTATGCATTCGTCTTTCCGTTGCTGATGCTGGCGGCATCCCCGCTTGAGATCTGGATTGCTTCCCTCACCCATCCAGGCGATACGCCCCGACTGATCCTGCGGTTTCTCATCTGCATCTCGATGCTAACCCCTCCGACTTTTCTGATGGGCGGCACCTTTGCGGCCATTGGCCACGATCTAATCCGCAGGCAGGATACCTTTTGCCGGAGAACGGCGCTGCTGTATGGACTTAACACCACCGGCGCCGTTCTGGGCGCACTGCTTACCGGCTTTATACTCATCCACACCCTGGGACACCGCAATTGTCTGTGGCTGGCCGGTGCCATCAGCATGGCCGTGGGCGGCCTGGCCCTGTGGCGGACCAGACGTGTTGATGATCGCGCCGGGCATCGCCCCACTAAAAAAATGTCCGTCCCGGCCACATTGCGCAAACCGGCTCGACAGATCGACCGCAGGGTCATGGCCGGACTTCTGGTATCGGGATTCTGCGCCATGGCCTACCAGGTGTTATGGACACGCATCCTGATCCTGATTGCCGATAACTCCGTCTACGCCTTTACCGCGATCCTGACCATGTTCCTGGTGGGGATTGCCGCAGGAAGCCTGCTACTATCCCTGGTGATCGACCGCATCCGCCGTCCGGGCCCGGTTTTCGGTTGGACCCTGGTCTGCATTGCCGTCACCGCCTATGGCTACCCCTTCTTCATCGAACTTCGCCCCATCGATCTGGAGACCCCCTACTGGATTTTTTTGATGGTCAAACTGCCACTGGTGCTGCTCATTCCCACCATGCTCATGGGTATGGCCTTGCCCCTGGCGGCCCATATTCATCAGCTTGCCCAGGGAACCGTGGGAAGCAGCATCGGCACTGTGTTGGCCGTAAACACCATCGGCGCGGTGGCCGGGGCCGTGCTGGCCGGTTTCTGGCTGATCCCGGGGCTCGGCTTCAGAAACGGGCTGCTGATCTTGTCCACCGCCAATCTGGTCATGGGTGCATGGATAATCACAGGCAGTTGCAAACGCCTGACAGCATCCGTCTCGCTGGCATTGCTGGCAGCCCTGGCATGGGCCGGCTATATGGCCATGCCCGCCGACTATTTTCAGAAGAAATACGCCCGCATCGAACCGGGCAGCAAGCTAATCTACTACAATGAGGACAAGGCCGCCAACGTAACGGTCTTCCAGCGGCCGGACGGCAACCGGGTGCTGTATATCAACGGGATCCCCGAAGTCGACACGTCTTATTTGTCCGTTCGCACGCTCAAATTGCTGGGTATCCTGGCCGGTGCGGTCGGCAACCCACCGGGCGACGCCCTCATGGTCACGTTCGGCGCCGGCATCACCGCTGGAGCGGCTGCCTTGTATGCCGACAATGTAGACTGCGTCGACCTGGCAGAGCAGGCCCGCACCGTTGCCGGTTTTTTTGCGCCGGTCAACAACCGTGTGGCCGACAACCCGAAGGTGCGCATTCACGTTGACGATGCACGGCACTACCTGCGTGCCAGAGATCGCAAGTACGCGCTCATTGTATCGGATGCCACCCACCCGCGGTCTTACGATTCCTGGATCCTTTTTACCCGGCAGTTTTACGAACTGGTCCAGCGGCGTCTGAAAGACGACGGTGCTTTCTGCCAGTGGCTGCCTTTCCACGGCATGGATCCTCAGCAGTTCACCAGTATCGTGCGAACCTTTGCTCACGTTTTTGAACACACCTCAATCTGGCGGGAAGGCGAAGCATACATCGTCCTGTTGGCCACACCGGCACCCCTGGCCATTGATTTTGCCGAAATGAATCGCCGGCTGAACCGCCCCGACGTCCGCAAGGCCATGGCATCGGTCAGTCTGAACAATCCCATCGAGCTGTTGAGATCCTTTTCCATGGGACCGGAACAGATCGCCAAATTGACCGGGAATGCCCCGCTGATCGAAGATAACAGCCCGGCCCACCTCTTTTTCTCTTTCCGCGCCACCTTGAAAGAGCAGTATCACCAGTGGCCGTTGGAGAACTATCGGTTAATTGAAGGTCATGAGGAGTCGGTGCTGCCGTTTATTACCCATATCGATGCGGACCAAAAGCGCCGGCGTGCGATCACCAACCGCATCCGGCTGAATGAAATGCGGAAGAAGCGATCCGGGGAGTAGAAAATGCGCGTACTATTCTGGTTTTGCGACGAATTCGGCGTCAACCCCTCCATGAAAACCCTGGAAGATGCACCGCAGGCCGATCCCGGTTCCTGGTCAGCCTGCGTCGCCGCCTTCATCCATGTGGAACCGCAGGACATTGTAGAAGGCAGTACCGCTGAGACCAAACTGGTCAAAAACACCAAATGGCTGGCCAGAAAGTGGGAGACACGGCAGATCGTATTGCACTCATTCACCCATCTGGGCGAAAAAAAGGCCGGACCGGCTGCGTCCAAAGCGTTGATCGACCGGGTGCATGTCCGACTGGAAAATGCCGGTTATACCGCCGCCCAAACACCCTACGGCTATTTCAACGATATTTTCATGAAGGCGCCCGGTCATCCGCTGGCCAGGATTTTCAAGGAATTTTAATACGGCTTATAGCTGATGCCCCGAAAACGCATATCAATCCAATGAAGGCTATAACACCCCTGCCCCAGAATCTCTATCTCCCGCCTCTCTCCTCCTGCCAGCGGGCCAGGATGGCTCTTGCCAGGGCCAGGTCTGGCGGATGGGTCACTTTGATATTGTCCGAGTCGCCTGGGATGACCGTAACCCGTTCTCCTGCCAATTCGGCGACGGAGGCATCGTCGGTGACGGAATATCGGTTCTGGCGGGCGAGCCGGTGTGCGCGACGAATGAGAGCGGTATCGAATGTCTGGGGGGTCTGGGCGCACTGGATACCTTGCCGATCCAAGGTGCCGACAATGGTGTTGTCTTCATCCACACGTTTGAGTGTGTCGGTGGCCGGTATGGCAGGAATACATGCGCCAGTTGCAGCCACGCCCTGAAGACAGGACCGGATGAGGGATTGCCGCACGAAGGGGCGCACGCCATCGTGGATCAGGACGGTCTCAGCCTCGTTGCCGAGGAAGGTTAACCCGTTGCACACCGAATCCTGCCGCCGTTGACCGCCGGCCACGATCTCGATATCGTGTTCCAGGACCAGCCGGTTCAGCACTGTCCGGCCAATCTGTGGAATGTCCTCTGACGGCAGCACAAGTACCATTCGATCGATCGCGAAACAGCGATCAAAGGCCATCAGGGTGTGTCCGATAACAGGTATGCCGTCCAGTTCAAGATACTGCTTTCTCAACTCAGACTGCATTCGCAAACCGCTGCCGCCGGCCAGGATGACGGCCGCAATCATCTCAGATAACTCAATTCATTGGGCAGTGGAACCCCTTTGCCCATTGTGTCTTCGCCATAGTTGACATCGGCGAGAATACGGATATCGGCCAGCGCCCGTGAATCACCCTCGAAAACCACCTCGGTGATCTGTTCTTTCTGAATCTTTCCACCGGCCCACTGGATATCCAGCACGCTGCTGGCATCGAAACGATCACCTCCCACCACCAGTTCCACCTGCCCGCCGAAATGTTGGACAATCTTGGCCACCAGCAGGCTGGGGCGGCTATGGAAACCGAGTTTGACCGGAATGCTCACGGTAATCGCCGAGCGCTCTATATTCTCATTGAGAATATCACGGGCCAGCTTTTTGCCGGTATTGAGATAGTGGCATGCATAGTAAAGCCCATAATTAATGGTTCGATCCAGCAATTGCTGCGGATCAACCAGGGCGCCCAATTTGTCCTGAACCTGTTTGTATGTATTCTTGTATCCGGCCTCGTGCTGATGCCGCTCATAAAAATGCAGCAATCGTCCCATCATCTGCAGCAAATGAAAAACAATCGAAAAATAGCTGCGCAACGATTTCAGCTTGCGGTCCCCGAAACGAAAGCCACCATGAATCACGTAGGTATCGAAGGATGATTGCAGATTGTGCACCAGCATCTCGAAACGGCGGACTTCCACCTCGTTGACTTTTTCCGGAACCAGCGCCGCCATCTCATCGTTTCCGTAAGGTTCGTAAAACCCCAGGGGATCGAACCGGGCGGCAATAGACAAAAATTCCGAGGCTATTTTAACGATATTGCGCTTCTGTACATCCTTGGCCTCATCGTCAATATCGTATTTTAACATCTCGCTGGTAGTGATTCCCGGAAAGTCCTCAGGAGAAAAACGCTCATTGGGCAGGGCAATCATCAGGCGCGATGCTTCATCAATGATGGTCGGTGCCAGGTTGCGCAGGGCATCGTTGAGGAACGCCAGCGTCTTTTCCCCCTGTTCACGGAACACCTCGACATCGGGAATGTCATAGAAAACCAGCCTGTTGAGAATGTGCTTCTGGCAGTACGCCCCCAGGCTCAGATGACGTACCGTGGCACACAACTCACGATACAGATACCAGTCCTCACTGTTCTTGGCCCCATGAAAGTCCAGAAAATCTTCCAGAACCTGGGTCGTACCAATCAGTTTAGAGTACAATTTTTTGGTAAAGACGCAGCCCGGTGTGTGCCGGTCTGAAATATAGGCGCAGCATTTGAGGTAATCCTCTGAAAAAAGTCTGGCTTTCTCGGCAAATGAAATCTCGCAGTATGATTCGTTCACGATGCGCTCCGTTGCGTAAACCCCAGCATTGCAAACATTTAGGGGAGTCAGGGCCAGGGCGCCAGGAGTGAAGCCCTGGCACCTTATTGCAATTCCCCGGTCACCCAGAATCTGGCTTCCTCCGGCATTCCCGGCAGGGTACAAAATGAGAAAATTATCGTTGCACCCTGGATTGCCCATTGGGTGAATTCCAGGACCTTGCGTAAAATAATGAAACCGGCTGAAAAAGGTGGCGATCCGCTGTGGGAAATAGCGGTTGCAGCAGACCATAAGCCGAATTCTGTCCCCCGCACAGTTACCCGTATCGGAGGTGACGGTCATTCATCTGGGATGCCGATTGCCCGGCACCTCAAGCGACCTACCCGGAAGCTCGGACGAGCCGCCCTCAGGCACTTCCCTATTTGGTCTTGCACCGGGTGGGGTTTACCTAGCTTCTCCGGTCACCCGGAGAACTGGTGCGCTCTTACCGCACCGTTTCACCCTTACCCTGCCGCGAACGGCAGGGCGGTATGCTTTCTGTTGCACTTGCCTTCACGTTGCCGCGACTCCACGTTATGGAGCACCCTGCCCTGTGGTGTTCGGACTTTCCTCCAGCCCCGCAAAAGGGAGCCAGCGACCGTCTGTTCTACTGCAACCGCATATTAACCACGCTTCAGGATTGCGCCTCCTGCCAGTATATAATCCGCTGGCAATGGGGGCAAAACCGCAGTTCGTCGAAACGCTGCAATTCATTGTACAACTGAGCCGGAATATTCATATGGCAGCCCATACAGGTCGCCTGATGCACCGGTACCACGGCCGCACCACGCACCTTTTTCCGCACATCGGCCCAAACAGCCACCATCTTCGGATCGGCTTTGTCGCTGATTTGCATTTTTTCTGAATCGAGTGTTTCGATTATCTTCCGTTCCAATTTTTCTTTCTCTTCAAGGGACGCTTTCTTTTCGCGACAGGTCTGCACAAAGGCGTCCAATGCAGCCGTACTTTCCACCACAGCCGTTTCCGCAGACTCAATCGTCTCCAACTGGGCAATCATCTGGTCTTCAATGGCTGAATTTTTTTTTCTTATTTCTTCGATTTCCTTGAGGATAGACTGGTACTCCTTGTTGGTCTTCACCGAACGCAATTTCTCGTTGCTCTTGACAATCATGTCCGCGTTGAGTTTGGACTCACGCTCCAGTTCCCGATAGTTTTTTTTCAATTCCTCAAGAGATCGGGCCTCGCCGGTCAGCCGGGTCTCGTGTTCGTCGGCCTGCTGATCCAATCTGGCGGATTCATGACCCAACGAACGAATCCGGTGGTTAACCTGATCAATTTTCGCTTCTATATCCTGCACCTGGATCAGAATCCTGATTTGTTCATGAATATCGTCCATGGCTGCCTTTCTGTAACCTGACACCGCTAGCGGTATTCAAATGGGTCCTTTTCCGTCTTCGCGGCTGCCACGCTGGCCCGGATGCCCTCTTTGACCAGTGCGCCCCTGATAACCGTCACCAGGGAATCGACGATCGGCTGTTCGGATGTGAAATGCCCGATGTCGATAATTCCGATCCCTGCCTGCTGGGCATCCCTGGCCGTATGGTAACCAATATCGCCGCTGAGGTAAACCTGTGCACCGGTAGCGATTGCATCCGGCAGAAGGCTGGAGCCGCTTCCCGAGCAGATTGCCACGGTGTCGATGGTCCGGTTCGGATCTCCAACGATTTTCACGACCGGAAGCTGCAATGCTTTTTTCATCCGCAGGGCGATATCACCCAATGTCTGTTCCGATGGCAGGCGGCCCCAACGTCCCAGTCCGGCAGCGCTATCACCGGCCTCAAGGGGATAGACGTCATAAGCCATGGTTTCGTATGGATGAGCCTGCCGGGCCGCTGCAACCGCCTCATCCAGCCGGTCACGGGGCACCACGACCTCTAACCGCTGCTCAGCGACTTCGTTGAGCATACCGCGATGGCCTTCGGCCGGAGATGTGTGGCTGTCGGCAAAAAAGGTTCCCGTGCCATCCCCGCGAAACGAGCAGTGGGTATAATCGCCGATTCGGCCGGCCTGGTGGGCGAAAACGGCGTCGAGTATAGCCTGGACATGGTCCGGGGGAACAAAAATCACCAGCTTGCATAACCGGGCGTCAGGCTGGGGACACATGGGCCGGCAGTCATCCAAATCCAAAATTCCGGCCAGCATGTCGTTGACGCCGCCGATGGCACTGTCCAGATTGGTATGTGCCGAAAAAATGGCCAGCCGGCCGGCCGCCGCCAGACAAATGATTCGACCAGCGGGTGTGGCGCAGTCGATTTTTTTTATTGGCTTGAAAAACAACGGATGGTGGGTGACCAGCAGGTCCGCTTCATTTTCGCACGCATCGGCCACCACTTCCGGCAACGGGTCGAGCGCCACCCATATTTTTTTTACCGGCCAGGATCTGTCTCCGAACTGCAACCCGACATTGTCCCAGGATTCCGCCAGGCGGGGCGGTGCCAATCGGTTTAAAACGGCAATCATTTGATCGACAGTGGCAGTCATTACATGTCCTCGGCTGCATCCGGTGCTGCTGGCAGCGGCATTAAAAAAAACGGCGCGGTTGCCAGTACCTCACCACGCCGGATCCCTATATTTACAGACTCCGATAAAGTGGGCCCACCTGGGATCGAACCAGGGACCGACCGGTTATGAGCCGGTGGCTCTGCCAACTGAGCTATGGGCCCGTATCGGACAACACGACCTGCTGCCGGTTTCGGAACGGACACTACCTATCCCCGCCATAATCATTTGTCAAGCCAATGCGTACCGAGCACCGAGATCTTTAGGTGTCGATGAAGCTCTTGAGTTTCCGGCTGCGGGTGGGGTGGCGCAGCTTTCTCAGGGCTTTGGCCTCGATCTGGCGAATTCTTTCACGGGTAACGGTGAAGTCTTGTCCTACCTCTTCAAGCGTGTGGTCCGCCTTCTCACCGATGCCGAAACGCATTCGCAGAACTTTTTCTTCACGCGGAGTCAGCGTGGCCAGCACCTTGCGGGTCTGCTCGGCAAGATTCATGCTCACCGCAGCTTCGGAAGGCAGCATGAATTTCCTGTCCTCGATGAAATCTCCCAAATGGCTGTCTTCTTCTTCACCGATAGGTGTTTCCAGGCTGATGGGTTCCCTGGCGATTTTAAGGACCTTACGGACCTTGTCGATGGGGATTTCCATCTTCTCGGCAATTTCCTCCGGACGCGGCTCTCGCCCGAATTCCTGAACCAGATAACGGGAGGTCCGGATCAATTTATTGATGGTCTCGATCATATGCACCGGGATTCGGATCGTACGGGCCTGATCGGCAATGGCCCGGGTAATGGCCTGCCGGATCCACCATGTTGCATAGGTACTGAATTTATACCCCCGACGATATTCGAACTTATCGACGGCTTTCATCAGGCCGATATTGCCCTCCTGGATCAGGTCCAGAAATTGAAGGCCGCGATTGGTGTATTTCTTGGCAATGCTGACAACCAGTCTCAGATTGGCCCGGATCAATTCGCTTTTGGCGAATTTGGCCCGTTTACGGCCTTCGTCCACGCTGGCCATAACCCGTTTGAGGTTACGGTTGTTGGCTTTGAAATCATTCTCTTTGATCAGCAGTTGTTCACTGACCGATGTCAGATGCAGATAAATCCGCTCCAGGGCCTCATCATCCAATTGCGATTGTTTCTGGGCCCATTGCATGAATTCGGCTTTGCCATTCAATTTTTCCCGAAACTCACGGATGGTGATCCCGAACGCCTCGGCATTGACGGCCACCAGCTTGTTCTGGGCATCGAACCAGTCGATCAACTGACGGATGTGCGCTTCGATGCGATCGATCACACCGCCTTCCAGGCTCCACCCTTTGAGCAGTTGGAAAATTTTGTTGTTGCGCCGCATGATACAGCGTCTGACCCGCCGAGCCTCGTCGGGTTCCATCTGTTCGTTGAACATCCGCTCCCGGTACGCCTGGATCTCGTCATTGACTTTGCGGATGGCCGTGATCGTTTCCAAAAAGTTTTCGATTTGGACCATTTCGTCGACATATGCATCGCCCTCATCCACATCGCGCAATACATGCTTGGGCTGCAGGGCGCCCTTCTCGATCAGTTCTCCGAATTCGAGAATGTATTTGACCCCCAAAGAGGTTTCCAAAAGGGCTTTGAGCACATCCTGCTCTCCCTCTTCGATTTTCTTGGCGATCTCCACCTCGCCCTCGCGACTGAGCAGGGTGACCATGCCCATCTCTCGCAGATACATTTTGACCGGATCCGTGACCGAACCGAAATCAGATACGGATACCGCCTTGCCGGCCAGTTCTTTTTTTTCGGTGGCCGACCCTTTCCGGGTTGCCCGCTCTCCGCTTTCGATGATTTCAATATCCATGTCATCGAACATCATCAATGTGTCGTCAATCATCTCCGATGACATCATTTCGTTGGGCAACGCTTCGTTGATTTCATCATATGTCAAGGAACCCTGGGCCTTACCTTTCTGGATAAGGGCCTTGAGCGCCTTCTCGTCACACTTTTTGATCACGCCTGCGGACTTTTCCGATTGTGCATCCAGTGCAACGGTATCCACAGCGGCTTTCCCCGCGCCCCGTTTCGTTCGCGGCGTCTGCTTCTTCGAAGCCTGCCTGGATTTGCCGTTACGCTTATCGGACGTTTTGGTCATTCGTTATGCCTCCTGGACCCAATGCGGGTCATACGCCTGCCATCAACGACAGACGGTCACGAATTCATACCACTTCTTTTCTGTATGATCTGCCGGGCCTGCTGCTGTTTTTGTTCCAGCAACGCGGCCAGCAGTTTTACATCTCCGCTTTTTTCCGCATCTTCGATGCGTTTGAGCAAAATGGTGTCCCGCCGCTGGATACCGGCTTCGAACTGATCGATCAACCGACGGCATCCTTCCCGGTCCCAATGATCCTCAGTCAAAGACAAACGGGCAATGATCGCCTTTTTTTCGGGATCCTCCCACCGGGCAATCAATCCGGGGATATCGGCCGCGCCGTCACCGCTTTGGTCGATGATCCCTTTTCCGATATCCGCCAACACCGGATCGCTGAAAGCGTCCATCAACCGCCGTTTTTTTATTTCGGCGATCATCTGTGGAAACTGAAGCATCATTGCGACCAGGCGTTCTTCCATCCGATACGCAGCACCTCGCATCGGTTTCGAAGAAGTGGTCGCTTGCGGCCTGGCAGACGCCGGCCGCCAGGCCGTTTTGGCCGGAGACGACACGGACTGCCTCATTTTCTGTATGAGTACAGCCTCATCCACACCGATTCGCTCCGCAAGGTGTTTGACCTGCAACGAACGTGCGATGGGATCGCTGACAGCCAGAATCGCGGGGGTCAGCTCGTTGACAATGCGAACCTTCCCGCTGATGCTCAACCCGAGTCGGTCTATGGCCGATTGCATCATGAAGTCAATCATTCCCGCTGCTTTTCCGGCAGCCTTCATGAAATCGTCAGGTCCGTTGTCCATCAAAAAAGAATCCGGATCGTGGCCTTCCGGTAACACCAGAATCCGTGAATCCAGCAAACCCTTTTGAAATACCTCAACACTGCGACGGGCGGCCTTGATGCCGGCCTGATCGGAGTCGTACACCAAAACGGCGTGCCCGCCTTCGCCGACGCATCCTTTAATCAGTTGCACATGATCGCCCGTCAACGACGTTCCCAATGTAGCCACGGTATTTTCAATCCCGAACTGATGCATGGCGATCATGTCGAAATACCCCTCAACGATGAAAATCGACTGTTTTTCGCGGCTTCGTTGACGGGCCCAGTTCAAACCGTACAGGGACCGGCTTTTATGGTAGACCGGGGTTTCCGGGCTGTTCAGGTATTTCGGCAGCCCATCGTCCATGACCCGGCCACCAAACCCGACGATTTGGTTTTGCCCATTAAAAATCGGGAAAATGATACGGTTACGAAAGCGGTCATATTGCCCCGATCCTTTCTTGCGTTCAATGATCAGGCCGGCGTTTAAGGCCATCTGGGCAGACAGCTTGCGTGATTTCAGCCTCCGCAGCAAATGGTCCCAGCCATCCGGTGCAAAGCCCAGCTTGAACCGGTCAATGGTTTGGCGGGTGAACCCCCGTTTCAGCAGATATGTTTCGGCACATTTTCCGTTCTCTCCCGTTTTCAGGCAATGGCGGTAAAATTCCATGGCCTCGCCATTGAGCTTCAGTATCGTTTCCCGCTCCGTCAGCTTTTTTTTTTCGTGGGGCGACAGATTGCGGGTGGGCAGATCAATGCCGTATCGGTCTGCCAGCGAACGGACCGCTTCGGGAAAGGATAGCCCTGTGTGCTTCATCAGAAAACTGAACACATTACCGCCAGCCCCACATCCGAAACAATAGTATATCTGCTTGTCCGGACTGACTGTGAAAGATGGGGTCTTTTCAGAATGAAAAGGGCATAATCCCAAATAGTTCCGCCCAGATTGGCGCAACGATACACTCTCCGACACGATATCGACGATATCGGCAGCGTTTTTAATCGCGGAAATTTTATCTTCAGGAATGAATGCCGCCAAGTAAAACCGCCTCCATTTCAAATGGATTCGGGTTCGATCTTACCTCGGTAGGACCTGAGCCATCGAATCAATCCAGATGGTCACGGGCCGGGTCGGCGACTTAAGAAGCGCCTGCACGCCTGAACTGTGCCAATTGCTGGTCTTTGCATAGGGTTAACCTCTATTAAATTTTTTAATATAACCCTCTGCATATAAATTGTCAATAAATTGGTAAGCATAATTTGGGAATGGAGATGAAATAATATTTCCACTCCCTATCATGCGGATGGATCAAAGAACCCCTTTGGAAGATCGCACCCCCTGACGGCCGGCATCCAACACCACGGCCTGGTTGAGTGCCCGTCCTGTGGATTTGAAAACCGATTCCAGAACGTGGTGCTCGTTTTTCCCGTAACGAACATTGATGTGCAGGTTCATGCCGCCTTTAACGGCAAACGCTCTGAAAAACTCTTTGGCCAGGCCGCGATCGAAAACACCCGGTGATTCCAGTTCCAATGGCAGGTTGTATACCAGGTAAGGCCGGTTGGACAAATCAATGGCGACTTCGGCAAGGGCTTCGTCCATGGGCGTTACGGCAAACCCGTATCGTCTGATGCCGGCCCGGTCGCCCAATGCCCTGAAAACGGTCTCCCCGAGCACCAAGGCGACATCCTCGACGGTATGATGAAAGTCCACTTCGAGATCGCCTGAGGCCGCAATGGTGAGATCGAATTGACCATGAACGCAAAAAAGGGTCAGCATATGGTCTAAAAAAGGAATACCGGTATCTACATCCGCACGGCCACCGCCGTCCAGATCAATCTCTACCATCACTTGGGTTTCCGTGGTGTTGCGTTCAATACGGCTAGTCCGGACCATCGTGTCGCCTTTCATTCAAATATACGGGTCAGGGGTTACGCCTTGCCATCGGCTATATGGTCAAAAGGAATCCTTTTTTCCAATCCGATGTGCGCATATTTAAACCGAAACAGCGGACAAGGCAAGCGTTTCAAATATTTCGTTGTGCAATTCCCCGGCAACCCGGCTGCTTTTACACAAATAAAAAGGCTCTTGTGAAAAATGAGTGGGTAATGTATTCATTTCCATTGTAAATTACCCACTGGTCTTGATGTTTTTTCTTCACTCCAATTAACCAATAG
>PDTK01000055.1 GCA_002747175.1 Deltaproteobacteria bacterium | reverse complement strand
CGGAGTCCCGTCGGAGACGCCTTTCCGTCATCGTCACTTTCAGGTTCAGTGCTGGTCGGCGAGGTTGTCAAGACTGCGAGGCACGAGCACCGAAGGCTTTGTCTTGATAGTTTCGCCAGGCAGCGCTACGCTTGGATCGCGAGGGAAACGAAAGTTTAAGGAAATTTACAGAAAAGATGTTGCTTTATCGCGTTTTTTCAAATGCAGATGAATTGGGGGCGTTTGATTGTCGATGCGGTGTTTCGCAGCGGGGACAAACATTCCAATCACGGTGACACCGTGCTGAAAATGATCCGGCACATGGTCCTTGAGATCAGATGCGAATATCGCGGAGATGTGCCGATCATCATCCCTTCCTGGCCGGGATGATGTGCAGCACATCTCCGGTTTTTGGGGACCACCACCCAATGCCGCCTTTTAGAACGTCTGCTATTCGATTAGTGATTCCAGGGCCTCCCAGCGGGCATATGCCGTTTCCAGTTCGGCTTCCACCCCGGCCAGTTCCTTCTTCACGGTGGCAATGGCGGCACCCTCACCACGAAAAAATTCGGGATCGGAAAGGGTGGCGAACAGCTCCTGCTGCCGGATCTCCAGCGCTTCGATGCGGTCGGGCAGCGCATCCAGCTCGCGCTGTTGCATGTATCCGAGTTTCTTGGGTTTAGCGGTCAGTGGAGCGGCTTTCTTCGAAGGTTTGGCACCCGTTCGCTGTTTGGCGGGCGACGGGTCGGCGGCGGGACGCTGGAGCAGCCAGTCGTCATACCCGCCGGCATACCCTTGCACCCGCCCCTCACCCTCGAACACCAGCGTACTGGTGACCACATGATTGACAAAGGCGCGATCGTGGCTGATGAGCAGGATCGTACCCTGATAATCCAGCAGCAATTCCTCCAGCAGTTCGAGGGTTTCCACGTCCAGGTCGTTGGTCGGCTCGTCCAGGACCAGTACGTTGGCGGGCCGGGTGAATAGCTTGGCCAGCATCAAACGGTTTTTCTCTCCGCCGGACAGCACCCACACCGGTGTTCTGGATCGCTGGGGTGAAAACAGAAAATCTTTGAGATAGCCGATCACATGGCGGCGGCGCCCGCCCACATCAATCATGTCCCCATCCGGGCAGACGTTTTGCTGGACGGTCTTCGTCTCGTCCAGTTGGGTCCGCAATTGATCGAAATACAGCACATCCAGGTTGGTGCCATGCTTGATCCGGCCCTGCCGGGGCTCCAGCTCACCAAGCAGCAGGCGTACCAGCGTGGACTTGCCCGCTCCGTTGGGACCCAAAATGCCGATGCGGTCGCCGCGCATGATCGTACAGGAAAAATCATGGATGATCGGACGGTCTTCATAGGCAAACGTCACATCCGTGGCTTCGACGACCGTCTTGCCGCTGCGACCGGCCTCCTCCAGGCCCATGCACACCCTGCCGGTGCGGTCCCGACGGTTGCGACGCTGTTCGCGAAGGGACTTCAACCGGCGCACGCGTCCCTGGTTACGGGTACGACGGGCCTTGATGCCCTGGCGGATCCAGGCTTCCTCGGCGGACAACCGCTTGTCTGCCCGGCGATTGGCCTTTTCCACGGCATCCAGGCGATCCTGATTGCGCTGCAGGTAGGTATCGTATCCGCATTGCCAGGACAGGAGTTCGCCGCGATCGATTTCCAGAATGCGTGTGGCCAGGCGGCGGATCAGCATCCGATCATGGGTAATCATCATCAGGGTCCCGCCCCACTTGAGCAGGTTAGCCTCCAGCCGATCAATGGCAGGTATATCCAAATGGTTGGTGGGTTCGTCCAGCAGCAGCACATCGGGTTGCCTGGCCAAGGCCGCCGCCACAAGCACCTGTCGCTTCATCCCGGCTGAAAAAGCACTTACTTCACCATCGGCCGGCAACTGCATACGGGAAATGACATGTTCGATCTGTCGCTGCAGGGACCATCCGTCTTCGCTGTCAATGGCCTGATGCAGGGCGGCCATTTCCCGGAGGTGCTTTTCACCGGCCTCGTTTTGGGACCGTGCACGCAATCGATAATATTGGGCCAGCCGTTCACCTGTGGGTCCCATGTGACGGCAGATGACCTCGTTCACGGTCCCCTGTATATCCTCAGGCACCTCCTGGGGGAGAAATCCCATGGTAAGCCCCCGGGAGCGAATCACCTCGCCGCCGTCCGGCTCAATGCGGCCGCCGATGATGTGAAGCAGTGTGGATTTGCCCACACCGTTGCGGCCCAGCAGGCAGATCCGCTCACCGGGTTCGATGTTGAGATCAATCCCGTCCAGCAGCGGTTCGCTGCCAAAAGCCATGTTTATGTCGGAGAGGGTTATGAGGGCCATGTGGAAAAGGGTCCGGGGATTCAGGACTTTTTGATTCCTGTTGGATCTGTTAATTGCCTGAGTCGAGCCATTAGCCGTTAGTGCCTTACACCTCAGTTCCTGCGAAAAAAAACAAGAAAATGGGGTAGGGTACATGGGTTACGGGTTTGCCGCCTCAGCCCTAAGTTCTCATCACTCATCACTCAGCACTTCGTCCTCTATGGCTTGCGGGTTTCCCGCCTTAGTAATTACCGACCACCCGCTTAGCAGGCCGTTTGATGAAGCCCCTCGAAGGGGGCCTATAAGCCAGACCAGTGAACGTCGAACGCCCAACTTCAAATTTTGAATTGGGATTTCACCTTTGGGCATTGGTCAATACATCTCATATTTTACCAACCGTCCGTCCAGCCCCCCATTGCGCAGCGGTTTTTTCCAGGACGGTTTCAAGCCCACGGACTTGATCATCTCGCGCTTGCCGAAATAGATGAAGGCCTGGGAGCCTTTACAGCGCTGTTTGAGAAAATCGCCCAGTTGCCGGTAAAACGCGTTGAGGCGGCCGTCTCCCTGCAGCCGGATGCCGTAAGGCGGATTGCACAAAATGAACTGATTTTCCAGCCGGTCGATGCTAAAAATATCTTTTCGCAAGACGTTGATTCCCCGGATGCCGGGAACGGCCTTACAATTGGCCCGGGTCGCCGCCACCGCCTGTGGATCGATATCAAACGCATTTAACAGGCGGTCCGGGAGTTTACGAATCCGGCTTTGGCCTGCTTCCCGAACCCGTTGCCAGGCGCCGGGGTCGTAGTCCGGCAGACGCTGAAATCCGAAATCCACGCGCAGGGCTGCGGCAGGAATTCGACAATAGGCCATGGCCGCTTCGATGAGCAGGGTTCCGGATCCGCACATGGGGTCGGTCAAGGGCACCTTGCCGTCCCAACCGGAGAGGTGCACCATGGCCGCTGCCACCGTCTCCTGCATGGGTGCCTCCACGCTTCGGCTGCGGTATCCCCGGCGGTGCAGACTCCCGCCGGAGGTGTCGATACTGATGGTTCCACGGTCGCGGGCCACATGCAAATTTATCCACAGGTCGGGCGTACGTGGATCAACATCGGGACGCCGGCCACAGGTCGAACGAAATCCGTCCACCAGACCGTCCTTCAGCTTCAGCCCGGCATATTGGGAATGGGAAACCGTGCTGCCGGCGGTGCTGGCGAATACGGCGAAGGTTTGGTCCACGCGCATAAACCGGGACCAGTCAATCCGGCGGGCGGTGCGATAGATGGCGTCGGCATCCGGGCAGTTGAATGTTTTAATGGGGGCCAGGACCCGTGTGACCAGACGGCTGCGGTAATTGATCCGATACAGGCTTTCCCGGTCCGATTTGAAATAAATGCCCCGCCGTACCGGGCGGGTATCCGCAGCGCCCAGTCGTTTCAGATGATCAGCTCCAATCGTCTCAAGCCCATCGGCGATCTGGGCGAAATAGCTATGGTTCCGGCGGTAGTCCATGGATGTGTCAGTACGGTCAGGTGGTACCCATCCGGAAATGGGAAAACGGGTCCTTTCTGGATGGACCGTGAGTCAAATGTGCCGGATCATGTACGGTTTCCCTGTCCTGACGGCGCTTTCCCCCTATACGCTGCCGATCCGGAGGATCGGCGTCGCGGTCCGCGTTTCTTGTAAGGCCGTTTGCCGCTCCCCCCCTTGCTGTGCGGACGCCGCCGCGAAGAAGATGAACCGCCCCGGCCATGCCCCCCACGCTGAGATTTGGTTTTCGATTTGTTTTTTTGTCTCGGGGGTGCCGGCGGCAGGTCCAGCCATGTTTCCTCCGGCTGGGTGCAGTCCAGCGGCCGGCCGATGAATTTCTCGATGGGCGGCAGGTAGAAAGAGTCTTCCTCGTCGGCGAAACTGATGGAAGTACCCGCTGCCCCGGCACGCCCGGTACGCCCGATGCGGTGCACATAATCTTCGGGATCCCGGGGAAGCGTGAAATTGATCACGTAATCCATGCTGTCGATATGGATTCCCCGACCGGCCACATCCGTGGCCACCAGGACGCGGATCTTGCCGGCCTTGAACTGATCCAATGTGCGGATGCGCTTTTTCTGGGGGACTTCCCCGGACAGGACCGCACAATCGATTCGGTAACGGTCCAGCGTCTCGGCCAGCCGACGGGTCTCGTCACGCCGGTTGCAAAAAATCAGCACCCGCTGAAGGTTCCGTTTGGTGATTATGTTATAGGTCAGGGCAAATTTTTCGTCGGTGGTGACAATGTACACCATCTGTTCCACGGTATCCACGGCCACCTGTTCGGGTTCGATTTCGACCGTAACCGGATCACGGGTCCAACTGGCGCTCAAACGGGTGACATCCGGAGTCAAGGTGGCGCTGAAGAAAAGGGTCTGGCGTTTGTCCTTGTGGGGTGTACTGTAGACAATCTGACGCACGTCGGGAATAAAACCCATGTCCAGCATGCGATCGGCTTCGTCCAGAATCAAGGTCTCCACCCGCCGCAGATCCAGGTCTTTACGTCGTTTGAAATCCAGCAACCGACCGGGGGTGGCCACGATGATATCCACCGGCCTGCCATGCAGCTGACGTCGCTGCTTTTCGTAGTCCATGCCGCCGAACACGGTGACAATGGAAAACCGGCAATGGGTGGATAGAAGCCTGGCTTCGTCGGCAATTTGCAACACCAGTTCCCGGGTGGGGGCGATGATCAGCACCCGGGGGGTACCGGGCGGTGTCTTCCCCTTTCGGGGATTGGCCAGCATGCGTGTGAGTACGGCGATCAAAAAAGCCGCTGTTTTACCGGTTCCGGTTTGGGCGCGGCCGAATGCGTCCCGCCCTTCCAATGTGGCAGGCAGGATCTCGGCCTGTATCGGGGTACAGTATTGAAAACCCGCATCGGCAATGGCGTGCATGATGCGATCGGGCAGCTCCAGGTCGTGGAAACGGACTTTTCCCTCTGCCGCAGGGACCTGAAACGATTCCCGGCGCCAAGGTGCCTTGGCCGGCCGGCGCTTGTCTGACGGCTTATGGGTGATACTGCCGGATGCAGTTTTTGGGGATCTGTTTTTGTCTGTGGGACGATTGCGCCGGTTTTGTCTTTTCCGGGATTCGGTGCCTCGATCAGGCCGATCCGCGATGGCCTCCTGGTCACTTTCCCGGCCCTGCCCGATGGTGTCGGGTCGTTTTTTGCTGAAAAAACGATCCCGTATGGTGTTGATCAGTTTACCTATCAAAACTTGCTTAACCCGATTATCCTTTCCTGACGATACGGCGATAATTCAAGCCGCCATCCTTTAAAAGTGGGCCTGTTATACGAGGAACGGCCTTGGATTGCAAGGTTTATTGGGAAACGGCAGGCTGTCGGTGATCACAGTCCGTCACGAAAAAATCGGGCTGTAAAAATGGTGGGTGGAAGCTATCATCCGCCGGTTGTACCTTACAGGGTGTTGGCTGCTTGTAACCCGTGAACAGGTAAGGGGATTACTCCGCCGGTCTTTCGAAGATATGGGCGATTGTCTGCAGGCTGAAATCCATTTCCATGGACAGAAACTGTGACAAAGAGTGCAAGGTGATAACGGCATTCTTGTCGGCATCCTGGTTGCCGAGACTGCGGATACGGGCCAGCAATCCTTCGTTAACCTGCTGTACCTGCACATAGCGTTTTTCGAGCTGATCAAAACCGAAACAGTCCTCCCGCCCTTTTTTATACTCGAAATACTGGCCCAGAAGAAAAAAGGATGTGCTGCGCACCATGGTCTCTTCAACGGAGGAAAACGGCAGATGGAAACGGGCCATGGGTTTGAGAAAGTTCATGACCGGGCAGTTGCTGGTGGCCATGACAATCCCGAACACCGAGGTCAATCCTTCCATGGCTGACGTCTTTTTGGAATACATCCGGTCTATGGTCTCGCAGGTGACCAGGCAGTTCTTATGCGAAAGGATATCTTTGAACCGGTCCACCAGCTCGGCAATATTGACCGCAATGGGGCAATACAATGTATCCTTGGGAGACAGGGAGCAGCAGGCGCACTGTTTATATGACAACTGCGTCCAGGCCGAATAGGATTCGGGAGAGGAGGGTTGCATGGTCAGCGTTTCCGGATCCAGAGTGATGTTGAAGCGGGACCGCTGGCCATCTTCCAATTTAATGTCATAGTTGAACCAATAACCGTTCTCGTTCATGGGGACCTCTTTTTTCAGTCTTGTCCCAATATGTATATCGGAGAAATCAATGCAAAAATCGATCCGTTCATTCATCAGCCGTAACGGATTCCCTCCACCGGATCCAGTGAAGACGCGCTGGAAGCCGGGTAAAGGGTGGCCAGAAAACAAATCACCAGCGTGGATACACCAATAATAATCCCATCCACAGGATGCAGACGAACCGGCAATGTAGTCAAAAAATATACATCACCGGGTAGTTTAATGAACGGGTAGCGCTTGAGGATACTGCACAGGACAATGCCCAGAAAGCCACCAATGATCGTCCCCAGGCATCCGATCACCATTCCCTTGAACACGAATATCCGCCGGATATGGCGGTTGGTGGCCCCCATGGTTTTTAAGATAGCGATATCGCGTGTTTTTTCCATCACCATCATGATCAGGGCACTGACGATATTGAATGCTGCCACCAGCACGATCAACGTCAGAATGATGAACATCACGGCTTTTTGCAGCCGAAGCATGGAAAACAGGTTGCGGTTCATCTGCATCCAGTCTCTGGCCCAAAAGGGAAAGCCCAGTTGCCCGACGATGGCCTCGGCGACCTGTTTGGCCTTGTAAATATCAGTTACCCGCACCTCCAACCCGGTGGATTGGCCAGACATGGCGAGCAATTCCTGAGCCACATCCAGGCGCACGAAACACATGGCACCATCGTATTCGTTCATCCCGGTTTCAAATATTCCCGCCACACGAAAACGCATCACGGCCGGCATTTGATTGGCCGTGCCATCTTTACCCAGCGGTGAAATGAGAAAAAGCGGGTCGTCCAGGGACAGCTTCAGTTTTTCAGCCATCACACGGCCGACAACCAGCCCCGGCGCAATGCCGGCACGCTCATCGGCTGCGGCATTTTCCAAAGATCGAGCCAGCGTCACACCGGAACCGGTATAAACCGGCGGCGTGGGATACGCGGGATCCAGGGCCTTGAGCACCGCACCATTGACCCCATGGGAACTGCGCAGCATCACCTGGGTGTAGATGAACGGCGATACAGACCTGACGCCATCAACGGCTTCGATGGTGGATATGGTGGCCTCGATGTCCCCAACCGGTTCGCTGTAGCGCATGACCAGGACATGGGATTCGATCCCCAGGATACGCGACTGCAATTCGGATTCGAAACCGGTCATTACGGCGATGACGATGATCAAAGCCATGACGCCCACGGCAATACCGGCCGTGGAAAGCAGGGTAATCAATGAAACAAAGGCCTGTTTCTGTCGGGTTTTCAGGTAACGGGCGCCCACAAACCAGGTAAACGACATTTTTGATATCCTTCGTGCGGATCAGAAATTCTCGATGCGCGGTCGATAGATACCCGGTGTGGAGCCGGATATGGGAGTGGCTCCCACGCAGGTCTCGAAAAAATCCACCGGGCCGGCCCCGCCGATGATCGCATATGCATATCCTGCCTCGGCCATGGCCTGTAGCGTTCTCACCAAAACGCCTTTGCCGACCCCCTGGTGCCGGCAGGCCGGATCGACTCCCATGGGACCGAAAAAATTCCGGCAAGTACAGTCGTGACAAGCAAACCCCATCAGTCGTTTTTCGCTGATGGCCACCATGCAGGCAATGGGTTGTCGGGAGAACCCAAGGTCACATTCTGCGGCCCATCCATCGCCGAACAGGCGCTGTACCCATCCAAGCACCTGTCTTTTTTCACAGGCCATCGGACGCCGCACAACAATTCGCTGTGCAGCCAGTGCCGCCAAATGCTCACGCATGTCGGGAAGATCGTAGAGCTTTACCAGCAGATCCGTCATTTGATTCGCTTTCTGAATCCATTGCACCGGCAGCATCGCCTAAAACACGGTTCATGTTTACGCTTTTGCAAGATACATCGGCTCTGGCGTTTCAACCTTTGGCCAAAGGCTTGTTCACGCGGTCCGGGCCCTAAAAAATCATTTACAATCAACACGCAATCCTTTATAAGCCTTGGTCATTATACTGCTGTAATATAGGCCAATCTACCTACAAATTCAAAGAGGTTTTTCATGGGGAAAAAGACTTTAACGAAATCCACTTCCAAGAAAAAGAAAAAAGCTGCGGCCAAGAAAAAAATGGCTGCAAAATCGACACCCAAAAAAAAAGCACCTGCTAAAAAGGCAGCGGAGGCAAAATCCAAACCGACAGCCAAAGCAGCGCCCAAAACACCAAAGAAGACCGCCCCGAAAAAAACCGCCCCCAAAGCCAAACCCGTTTCCGTTAAGGACCTCTTAAAAAAGAAATTTGATATCGTCATCCCGGATGACCTCTATACAGTGCCTAAAGACAAAGTGACGCCGTCAGTTTTCAGCGCCCCGGAATTCTTTGAGGGATTCGCCGAGGCGAATGTCAAACGCATTAAGGGCTTGCTGGCCAATACTTATAGCGAAAAGGACTTGCAAGCCGCTGCCGAAAAAGCCGCCGCCGAAAAGGCCGCTGCTGAAAAGGCTGCTGCTGAAAAGGCTGCCGCCGAAAAGGCTGCCGCCGAAAAGGCTGCCGCTGAAAAGGCTGCCGCCGAAAAGGCTGCCGCCGAAAAGGCTGCCGCTGAAAAGGCTGCCGCTGAAAAGGCTGCCGCTGAAAAGGCTGCCGCTGAAAAGGCTGCCGCTGAAAAGGCTGCTGCCGAAAAGGCTGCTGCCGAAAAGGCCGCTGCCGAAAAGGCTGCTGCCGAAAAAGCTGCTGCCGAAAAAGCTGCCGCTGAAAAGGCTGCTGCCGAAAAAGCTGCTGCCGAAAAAGCTGCTGCCGAAAAAGCTGCTGCCGAAAAGGCTGCCGCTGAAAAGGCTGCCGCCGAAAAGGCCGCTGCCGAAAAGGCCGCTGCCCAGAAATTCGAGGTCAAGGTTTCTTACGGGCAATCCAAACCGGCTCCGGCAGCCAAAAAACCCGCCGACCCCGTGGACAACGCCATCAAACTCATGGCAGCAGGGGTCGCCCTCTTGATCCTGATGGTGATCGGGGGCAGCACATCCAACTCCTTTAAATACTACCTGGTGGAGCAACAAGGAGCACTTCAGATCTGGAAAGGAAAGTTCGCACCCCTTGGCAAAAAAATGTTCATTGAGCTGCCCGGTGTACCGGCTCCGGAAGTGTTGAAAGAGACTTACAGCGCCGGCGAGGTTTACCCGATCGTTTTCCAGTATTACATCGACAAAGCCGATGCCCTGCTGGATGTACCCGGCATACCTGATTTCGAAGGTATCAAATCGGCACTGCAAATGGCCCTTGAATACGGCTCTACAAACGCGCTTAAAATGATTGCCAATGAACGCCTATACAATATCGACCGTCTGATATTCACCTATAAAGCCGATGTGGCCGCCAGCCGGGGATCAATCGACGACCTCAATACCGCCATCGGTTTTCTTGGGAAAGTTGCCAGACTGACCAGCGACGAAGGCCAAAAAGCATTGATCATCCAGAAAATCGCCGACCACGAGGCAACCATCCTTGAGCTGGAAAATGCGGAAACCGAAGCTGAACGCTTGGCCGAAGAAGCCGCCGTTGCGGAGTGTGCAGCCCCCGAAGCCGAGGCGGGGGAAGCTGAAGGCGTTGCTGAAAAGGCTCCCGCCAAAACGAAAACGGGAGCGCAGGCGGGCGCCGAAGAACACTGATTATTATAAAAATTCTTTAGAAAAGGGATCAATTGGCTGAGGGCATTTGATCCCCTTTTTTTGTAAAAGCCTGTATAGATCGCGTACCTGTTCACGGTAGAAACAAGCCAATATCTTGTAAAGCCCAGCCGGTAAGCGCTTACTTTAGTGCCTTACACCTCAGTTTCTGTCAAAAAAAACAAGAAAATGGGGGTATATGGTTTACGGGTTTCCTGCCTCAGCACTCAGTCCTCAGCACTCAGTCCTCAGCACTCAGCACTCCGTCCTTAGGTTGCGGGTTTCCCACCTTAGCAAAATACTACGGTTCATCCCCGGGCCTCGGCTCTGACCGGCTCAGGATTTTGCAACATTGGGGTCAAGTATTGGTTCGCCTCAACCTGACAACTCCCAATAAAGTCAACACCAGGATGATCAGCCCCCCGCCGGCCCTGGGCATTGCCGGAACGGCTGGCGGGGACGCGTTGTATTCATTGTCATCATTTTCATCGCTGCAACCGGGATCATCCAGATCAACATATCCGTCTTCATCGTTATCCAGGCCGTCATTGCACGCAGCGGGAAACGTCCCGGTGTCGATTTGCAGGGTAGTTTCAGCGATCTGCGAGGTTTTCATGGTCGCGGCACCGACCATCGTTTCAAACGCGGCGGCCTCATCGGAGGGATCGGTAAATAAATCACCGGAAAACGCATGGGCAAGTGTCTGGTAAAGCAGTTCAACCGTTATTGTGTACACTTCTCCGTGCTCCAATCCGCCGATCTGGTAGCTGATCGAATCGCCGCCCCCGGTAAAGTCCGTGTCGGACAACGCATTGCCGTGAACCTGCACATCGCTGTGGGCCGTGTTTTTGTCAAAACCCGAGGGTAAAAGCCGATTGTCTTTTTTGTACGTCATGGCCCGCAGGAGCGTGTACGTCACCTGGTTCAGGTTGTCGCCCATCACAGCCTCGTAAATCTGCACCTGGTCCGGTGCGGTAATGCATGCATAGTGGGGTTCATATGTGGCCGGGTCGATATCCGAATCCGCTCCGACGATACTCCCGTCTGCATTGGTACGTCCCGATTCGAACACGGGGTTTCCCTCCGAATCGCTTACCGTCAGGTGGAGAAAAACGCGGCGTGAGGGGAAACTGGTTGGCAGTTTATGCCCGGTAAGACTGTTCACCCTGACCGTAAGATCAAGGACGCCTCCCGAATAAGCATGGTTTTCCACCGCCACCGACGCCGCACTGTTCAACATTTCTCCATTTGCAGCAAGCACCGCTCCAAAATTGTTGCTGGTCACGTCAAGGGCGTCCCGGTTGTTGTCGAGTATATCGACCATCAGATTGTTGCCGCCGGAAAACATATGATGGGCAAAGCCGTTGCGCAATGTGTTCGCCCAAGGTGGACGCCGGGCAATGCGTACCCCGTCGTAGTGCGGCATGTGGCAGTCCTGGCAGCTGTGGGTGGCCACGTAGCTGCTGTGCTCCCATTCGCTGTATGGCATCTGTTCGGGGAATTCGCTCTCCGGGGTGGTGCTGAGGAGGTTGCCGTTTTCATCGACAAAAGGCGTTTTGAGGTTGTGGCAGGTTGCGCACATTTTCGAGTCCGAAGTGTGGGCACCGTAGGTGATCATATAATCCACGTTGTTGATCATCGGGCCGGTGGCGACATCACTGTATTGGGCGTAAATTGTGCGGCTGTCATCGATTTCATATTGCCCCGACATCCCGGCGAGGGTGCCCAGTCCGCTGCTGTTCCTGATCTGGTGGCACAAGGTGCAACTGACGCCGTTCAGCGCCTCATCATGGTGACTGTTGGCCGGGTTCAGAAAACCGTTTCCGAAAAATTCAACCGCATGGCCGTAATACGTTGCCTCCTTGTTCGCCATGGGTGCGTGGCATTTGGTGCACTTGTCGTTGATTACCGCTTCCAGATGCGGATTGCGGTTGATTTCTGATCGCACCTTGGCCCGCCAGAACGGATCCTTGGCCGCGTTGGCCATCATGGTCGAGTTCCAGGCCTTCTCGATGGAGAGGTCATTTCCTCCCGGATCGCTCAGCCCGTTATGACAGCGGATGCAGGTTCCGGATCCAGCGAAGTGAAAAGACGTGAACTCGGTGTCTTCAGCATGGACCTGGACAGGAAGTATGATGAAAAAAAACACCAACATTATGATAAATGATTTCATTGCAGCCTCTCCAAGTGAGAACGAAAATTACCGACCACCCGTTTAGCAGGTGGTTTGATGAAGCCCCCCTCCGAAGGAGGTTAGAAGCCAGACCAGTGAACGTCGAATTTTGAACAAGGAAAAAGAGTGCCTGCCTGAACCGATATTACCAGTTATTCCCCGCGGTGCAACCCAAATCAATGATTTGGTCTGTGTTTTCCGTGACGAGACCCACTGGACCTATTTTTACGACCTTACACCTCAGCTTCTGTCCCAAAAAACAAGAAAATGGGGGGCATGGTTTACGGGTTTTCCGCCTCAGCACTCAGCACTCAATCCTCAGCACTCAGTCCTCAGCACTCAGTCCTCAGCACTCAGTCCTCAGCACTCAGTCCTCAGCACTCAGTCCTCAGCACTCAGTCCTCAGCACTCAGTCCTCAACACTCCGTCCTCAACACTCCGTCCTCTATGGGTTGCGGGTTTCCCGCCTTAG
>PDTK01000054.1 GCA_002747175.1 Deltaproteobacteria bacterium | reverse complement strand
ACTATTGGTTAATTGGAGTGAAGAAAAAACATCAAGACCAGTGGGTAATTTACAATGGAAATGAATACATTACCCACTCATTTTTCACAAGAGCCCAAAAAAACAAGTCGATGGGAAGTCGACAAAAACAATAAAAATGAATTATTTACGATGTGTTACATCTTGATTGCGGGTGATCCGGACCCGGGTATCACTTTCAACGACAAAGACGGCAAGCCTGTAGCTCTGGCCGATTTCCGCGTCCACGCCGATGCCGTGTATCAGATATTTTGCAGTCCATTTTAGCCGACAACGAGCTGCTGGCTGCGATCTCTCGCCAGTGGGGCCTGGCCTTCGTCAATCTGAGGTCAGACATTTCTTTGGCTGGCAGTCCCGAGCGAACCGTCTGGCGTCGGGTGGTGGAATCCGAAGATGGCCGGCAATGGGTGCTGGAAAAGATCGCTTCACGCAAATATGCCCGCAAACGATACATTACCGGCATACTGCAGGACCTGTACGACCAGGGCATTCACCAGATCACACCCTACCGGGCCGATCGCGATGGCGACACCATTCCGGTATTCGCCCATGGGTTGTGGCAAATCTGTCCTTTCGTACAGGGGCTTGATCTCAAACGCCCGTATTATGTCATGGACGGCTGGCGAGGCGATGCGGCAGCGGATTTTCTCATCCGTCTCAAATCGGTCGGCATACACCGTAAAGCAGAGGTTTCCGGTCCGGCTTTTTCACTTCCCGATTATATCCGCCATCTGTTCGATATGCTGGCCCGTAACGATGCCGGAACTGCCACGGCCTACCATCCTTTTTTGGAACACCTGGATAAAAGCCTGTTTCGCGGCATCGACCGCATTCCCACCCGGTTTTGCCATGGAGACTACCACCCGCTCAATATGATCTGGGGAACCGATAATATCCTGGCGGTCATCGACTGGGAGTTTTGCGGTATCAAACCGGAGAGTTACGATCTGGCAAACCTGTTGGGATGTTTGGGCATAGAAGACCCGCAGAGCCTGTGGGGACCATTTGTTGGCCGTTTGGTTGATCGGCTCAGGGCGGCTAACTTCATGGCCGCTGAGAGTTGGAAGCGCCTTCCGGAGGTGATAATGGCCATTCGCTTTGCCTGGCTCAGTGAATGGATGCGCAAAAATGACCGGGCGATGATCCAAATGGAGGCTGACTACATGGCCCTCCTTTTCGAACATCAGCCATTTTTGCGGTCTTTGTTTTTGGGGCGTTGATAAATCGTGTCTGTCCAGAAACAAACAAATTGGGCATCTCCGGATGGGCACCAAATAACGGAGAAGAAAACGTCCTGTATAACAAAATTTTGGATCAATCGGTTTCAGGCATCCTGACCACCAACACCGGCATGCTGCTGCGTCTCACCACCCGGCGGGCCGTGCCGCCCATGAGTGCATCCTTGAACATGCCGAAACCGCGTGTGCCCATGACGATCACATCAGCATCATTGAGATCGGCCTGGAGCAAAATTTCATCAGCAGCGATACCATCCTTGACCAGGATCTTATCCACCTGAAAGGTGCAGGCATCCATTTCACTGCTGATTCCGTCACAAAAACCGGCCAACCTTCCTTGAATGCGAGAAATGAAATCTGCCTGTTTTTCCTCGCGCAATTTTTCCCAGTTTTCCTCACCCACAAAACCATGGATTTGCAGAAAGGTTTCCGTGGTCAAATTTTCGATAACGTGTAGAATCGTAATGCGTGCGCCGTATTGCTGGGCCATGCTGGCGGCATAGCGGTAGGCATAGCGAGCATTGTCCGATAAATCCGTGGCATAGAGGATATTCTTAATTTCCGGTAACATGTTACCTCCTTGAGCAAGGCATTGTATCCGTCGCCTATACGCTGAATTTCGGCGAAATTTAGTAAGCGTTCACAGGGCAGACGCATCTGCTTTGTTACCGGTCACTTGAAGTATGCTCCATACGTCTGCGTGCCCGAAGCCGCGCATCTACGGCACCTTGTAAACGCTTACCGGCTGTGCTTTACAGGTATTGGCTCCTTCTACCCCGTGAACAGGTACGAAATTTATGCCTGTTTCTCCCCAACGTCTTCGAAAAAAATGAAATTCATGCGGTCCCCTTGATGCGAATAAAATTATCGGAGAGGGGAAGGAATCGATCCGTTGTCGATTCAACGGGTTTCTTGAGCATACTAAAAAAAAAGCCATTGTGCCATGGATTTTTTGTAACAAAAAGCGGCCAATGATCTCTATCGGGTAAATGCAACATGTCCTAATATGAGGAGGACCATACTTTTCACATAAAGGAGGAGACAAGCATGACCATCGACCGGGTTATCCTGGTATTCGCCGGAACCATGATTCTCGTATCCCTGCTGCTGTCCCAGATTCATAGCGGCTATTGGCTGTGGTTTACCGCTTTCGTTGGTGCCAATCTGCTGCAGTCCAGCATCACCGGGTTTTGTCCCGTGGTGAAAGTTCTGAAATTTCTGGGTGTGAAGCCGGGACCGGCATTCGATTAATTTCCATCAGCGGCAATCGGTTTCACGGATCCCGGTCAAGTGGCGTTGAGTTTTTGTTTGAGCCAGCTTTTAACCTCGCCTTCAAGCGCCCATACGCCCTTGTGGTGTCCTTGGGAACTCAAAAACCGCTTTTTCAAGTCACTAGGTAATTTGATTTCCGCCAATTCCACGGCCTCGTCGCTATTGCGGCGGATGAAATAAATGACCGGCTCTTCTTTCCAGGTATTGACCACGAAATAGTGGACCACGTCGTCCTTGGAACGGATTACATAATTGCCCCGGGTCCAGTTGTTACCCCACTCCAGGTAAAGCCGAACCGCCTCTTCAGGCGTCATTTCCCAGTCAATGGAATTGACCAGTTCTCTATTTTTTCTGATTTGTTCGAGATTCATCATATCAGTCCTCCAAAAGGTTGAAGGTTCGCCGGCATCCTCATGGATGCCGGCGGCCATTTCGGCAACCACACCGTTTAAAGAAAAGCCAGAAGCATGCCAATATCGGCATTGCATCAGGGATTTGAGCCGGATCAGGCATCGGATCAATCGGACTGCGCGCCAAACGGCATGAAACGATAGCGCGGCACAATCCCGATGACGCGGTCGATCTCTCTCTAAAACTCCCTCCGGACGCAAAGGGTGCGCAGTTGTAACAACCTCGACACATTTTTGTGTCAATTTAATATGATATATGAGACATTTTTTCAAGATCCGGCCATTGCCAGACATTTCCAATTAATGCCGCTGTCTGGCGCCGACCGCCCGTACCGTCCTCTTGCATTTTCGTTGAAAATGTTACATCTTTTCGAAAAAATATGGGCATAGGTTTTGCAGAAGGGCATTGTCTGCTTCGCACCTTTTCACGGGGCAGAAGCCGCCAATACCCTACGGATGCAGTATAAACGCGCCTTTTATCAGAAACGGAAACGGATATGAACCGTTGTGCCGACCTCCAAACCGGCAATGTCCGTGCAGGAAAAATGAAATCCGGCCTGCTTGATGCGGCCCAGATGTTGGCAACCATTGGTGGGTTGGTCTGGTTCGTCTACGCTGGAGGAAGCGAACTCGGATATAACTGGCAATGGTACCGGATTCCCCGGTACGTGTTCACTGAGGTAGACGGCCAACTGATACCCGGCCCCTTGATCAAAGGCCTCTTGGTCACTTTGCAGGTGTCCGCCATATCTCTGGTGTTGTCCACCGTATTCGGCATGATCACAGCCATTTGCAGATTTTCCGATTCTTTCACCACCCGTACGTTGGCCCGGATTTACCTTGAACTGATTCGCAACACCCCACTGCTGGTGCAGCTTTTTTTCATTTATTTCGTCTTCGCGCCCATGGTGGACCTGAGTCGATTTGCGGCAGCGGTCCTGGCCCTCAGCCTTTTTGAAGGGGCATACGTGTCGGAAATCATACGTGCCGGGATCCTATCCGTTCACCGAAACCAATGGGAAGCCGCTGAAAGCACCGGTCTGGGACGGTACCGCATCTACCGGCACATTGTCCTCCCGCAGGCCCTGCGCCACATGACTCCTCCCCTGGTCAGCCAGGCGGTTTCATTGATCAAAGATTCGGCCCTGGTCAGTACCATCGCTATCTACGACCTGACAATGAAGGCCCAGGAGATCATTGCCGAAACCTACCTGGTCTTCGAATTGTGGTTTGTAATCGCCGGCATCTATCTGCTGTTGACCCTGTCGTTGTCAACGGCTGCCCGGGTCATGGAAAAGCGGTTGGCTTTGGCGGCATGAAGCATGGTAAAAGCACCTTAAAAAAAACGGAAAAGGAGAATTTACATGAATGTGGCACGACGAATGACCCGAATGATATTTTTCATATGTCTCGCATTGACCCTGACATGCCTGCCCCAGGCAATGGCTGCCGACGCGCAGGACAGTGTTGTTGAGCAAGTCATCCAGCGCGGGGTATTACGCGTGGGCATGTCAACATTTGTTCCCTGGGCCATGAAAGACAAGACCGGCAAGCTCATTGGTTTTGAAATCGACGTGGCCCGGCGTCTGGCAAAAGATATGGGCGTAAAAATCGAATTTGTGCCCACCAAATGGGCCGGCATCATTCCGGCCCTGCTGACCGGCAAATTCGATGTGATCATCGGCGGCATGGGTATCCAGCCCAGCCGGAACCTGAAGGTGAATTTCACCGCCCCCTACGATTATACGGGCATGTCCATCGTTGCCGGTAAAAAGAAGGCGGGCGGCATGGTAACTCTGGAGGACTTTAACAAACCCGGCATCACCATTGCGGCGAGGCTGGGATCCACTGCCGTGAATGCCATTAGGCAATTCATGCCCAAAGCCGAAATCCGCATGTTCGATGATGAGGCCCAAGCCTATCAGGAGGTGATCAACGGCCGGGTGCATGCCGTGGTCGGCTCGGCGCCGACGCCGGCATTCCAGGCCATCAAGTATCCGAACAGGCTGTATCTGCCCCTTGCGGGTACTTTTACCCGCGAACCCATTGGGTTTGCCGTGCGCAAGGGAGATGTAGACACCCTCAACTATTTCAACAACTGGATCATTTACGTCACCGCCGAGGGATGGCTCAAGGAACGCAAGACCTACTGGTTTGAAACCAAAGACTGGGAATCGCAGGTTCAGTGATTCGTAAAGAAAGCAGTGCCACCCCCAGGGACCTGCTCCTGCTCATGGGCGTCGGGGTCGTGGGGGTGTGGCTGCTTTACAGGGCCATTTCCCAAGCCGATTACCAGTGGAACTGGCAGGCCATACCGCAATATTTGCTGAGGATGGACGAGCAAAGCGGCCAATGGGCTCCCGGGATCATTTTGCACGGTGTTCTGGTGACCCTGCGATTGAGCGTGTGGTCGATGGCAATGGCCATGGTGATCGGGGTCGTCATGGGGCTTTTCCGAACCGGTAACAGCCGCTTTCGACGAATGCTGGGTACCGGTTATGTGGCGTTGATCCGAAACATCCCGGTGTTGGTGTGGATCTTCATCTTCTACTATTTTATCGGTGACCGGCTGTTTCCGGCCATGGGTATCGATCACATAACCCGTTTGGAAAACGGCCCTTTGTCTACCGTCATCTCCTCATTGATGGCCGAGCCGGTACACCTGCCCATCTTTATTTCCGGTGCCGTGGCCCTAGCCGCATACGAAGGCGCTTATATCACCGAAATCATCAGAGCCGGCATCCAATCCATTGACAAAGGGCAGTGGGAGGCCTCATCGGGTCTGGGCTTTACCCGCATGCAACAACTGCGGCATGTGATCTTTCCCCAAGCATTGCGCCGGGTGATGCCCCCACTGGCCGGCCAGTTCATTTCCACAATCAAGGACTCGGCCATCGTGTCGGTCATTTCCATCCAGGAACTGACCTTTCAGGGCATGGAACTCATGGCCGCCACATTTCTGACCTTCGAAATCTGGATCACCATCCTGGCCATTTATTTTTTGCTCTGCTTCGCCTGCTCGCTATTGGTGGAACGCTTCGAACGGCACCTGAAAAAAGAAACGCCTGCTGAGCAATAAAAGAAATCATCATTCGGCGGGTTCGTAAAAAACGGATGGCCTGCGTCACGCTTGACCTGCAGCCAACAATACCTCGTCGTTTTCGAATGCCTTGCGGCGGATGGATGAAAACATATCCAGTAGTTTTGGAACGGTGAGCTTTTGTTTGTCTTCACCGGAAACATCAATGATCACCTCGCCGGCATCCATCATCAACAAGCGGTTACCGTAGGAGATGGCGTGATTCATGTTGTGGGTGATCATCATGGTGGTCAGACGATGATCATTGACCAGGCGCGTGGTCAGGTCCATCACAATGGCGGCATTGCGTGGATCCAGCGCAGCGGTGTGTTCGTCCAGCAAAACGATATCCGGGTTGGACAAGACCATCATCAGCAGGGTCAGGGCCTGGCGCTGACCGCCGGACAGAGCGCTGACATTCTCCTTCATGCGGTTTTCCAGGCCCATGTCGAGATTGAGCAACTGCTCCCGAAAATAGGCCCGCATCTTGCCGTTAAGACTGATCACTGGCCATTTGAACCCTTTTTTGCAGGTAATCATCATGTTGTCTTCAAGGGTCATGTTGGAGGCCGTGCCCACTAGCGGATCCTGGAAAATGCGCCCGACAATTCGTGCCCGCTTGTATTCCGGATGGCCGGTAACATCCCGGCCCTTTAGAAAAACGCTCCCGGCTGTGGGGGGCAGGTTGCCTGAGATTAAATTGAACAGGGTTGTCTTGCCGGCACCGTTGCTGCCGATGATGGTAACGAATTCACCGGGTGCGACACTCAGGTCAAGGCCCCGGATGACGGTTTTGGCATTGGGTGTACCGGCATGAAAGATACAGGTCAGGTCCTTTAGGCGAATCATGCGGCGGTTCCTCCCCTGCCACGGATGTTGCGATAATTGGTCACGGCCAGCGAAGCGATGATCAAGATGCCGGCGATCAGTTTCAGATCGTTGGGGGTCATATTGATATAGTATCCATAAAAACGACCCAGGTACATAATGGCTTTGAACAATATGGCCCCCAGGATCACCCGCAGGGTAAGCATACCAATACGATTGGATTTGATGATGAATTCGCCCAGCATGACCGATGCCAGGCCGGAGACCACGATGCCTTGCCCCAGGTTGACATCGGCAAAACCCTGATACTGAGCGGCCAGGGCGCCGGAAAGGGCCACCAGCCCGTTGGAGAGTCCCACACCGATAAGTTTCAAGGTGGCCGGATTGGCGCCCTGTACCTTGACCATCTGTTCGTTGTTTCCCAGGGCCCCGAAAACCAGCCCCATGTCCGTGTGAAAAAACAGGTCCAGACCCAATTTGATTGCAAGGACCAGCAGAATGAAAAAAATCAGGGAAGCCCAGTCGGCTGGGATTACGCCCTCGGTAAAGGCCGACACTTGGGTGAGGATCGTGTCCACGCGCAACAGGGGAAGGTTGGCACGGTTGTCCAATATGCGGATGTTCACCGAGTAAAGCATGGTCATGGTAAGAATACCGGCCAGCAAGTGGGGCACTTTAAGCCGGTTATGAATGGCGGCCGTAACAAAGCCGGCGATCACTCCGCCGCCGAAAGCCAGCAACAGACCGGTAAGGGGGCTGATGCCGCCAGTCAGCGTCGTGGCCATGATTACGGCCCCCATGGGAAAACTGCCATCCACGGTGAGATCCGGAAAATCGAGGATGCGAAACGTAAAAAACACCCCCAGGGCCATAATGGCGTATATGAGCCCTTCTACAAAAACACCTTCGAGCATGGAGAAACCATCACTTATGTATCAGCTTCCCGTCCTTGACGACGGTATTGGCCTTGGCGACCACATCGGCAGGAAACGTCAAACCCAGTGACTTGGCCACATCCAGGTTCAGCAGCAGGTCCACGTCGGATGCGTCAGTCATGAAAATGGTCGGTATCGCCTCGGGTTTTTCGCCTTTGAGGATGCGGGTTACCAAGCGGCCGGTGGCACGGCCCATCTTGTAATAGTCATGGCCCCAGGCGGCCAGCACAGGGATGGACTTAGCACTGACGGGATCGGCCGACATTACCGGAATCTTGTATTTTCGGGCCACGCTGGACACGGCCGCCAGGGCTGACACAACGGTGTTGTCATTGGAAATGTATATTCCGTCTACCCGGCCGGCAATGGTCTGAACCGCCTGTTTGACCTCGGCCGAATTGGAGACTGTGGTTTCCACGAAAGTAATGCCTATGTCCCTGCACACGTCCCGGGCGATTTTGGCAAGACTCACCGCATTGGCTTCGTTGCTGGTGTATACATGCCCCAGAACCTTGATGGGCTTGATCCGGTTGAGAAGCTCGATTTGGGCCTTCACGGGGGTCATATCCGATATGCCGGCAACGTTTTTTTCACCTTTGTCGGTGGACCGAACCAGTCCAGCGCCTGCAGGATCGGTAACGCCACTGAAAATAACGGGGCGATCCTTAAGGGCATTGACCAGTGCCTGGGCCGTCGGTGTGGCGATGCCAACGGCCAGGGTTACGTTTTCGAATTTGAATTTTTGGGCAATCGAGGATGCCGTGGTCATCTCGCCATTGGCGTTCTGGAGGTCGAAACGGGCATCCGGATAAGTGTCAAGAATCACCTCCTGGATTCCTTTTTCTATGGAATCCAACGCCGGATGGGCGACAATCTTGGAGATCCCGATGAAAATCGGGTCACCGGCCCCGGCCGGTGCCGCAGTCAGCATGACAACCAGGACCAATACCGTAATGATTGCGCAAGATATTTTTTTCATGTACTTTTTCCTTTTCTTTCCATTGGATATTCATTATGTTTCGTCAAACAGAAATGAATCCGACCGCCTCTTACCTATAGGAGGGCAACCGTCAAAAGCAAGCTCTTTTTGACCTCTGGAAACGATACCGCGGCGTCCGCCGGAAGGTGCTTCGGCTAGCTGAGGCGTATACTGCCCGGGTGTTTCGTGCCGATGAAAAGGCGATTGTATGAAAACCATCACCAAGGAACTGATTTCGGTCTTTACCCGAACCAACGATCCTGACGCCATGGAAACCCTTTTCCGGGAAATCTTCACCTCCAGCGAAATAGACACCATCACCCTTCGGTGGCAACTGCTCAAAGACCTGTACGAGGGGAAAACCCAGCGCAAAATTGCTGCCGACCATAAGATCAGCCTGTGCAAAATTACCCGGGGTGCGAAGTTGCTCAAGACTAGGGGAAGCTACCTGAAAAGGGTGCTGGACGACATGTATGAAAAGCGTTGAAACGGCCGATACCGGTCCTTTCGATCAGCGGGAAGCAGATCCGGAACAGCCGATATATCAACGGGCATTTGTTTCCCCCTTTGTAACCCTGGGGTAAACCCCATTTTATGCAACGATGGGGTTTGCTATCTGTCAACAGGATTGATCAGGTTGGCAGCAATCGACCTTTAATACAATTGCGGCCTGCCGATTTGGCTTCGTACAGCAGTATATCGGCCTGCTGGAGCAGGGTTTCGGCTGTTACCGCAGATTGCTGTTGGGACAGGCATCCAGTCACGCCGAAACTGGCGGTAATGGGGATGACGTAATTTTCAAACCGTGATTCACAAACCTCTACCGCTTCCCTGAGACGTTCGGCCAGAGACATGGCCCCGGCCTGGTCGGTCTCCGGAAGGACCAGGAGGAACTCTTCACCGCCGAAGCGCCCCACCCAGTCCAGCTGCTGACGGATCGTATCCTTCAGGCATTGGCCGAACACTTTCAGCACCGAATCGCCGGCAAGATGGCCATAGGTGTCATTGACCATCTTGAAATGATCGATATCGCACATGATGATTGATAGTTGGCGGCCGTAGCGGACTGACCGACGAACTTCCTTGGGCAGCCGTTCGTTGATATATCCCCGGTTATAGACGCCGGTGAGCGGATCCGTAATGGACATGAGATGGATTTCGTCGACGGCGGCCTTCAATGACTTTTCCAGTTCCAGGATGCGGATCCCGGTTTTGATGCGTGCCACCAGTTCGGCATGGTGGGCTGGTTTGGTGAGGTAATCGTCTGCACCCGCCTCCAAGCCGTTGATAATATCGTCTTTGGAGCCTTTGGATGTGAGCATGACGATGAAGACATAACGATCCGGATTTTCGTTCCGGATCGCCCGGCACAATTCCGGGCCTTCCAGTTCCGGCATCTGCCAGTCGGTGAGCACGATGGAAAAGAACTTCCGGCGGAACAAATCCAGGGCCTGGCGGCCGTTTTCCACGGAAGTGACCTCGAATCCCTCTTTTCTCAAAATTTTTTCGAACAGACGGCGCGAAATGGGATCATCTTCGGCCACCAGGATAGGATAAATTTCGGGATTGGGCTCCATTGATAAGGCATCATCCAAGAGAAGGTTGCTTGGGGGAGAACGGCGGCGAAAAAAAGCTCCCTTTTTCAATCAGATATCAAATCCATAATGGATGGGCAACCTGACGGGGAGCATATCCCACGATAACTTTGCCTTGTCAGCCCCCTTACGGCGAAGCGTCGTAACCGGGAGATGTTCTCGGGGCCGCCTCCTGACGGCAACGCTTATCGTTTTCTCAGTTTTCGAATGTCTCCCACCCGGATGGTCACATTGGTGACGTCAAAATACTCTATCAAGGGTATCACATATTTTCGGGAAGCGCCTGTCATATCCTTGAAGGCAGGTGTTGTGATTTCACCGTTTTCGAGAATATAGGCCACCAGCCGCGCTTTGAGTTGATCAAGGTTTTTGCGATCATAGTACAGGTCTTCTTTGACCTTGACCAAGGCACCTTCCCCGACCAGCAGATCCAATACGCCCTTGGCGGACTTCGGATCCACATCCAGGGTCCTGACGATTTCCCGGAAATAGGGAGGTGTCAGGTCACTGCGGCGATATGTCTCCTGGATCTTCGCCTGAAGTGCCTTCTGGTCCACCTGTAGGGATACGGTATGAGATGCCAGGCGAACCGTATCCTCATCGAGGACCAGTTGCTTGTCCTTGATCATGCGGTTGAGAATCAGCATAAATAGTTTGCCGTCGGCCTGGCGAGGAAATTTTGATTTGAGTTCTTCCTTGGAAATACCCGGTTTGAGAGGATTTTCCCGATGGTATGTCGCCAGCACCGAGTGGTTCAGGCCCCGCAACGAAACGAACACCTCCTGATGGATGTAGGTGCGGCTCTCCTTGTCCACGAGGACAATCCGCTGGCTGTTGAGCATACTGCCAAGGGTGGCCCCCAGTGCCTTGTTGGGCAGGTTGGTCATCAGCAGCAGGTCGGCCAGCCCGACGCCTTTGGGGCCGGCCATGCGTGCCTGATAGTCGATAATACCTTCGGGATCAGCATCGGCAAGATCCTTCAGCCCATCGATAACGGCCGGCTGAAAACGCTTGTGTTTGACTGGAATGGGATCGATGACCCTGCCGCCGCCGATGGTGCGTACCGGTGAATAGCTACGAATCACGAAGCGGTCGTCGCGAACCAGGCTGACCGCTTCGTCAAGGCGGATCTGAACTGCACAAGTCTCGCCGGGCATGAATTCCTCACGATCCAGCAGGATCAGATTGCCCATGTTTTCACTGGTGCCGGTGTGGAAGCGGACCTGGGTGCGGTTCTTGATCGGCTTCTTGTTGCTGGGCAGGTAATGCATCTCCAGATCTACCATATAGCTGGGGTTCAACGTGTTTTCACGGGCCAGGATGTCGCCGCGATTGATGGCCGTTTTTTCCAGCCCCTGAAAATTAATGGCCGTGCGCATGCCCGCTTCGGCACTGTCGCGTCCCAGGTTGTGGACCTGTATGCCCCGTACTTTGGAACCGATCTTGCCGGGATAAATCATAATCCCGTCGCCCACGTTGACCTTGCCTGAAATCAAGGTACCGGTGATCACCGTGCCGAACCCCTTCATGGAAAAAACACGATCCACGGGCAACCGGAACAGGCCGGTGGTGGTTCTCTCTGGGACCTCGGCGCACAGGCTGTCCAGCGTCTCGATGAACTGGGGAATGCCATCGCCATTCATGGACGAAACCGGAACGATGGGAGATTCCTCAAGAAAGGTGCCCACCGTGAAATCATGGATGTCATCGGTGACCAGCTCCAGCCATTCCTCATCGACCATGTCGATCTTGGTCAGCACGACCAGGCCATGGCGCACGCCCAGCAGGGTACAGATCTCCATGTGCTCGCGGGTCTGGGGCATGACCCCTTCGTCCGCAGCGATGACCATGGCGACGATGTCGATGCCTGTGGCACCGGCTACCATGTTTTTGACGAATTTTTCGTGGCCGGGGACGTCGACGATACCCAGGTGCCTCCCGCCGGGAAGATCCAGGGACGCGAAGCCCAGCTCAATGGTGATGCCGCGCTTCTGTTCCTCTTTCAGACGGTCGGTGTTGGTGCCGGTGACAGCCTTGATCAGGCTGGTTTTACCGTGATCGATGTGTCCAGCCGTGCCGAGAATGATCTGTTTCACAATGCGTATGCTCCGTAGAATATGACTGCATGGTCAGTCAGGCAGCGTTTCAGGCATTGTCCATCATGTTTTTTTGCGGTTCCTGAGATACTCCGCAAAATACGCCAGCCCCACGAGAATGCACCCCAGGCCGATCACATAGACGATGTTGGCGTCGGGGTAAAACATGCGTGACAGAATCACGGCGAATCCGGCGCCCAATATGGCCCTGATGATGAATATATGAAAATCGGTCAAATCGTCATCTCCCATGCGATGTCGTTTGATGAGCTGCCGAAACAGACTATATTAGAAGGCGAATCGGGTCAACACCTATGGGTGTGCACCCCCGGAATCCATCTTTTTTCACAATGATATAAATTGGGGTTGAAAAAAAAGAACCGATTTGTTATCTAAAATGGTTCTTATGGTGGGTGTAGCTCAGTGGTAGAGCATCAGGTTGTGGCCCTGAGGGTCGTGGGTTCAAGCCCCATCACTCACCCCATAAAAAAACAAAAACCGCTGCAGTGAACAGGCTGCAGTGGTTTTTGTTTTTTTACTGATTATATCGGATTTAGGGGAGAGCTCCGGTACCCACCCAAAGAAGCCGAAATGTTTAGATTGTGTAGCCAGTTATTGTGATACCTGAATCGGTTCA
>PDTK01000048.1 GCA_002747175.1 Deltaproteobacteria bacterium | reverse complement strand
CGCCTTGTCGATCTGATCGAAAGGAATAAAATCCGCCATCCCCCTCAAGCCGCTCAACTTCGTGATCGCTGCCGTCAGGGTTGTCTTGCCATGGTCAATATGCCCGATGGTCCCTACGTTTACGTGCGGCTTCGTCCTCTCAAATTTTTCCTTCGCCATTTTAAAAACCTCCCGTGAATGGACAATTCATTGGCTGACACTTGCTTTGCCTAAAAAAAATGGAGCCCACGATCGGAATTGAACCGATGAACCTCTTCCTTACCAAGGAAGCGCTCTACCGACTGAGCTACGTGGGCTTTAAGAACAGCAACTGATGATGAACGGCATAACTGGCAGGCACTATCGATGACACTGGCACCACAAAATGGAGCGGGAGACGAGGTTCGAACTCGCGACATTCAGCTTGGAAGGCTGAAGCTCTACCAACTGAGCTACTCCCGCGTTCATACCTGCATCGGCAACAACGCTTCGACAGTGTCACCGCGTTATTTCGCGCGGCGTCAAGCAAGCCATGTAGTACCGTATCGATCTTAATCAGGATCTCCTACAAAAAAACTCACTTTAACAAAGTGGTGGTGGGGGGAGGATTTGAACCTCCGAAGGCGTCGCCGACAGATTTACAGTCTGTTCCCTTTGACCACTCGGGAACCCCACCACATATAATCAGTTTAACACTGGAGCCAGCGGAGGGACTCGAACCCCCGACCCACTGATTACAAATCAGTAGCTCTACCATCTGAGCTACGCTGGCGAACGAAAATCTTAAAGAACAAATCGAACAGCCCAGTTACGTTAATTTTATGGTGAACGATTTAAACGTCGTCTTTTACACCTTTGTTTTTTATTTTTCAAGTAAAATTTACCAGTTTTAAAAAAAATCCGTACATCCCTGATTCTCCTATGCAAAGCTCCTTGATATCAAGATTTTTGTGGTCATTATAATCCAAGGCGGGAAACCCGCAACGACTGGGGCTGAGTGCTGAGGAATTAGGGATAGTGAGGCGTAATACGATAGGGTGGGCGACCCTGTTGCGCCGCCAAGCAGCTTGACAAAAGCCCGCCCCCATGTGTAAAGACCTCGCGTTCTGGATTCGTTAGTGTCTGTCCAGAAATAGGCAAATTGGCCATTTCCGGATGGGCACCCGTTAGCACCCGTAAATTCATTCAACCCGCCCAATAAGGATGCTTTCGTGCAATCACTACGGCGCCCAGCGTTACCACTTTTCATCTGTTTCACGATGCTTTACCTGAGCGGCTGTCAGCCCTTTTTCACCCGCCATTTTCCAGATGCCGAACCAACTGCCCCAGCAGTCATGGGCAAGACACCGACATCCGCAGAAAACACTCCCGCGGTCCCTGCAGAACCCGCACGGCCCCCATGGCTGGCAAACAGCGGCGAAACAGACACGCCTATAATCGAAACCAACCTTGATGATACACAATCGGTTCCGACGGGACCGTCCGAATCGGCGATCACGGACGAACCAACGGCAGACGAGCATGAATTGGCGGCCGCACCCTCCGAGATGCCTACGGGTCAGGAACTTCTGGACGAAGCCCTGGAGTTTTGCGATACGGCCCAGGCTTTCTGGCAAAAAGGCGAACTGGAAAGCGCTTTTGAGGCGCTGGACAAGGCCTACGCCCTGATTCTTTCAGTTGAATCAGACGATCCGGCCAAATTGATTCAGCAAAAAGAAGACCTGCGATATCTCATCTCCAAACGAATATTGGAGATCTATGCCTCCCGCAATATCGTGGTCAATGGCAACCACAACGCCATCCCCCGTGGGTTGAACGCCAATATTAATAGGGAAATCAAACTGTTCGCGGGCCCGGAAAAACGTTTTTTCGTCGAGTCTTATCGGCGTTCGGGACGCTATCGCACCATGATCCTCGAAAAACTGAAAGCCGCTGGCCTGCCTTCCGAGCTGTCCTGGCTGCCTCTGATCGAAAGCGGCTTCAAGGTCAGCGCCCTTTCCAGGGCCAGGGCCCTGGGTTTATGGCAGTTCATTCCCTCGACGGGCTACAAATTCGGCCTGAAACGCAATCAGCATATCGACGAGCGCATCGATTTCGAAAAATCCACCGACGCAGCCATCGCCTACCTGAAAGAACTGCATCAAATCTTCGGCGACTGGGCGACGGTGCTGGCGGCCTACAACTGCGGCGAGGGACGCGTGCTGCACGTCATCCGCACCCAAAATATCAATTATCTGGACGACTTCTGGGATCTTTACGGCCGCCTGCCCTTTGAAACAGCCCGCTATGTCCCCCGCTTCCTGGCGGCCCTGCACATTATTGAACATCCCGATCAATTTGGCCTGAACAAGGTTCAACCCGATCCGCCGCTGGAATTCGAAAAGGTGGAGGTCCATCGTCAGGTCCACCTGAAGGACCTGGCACCGGCCATCGGCACAACGCTATCGGCCCTCACGGACCTGAATCCCGAGCTCAGACATCGCGTGCTGCCCCCTACGGTCTATTCCCTGCGGGTACCGCCCGACAAAAAAGATTTGTTATCGGCAGCCATCGACGGGATACCAATTGCACGGCCTCCGCAACGCGCTTTCGTTTATCATCGCATCAGACGCGGCGAAACGCTCTCCACCATTGCCCGCCGCTACGGCACCAGCGTAAAGAAAATCATGTGGGCCAACAACCTGAAGCGATCCAGCTATATCGTCGCCGGCAAAAAACTGAAGATCCCGCAACGTGGAACGGTGGTCACCCAGCCTGCAACGGCGCGGTCTTCCAAAGCCGCCTGGAAGGGCCGGCATGTGGTGAGAAGCGGGGATTCATTGTGGATCATCGCCAAAAAATACAAAACCACCACCAGACAGATCCAGAGAATGAATGGACTGACCACCACCCGGCTGCGCATCGATCAGATCCTCAGGGTGCCTTCAGCCGCGAGTGCCACCCGCCGGCAGCCCCGCACATCGGGGACCTATCGCGTCCAGCGGGGCGACAGTCCATACCTCATCGCCCGCAAATATCATATGGCTCTCGATCGATTCCTTGAAATCAACAATCTGACGCCACGCAGCACCATCTACCCGGGACAATCGGTCAAAATTGAATAGAAGGGGCCCGTCGGCTAGGCCGGCTGGCCGGAAGCCGTCCCGGCAACGTGCCGAAAACGCTTGCCAAAACGCTGATATTAGTCTAATGAACCTTCACGATTAAAAGTGACAAAGCCATTGATTATCGCAAAACAAATCCGTTCGTTAAACCTGAGTTGAGCCATTAGTCGTTAGCTTTTAGCAATTGGCAAAATGATTCTGTTGCGTTAACGAAAAGCATAATCCCACCCACCGGGTTAAGCGCTAACGGCGAAACGCCAACCGCTGGAACTACAGGCCCCCGTAGCTCAGGGGATAGAGCATCGGATTCCTAATCCGTGTGCCGCAGGTTCGAATCCTGCCGGGGGCACCAACCAAAACAAGGGGCTTTGCCGCTGGGCAAAGCCCCTTGTTTTGGTTGGGGGAATTGGGGCCACCCAATGAAAAAATCACCGACGACCCGCTTAGCAGGTGTTTGATGAAGCCTCCTCCAAAGGGGATTATAATCCAGACCAGTGAACGTCAAACGTCCAATTTCGAATTTTGAATAATGAATTTTGTCCATTTCGATCGCTTGAAACACTGCTTCACAGGTAGCAACAAATCTATAAAAAAGGGACCAGGTGCTAATGGCGAACGGCTTGTTTTGGTGCCTTACACCCTATTTTTCTGTCAAAAAAACAAGAAAATAGGGTGAGGCACATGGGTTGCGGGCTTCCCGCCTCAGCACTTTTACCACATTGGACGTTCTCAAAATTTCTGAGGGCTGCATGTCTCGCCGGAACGGTCCGAATTAAAAATAGGACTGGAGATCAAAAAACCTGCCGTGGCCCGATTGCAGGCGGCAGGCATATTGTAGCGAACCGACGCGCAATAAAGGCCTTGACGTCCAGTTCACCGTTGGCGATCATGAGATCACATTTCGCTATCGTTTTCCGCATACCGTTCCTGGATGGACCGAATGAAGGCGATCCTGTCCAGGAAAATATCGACCAGTTCGGGATCGAAATGGGTCCCGGCGCCCTGGCTGATGATTTCGATGCTTCGGGATTCGTCCCACGGTTCCTTGTAGCTGCGTCTGGAGCTGAGAGCATCGTAGACATCGGCAATGGCGACGATGCGGCCGAGAAGGGGGATCTCCTCACCCTTTTTCCCGGGCAGGGAGTGCCCGGCTGGCACTTCATGGCCGGTCAGGGGCCGGCCCGTCTGCGGGTCCACGTGGCCCGGATAACCGCTGCCGTCCCATTTTTCATGGTGGTTCAAGGCAATGACGGCGGCAGCCTTGTCATAGACCGACTGCAGGTTGGAAAACAGGCGTGCTCCCTGGACGGTATGCTGCTTCATGATTTCGAATTCCTCAAAACTCAACTGGGCCGGCTTTTTCAGTATCAGATCGGAGGTGGCCACCTTGCCCACATCGTGGAGCATGGCCCCCATACGCAATACATCCCGTGTGTTTTCAATCTCTTTGTGATCAATATGATGCCTTTTTGCCCAGTGTTCATAGATCACCAGGGAATATCCCGCTACCCGATTGACATGTGCCCCGGTCTCTTTGGGATCACGCATTTCGGCCATGCGAATCATGCGCAGGATCATCGCCCGTGTCATCTGGGCACGTTCCATGGCCACCGCGGCCACACCCGCGAAATGGAGCATCACCTTTTCATCGGTCTGGCTGAAGGCCCGGATGCGTTTATCCTGGTCCTGGGCGTTGATGATCTGAAGGATGCCCAGAACATCCTTTTGGGCACTCATCAACGGAATCGTCAGCATGGAGCGGGTGACATATCCCGAGGCTTCGTCGAATTTATTACTGAACCGGTAGCTTTTGGTGGGCGGCAGTTTGTAAACGTCAGGGATACTGAGCATCTTTCCCGTGGCCGCCGCATATCCGGCAATACTGGACTCGTCAATGGGTACGGAGAAGGAGACATAAATCAATTTCTTTCCGGCCGGCAGCCGTTTTTCCAAGGTGGTGTTTTGGGAATGGGCGACATTGAGATGGTTGCCTTCGCGGATGTAGATCGAGCCGGCGTCGGCATTGACAAATTGGCATGCCCGCTTGAGTACCCGTTCCAGCAGGATGTCCAGGTCGTGGATCCGGTTCAGCTCGATTCCCAGCATCATCAGCGTATCGAGTTTTTGCTTTTCGTTGAGCATCTCACTATATCTCCGGAGCGTATGAATTCAACACTAAAATATACTTTGGGTGGCGGGTGAGTCAACCCCGCAGTTGAATGACAAAAATAGGGTCAGCGCCCGAAAGAAATCGGTACCGGTCCGACATCCTGGATGCAGGTACTTCGATCAATGGACGGACATCCATCGTTGATTTTCGTTGGTATTTATCCGTTTTTGAATCTAAGTGGTGGAAAAACAGCGTATCTTGTGTTATTCTTTCAATTAATTACCATAATTTGTTGATTTCGGGAAACCGCCTACCCGCGCTTGATGAGGAATCAATGACACAGATGCTTTCCACCAAGGACGTGGCCCGTTTTTTAGGGGTCAATGAGAAAATGGTATACTCACTGATTTCGGACAAGGGCTTGCCGGCATCCAAGGTAACCGGCAAATGGATTTTTCCTCGTCATCTGGTGGAGCAGTGGGTTGAATCCAATACGGTTAATTTTCCGCAGGCCGGTTCAACCCTGCCCTCCTATAACGGATTACTGGTCATTGCCGGGAGCAACGATATTCTCCTGGAAAAGGCCTTGTCCCTGTTCAATTCCCGGTATCCCGGACATCTGGCGGTTTTCGGCAATCTGGGATCGGCGGGGGGCATCGGCGCCTTGCGACGCAGCCTCTGCCACATGGCCACCAGTCACCTGCTGCAGGAAAATGGCAGTGAGTACAATTTCGAGTTCCTGCAACGTCAGTTCGATCATATACCCGTGGTGGTCAATTTTTGCAGGCGGGAACAGGGAATTTTACTGCAAAACGGGAATCCGCGAGATATTGGTGAGGTTGCAGATCTGGCCGGCTCCGGCCTGCGGATCGTAAACCGCTCCCTATCGACCGGTACACGCCTGTTGTTTGACCGCGAGCTCAAACGGGCCGGTGTTGCGGGAGAGCGCATCAATGGCTATGATTACGAGGTCAGCCGACATATGGACGTGGGGCTTGAAATTCTCGCGGGACGTGCCGATGCCGGGCCTGGTATCCGGCCGGTAGCGGCTTTGCTGGGGCTGGACTTCCTGCCTTTGCGGCAGGAGCGTTATGATCTTCTGGTGACGCGTGATCGTTTTTTCGATCAGGGGATCCAGTCTTTTCTCGGCCTGTTGCATGACCCGGTTTTCATCAAGCAGGCCGAAGCACTTGAGGGTTACGACGTCTCCACGAGTGGAAAGATGATTTTTCCCTGCGAGCTGGAAGCAGAGGGAGGCGATGTTGTGCCGTGATGCCCGGCGATGCTATATAATCCTGAGTTGAGCCATTAGCAGTTAGCAAAATGATTCTGTTACGTTAACGAAAAGCATGACGCCACCCGTTGGGTTGAGCCCGAGTGTCTTGTAACGATCTGAAACCAAAAGGCTAATCGCTTACTTTAGGTTTTATAAATTGAGCCAGTTTATTTTATCTCCATTTCTAAAACAATCATTACCAACACACGAGGAGAAATCATGACAAGAAAAAACATGCTATCCATGGGTTGTGCGATCATGGCATGGGTCGTCCTGATGACGGCGCCGTCCCTGGCCGGCGACGAGGTACTGATGATGGCCACCACCACCAGCACGGACAATACGGGCCTGTTGGATTATCTGGCGCCCCATTTCACCAAAGCAACGGGAATTGATCTGAAGTGGGTCTCGGTAGGAACCGGAAAGGCCCTCAAGCTCGGTCAGAACTGCGATGTGGATGTCCTGCTGGTGCATGCGCCTCCCGCGGAAAAGAAATATGTACAGAATGGATACGGCGTTGACCGCCGTGAGATCATGTACAATGATTTCGTTATTATCGGACCGGAGCGTGATCCAGCCGGGATCAAAGGTAAAACCGTTGTCGACGCCCTGGACGCCATCCGGGCGAAAAAATCCCTGTTTGCCAGCCGCGGAGACAATTCGGGGACCAACAAAAAAGAGATCGCCCTGTGGAAGGCGGCTGGCGGGGCCGTCCCGGAAAAGCAATCCTGGTATGTCCAGACCGGGCAAGGGATGCTGACGACCATCAATATTGCCGCCGAACGCAACGGGTATACCATGACCGATCGGGGTACCTACATCAAATATGCTCACAACATGAACGGCAATCCGCCCTTGAAGGTTCTGGTGGAGGGCGATGCCATCCTGCTCAACCAATACAGTGTGCTGGCCATCAACCCCGAACGCTGCAAGCAGGCCAAGTATAAACTGGCCACCGCCTTTTCGGATTGGATGGCCGGTGCCCCGGCCCAAGATCTGATCAAGGGATTTAAATTGTTAGGTAAGCCTCTGTTTGTACCCAATGCGAAATAAACCCATTTGATTTCGACCCAATTATCCTGTTTTTGAGCAGACATACTAGAATCGTAACTGCCGTATGGACTTTATCTTGGCCGGTTTCATTGAAGCGGTCCGCCTGCTGCTGGGCGGCGACGGCCAGACCTGGTCGGCGATAGCGGCCACCCTCAAAGCCTCTACGGGTTCCATGGCTGCCAGCCTGGTGCTGGGGGTGCCTGCGGGGTTTATGCTGGGCTACTTCGAATTTCCGGCAAAGCGGCAGGTGCGTCTGGTAGTGGACACCGCCTTGGCCCTGCCGACTGTGTTCATCGGGCTGCTGGTCTATGCGTTCATCTCCAATCGCGGCCCTTTGGGTGACATGGGCTTGCTGTTCAGCCTGCCGGGAATCGCCGTCGGCCAGACTATCCTGGCCCTGCCCGTGGTCATCGCCCTGAGTGCCACAGCGGTAGAGAGTATGGACCGGCATTTGCGGACCCTGCTGATTTCCTTGGGAGCCAGTCGCCGACAACTTCTGTTCAGCAGTCTCTGGGAAGTGCGCTACGGCGTTCTGGCTGCCGGGTTGACCGCCTATGGCCGGGTGATGACCGAGGTGGGGATCTCCATGATGGTGGGTGGCAACATCAAATGGCACACCCGTACCATTACCACGGCCATCGCCCTGGAAACCGGCAAGGGCATGTTCGCCACCGGCATCGCCTTGGGGCTGGTCCTGATCGCCATTGCCTTCAGCGTGAATGTGTGCCTGTCCTTTATCAGAAAGAAGTGAACCGCCCTCGATCAGGGAGCCGCGCCACGTGTTCGACCCTATCTATCATGTCGAGAACCTGATCCACCGATACAACAGGCGAGTGGTGCTGGCCATTAATCGCCTGGCCATCCAGCCGGCCTCCATTGTCGGGCTGGTGGGACCCAACGGCAGCGGCAAGAGTACCTTGCTTAAATTGCTGGCCTTTATTATCAAGCCCACCGAGGGAACCATTCTGTTCGATGGCCGGCCGGCCCTTCCTTTTGATGACCGCGTCCGCTTTTGTGTGACCCTGCTGACTCAGGAACCCTATCTGATGAAGCGCACCGTCTTCAATAACATCGCTTACGGGCTCAAGGTGCGTGGTGAAAGCGGTGACTGGAACGAATCGGTGCACGCTGCCCTGGAGATGGTCGGGCTGGACCCCGACGATTTTTCGGGGCGTATGTGGAACGAACTTTCCGGTGGTGAGGCCCAGCGAGTGGCCCTGGCGGCCCGACTGGTGCTCAAACCCCAGGTGTTGCTGCTGGATGAACCCACGGCCAGCGTGGATGCGGCCTCCAGCGAACTGATCCGTACCGCCTCGCTGCAGGCCCGCAGCGATTGGGGCGCATCACTGGTGATTGCCAGTCATGATCGGCAATGGCTTTACGATGTGTGTGACGATGTGCACCACCTGTTCAAAGGCGTCCCAGTGGGAAATGGCAGGAGCAACATGGTGTTCGGCCCCTGGAGCAGCGATGCCAACGGACAGTGGTTCAAACGGATCGGTGAAAATCTCCGGTTGATCGTTCCGGCACCACCCTTTCCGGATGCCACGGCCTTCATCGACCCGGCCGACATTACCGTCACGGCACGTGGAGAAGATCCGTTGTTGGCAGATGTAGCCACGGTTGACGGCACCCTCACCCGGCTTTCCCTGGACCAGAACAGCAACAACCTATTTGCCGATGTGCGCATCGGAACGCTCTCGCTGGTTGCGCGTGTGTCCGAATCCCACCTGGCGGCCATGACCCTGCACAGGGGATGGCCGGTGTCGATCCGCTACAGGAAAGGTGCCATCCGCTGGTGGTAAGTCCGTACCCATCCATAATTCGGTCTGGTCTTGACATGTCCGAAACCTTGGCATAAATCATTTCATTTAACGATGTTACGGAAGTGTTTCGTCCGATGTAACCATTTCTTGAGTTGGGCCATTTCGTTAACGAAAAACATGACACCACCGGCTGGATTAAGCCCGGATATCTTGCAGATATATGAAAAAAGCGGCTAAGCGCTAACGGCTAAAAGCGAATCGCTTTCTGACAGCTGACATGCTATTGATACGATGAAAAAAACAGATAAAATCAACACCATCCGCAATATTGGCATCATTGCCCATATCGATGCCGGCAAGACGACGGTAACCGAACGGGTCCTCTACTACACGGGACGCTCACACAAGATCGGGGAAGTCCATGACGGCGAGGCTGTCATGGACTGGATGGCCGACGAGCAGGAACGCGGCATCACCATCACCTCGGCGGTGACGACCTGCCAGTGGAAGGGATGCGATATCCAGATCATCGATACGCCCGGCCATGTGGATTTCACCATTGAGGTGGAACGCAGCCTGCGCGTTCTGGATGGCGCCGTGGGCGTTTTTTGTGCTGTCGGCGGCGTGGAGCCGCAGTCTGAGACGGTATGGCGCCAGGCCGATCGGTACCAGGTCCCCAAGATTGCCTTCATCAACAAACTGGATCGGATCGGGGCCGATTTTCTGGGAACGGTTCAGATGATGCGGGATCGCTTGAATGCCAAACCGTTGATTTTGCAGCTTCCGGTAGGGGCCGAAGATGGATTTCGCGGGGTGATCGACCTGATTCATATGCAGCAGATCAGTTGGGACGACGACAGCCTGGGCGCCGATTACCGGCCCGGTGACATTGATTCCGATCTGATGGACGATGCCGTCAGCTACCGCGATCAGCTGCTGGAGACCCTGGCCGAGGTGGACGATGGCATTATGGATGCGTACCTGGCCGACGAGGCCATTGAGGCCCAAGCCATTCTGGACGCCGTACACAAAGCGACGGTGGGTCTGGAACTGGTTCCTGTGCTGTGCGGCAGTGCACTCAAAAATAAAGGGGTCCAGCCGCTGCTGGATGCCATTGTCAGATATCTTCCCAGCCCTCTGGAGGTCCCGGCCATCAAGGGCGTCAATCCCGACACTGGGGAAGACGTCGTCTGCTGTCCCGACGAAAAGGCGCCCCTGGCGGCGCTGATTTTCAAGGTTTCCATGATTGAAGGTCGCAAGCTTTCCTATGTGAGGGTGTACAGCGGGAAGCTGATTGCCGGGTCCGACGCTTACAACTCCAGCCGCAACAAGAAGGAGAAGATGTCACGCATCTTAAAGATGCACGCCAACAAGCGTGAACGTGTAAACGAGGCCGGGCCGGGGGCCATTGTCGGTGTCGTGGGACTCAAGGGGTCGTCCACCGGGGAATCCCTGTGCCTGCCGGAACAGCCGGTGCTGCTGGAAAAGATGGATTTTTACGAACCGGTCATCTCCGTGGCCGTGGAACCCAAGACCCACAGCGATCAGGAAAAACTCCAGCAGGTGCTGGATAAATTCATGGCCGAAGATCCCACCTTGCGTGTCCGGGAAGACGAGGACACCGGTCAGACCATCTTGTCCGGCATGGGTGAACTGCACTTGGAAGTCATCACCAGCCGCATGCAGCGTGAATTCAATACCCAGGTCAATGTGGGCAAGCCCCAGGTGGTTTACCGGGAGACCATCGAATCCGCGGCCACCGGAAACGCCGTGTTCGACAAGGAAGTGGCCGGTACGCGGCATTACGGCGAGGTTTCGCTTCTGCTGGAGCCGCTTGCGCGGGGGGAGGGGAACCGTTTTACTTCCCGACTGGATGAGGAGGCGCTTCCATCGGCCTTTGTGGGAGCCGTTGAAAAAGGGGTCATGGAATCCCTGGAAAGCGGTATCCTCATGGGTTACCCGGTGGTGGATGTCAACGCCGTGCTCACCGGTGCCATGACCAAGGAATCCAGCGGCACGGAACTGGCCTTTACCGTGGCCGCCTCCATGGCTGTGCGTGAGGCCCTGTCGGTCGGGTCCGCTTTTCTTCTGGATCCCATCATGGCTGTCGAGGTCATCGTTCCCGAAGACTTCATGGGCGATGTCATCGGAGACCTCAACGCGCGCGGGGGTAAGATCGAGTCCATCGAACCCCGGCTCGGTGTCCAGACCATCAAGGCCACCGTTCCTCTGGCCCGGATGTTCGGCTACTCGACCAGCTTGCGATCCGCCACCCAGGGCCGCGGAACCTTTTCCATGCAGTTTTCCCGCTTTGATCGTGGCTGATTTTTATCAAACGGGGGTTGTGGCCGCATCGGTACGAACCACCAAGGCCGTCACCATTCACTTGACGCGCCATGAAAAAATGCCGTTCGGTTATGCGGCGCGACGGCTTGCATGATGGAACCCGTCTGCTTTCGGTTCCTGCGTATATATGAGCATCCATCAATAAAATTTCAATTTCTAAACAACCGTTTCGAGGAGCAATCATGAAAAACATCGTCGTAATCGGCGGGTCTGCCGCCGGGACAAAAGCGGCTGCAAAAGCAAAACGTCTCAATGAATTTGCCAACGTTACCATCATCCAGAAAGATCCGGACCTTTCGATGGCATCTTGCGGCTACCCCTATTATGTGGGCGGTGTTTTTGACAACCGTAACATGTTGCTGTGCACCCCGACCGGAGTGGTCCGCGATGCGACATTCTTTGGCAAGGCCAAGGGAATTACGGCCCTTGTACAGACGGAAGTCACCGCCATCAATCGCCAGGCGAAAGAAGTGACCTGCAAAGATTTGAAAAGTGGTGAAGAAAAACAGCTCGCCTACGATAAGCTGATCATCGCTACCGGGGCCAACCCCAATATGCCGCCTATCCCCAATATCGAGTTGGATGGCATTACCACCCTGCTCAGCATGGCAGACACCGACTACCTGCGCAAAATCCGGGATGAAAAAAAGGTGAAGAAAGCCGTCATCATCGGTGGTGGTTTGATCGGTGTGGAAACCTGTGAGGCCTTGCAGCTTTCCGGCATCGAGGTCACGGTGGTGGAATTGCTAGACCAGGTGCTTCCTTTCCTCGATTGGGAATTGGCGAAGCTGGTGGAAAACCATATGAAAGCCAAAGGTGCCCAGGTGCTGACCGCCACTGGCCTGAAGGCGTTCAACGGCGAGGGGGGCAGACTTACGGGTGTGACCTTGAATGATGGCACCGTGCTGGATTGTGAACTGGCCGTCATGGCCATCGGGGTGCGTCCCAACAGCGGCATGGCCGCCGGATGCGGACTCGAAATCGGTGCGTTTGGCGGCATCAGTGTTGACAACCATATGCAAACTTCGGATCCGGATATCTATGCGGCCGGTGACTGCATTGAAATCGACAACCTCAACACCGGCGGCAAAACCTTCAGCCCCATGGGTGATCTGGCCAATCTCCAGGGCCGCATCGCCGGTGAAAACGCCATGAAAGGCAATAGCGTTACCTTTCCGGGGACTTATCAAACCGGTATTTGTAAAATCTTCGATTTCAATGCCGGCTCAACCGGCCTGACCGAAAAGGCCGCCCAAAAAGCCGGGATCACGGACTATGAGGTGGCTGTCAATGCCAGCCCGGACAAACCGGGATTCATGGGCGCCAGGCTGTTGGTCTCCAAGATACTGGTCAGCACCAAGGATCAACGCATTTTGGGATACCAGTGTGTGGGGCCCGGGGACGTGAGCAAGCAACTGGCAAGTGCCGCCATCGCCATTAAGGGCCGGCTCAAGGTTGAGGATCTGGTCAATCTCGACCTGCCCTATGCACCGCCGTTCTCCCTGGCCATTGATCATTTCATCACCGCAGCACACATCATGCAGAACAAGCTCAAAGGGCGCATGGACGGCATCTCCGTGACGGAGGTATGGAAAAAAATTCAGAACAAGGAAGATGCCGTTTACTTTGATCTGCGAAGCCCGGAAGAGTATGAAGAGATGCACCTCGGCATCGGTGAAACCCTGATTCCCCTCGGTGCCCTGCGCGACAAGCTGGACGCGTTGCCGGCGGATAAGGATAAGGAAATTGTCTGTTATTGTAAAATCTCCATGCGCGGGTATGAGGCCGCCACCATTATGAACGCTCATGGCTATACAAACGTGAAGGTTATGGAAGGTGGCGTCATGGCCTGGCCGTACCCGCGGAAGAAATAGACCGCATCTGTCCGGAAACGGCACCTTTCATCCGATTCAGATTCTCGAAATTAAACGAGATGTCTCCGCTTTGGATCTGGGGGCAGCCTTGAATACGGGCGAGATTAACCATTTCCGGGCAGGCATAAATGTACCTGTTCACGAGGTAGAAGCAGCCAATACCTGTAAAGCACAGCCGGTAAGCGTTTGCATGGCGCCGCAGATGCACGGCTTCGGGCACGCAGACGTATGGGGCATACTTCAACTGCCCGGTAACAAAGCAGATACGGTGCCCTGTGAACGCTTACGCATAGATTACCTTTTTTTTCTGGTTCTTTTGAAATTCAAGTGGGTAAAAATGGATTAATGGTCAGCAAATCCAATTTACCAGTGAGCAAGTAAACAATAGTCTTAAAATGCTTACGTT
>PDTK01000047.1 GCA_002747175.1 Deltaproteobacteria bacterium | reverse complement strand
CGCCTTGTCGATCTGATCGAAAGGAATAAAATCCGCCATCCCCCTCAAGCCGCTCAACTTCGTGATCGCTGCCGTCAGGGTTGTCTTGCCATGGTCAATGTGCCCGATGGTCCCTACGTTTACGTGCGGCTTCGTCCTCTCAAATTTTTCCTTCGCCATTTCAGGATCCTCCTGTGAGCGGGGGCTTTCGCCCCAAACAAGGCAAAAGGCTTTGATCGTCAGGCAATAAGGCTAACCCAACAGGCGCTCAAAACCTAATGCGAATAATATATTGTGAATGTGGATCGTTACCAGCGGTAGTGAGCGAATGCCTTGTTGGCCTCCGCCATCTTGTGCGTATCCTCTCGCTTTTTGACCGAAGCGCCGCGCCCGTTGGCTGCATCCATCAGTTCGCCGGCCAGCTTGGCCCCAAACCCCTTTTCCCCACGACTGCGGGCGTAGCCGATGATCCAGCGGATGCCCAAAGCCGTCCTTCTTGACGGTCTCACCTCTGTGGGCACCTGATAAGTGGAACCACCCACGCGACGGGATTTTACCTCAATCACCGGCTTGACGTTTTCCAGCGCCTTTTCGAACACCTTGAGCGGATCCTCGTTGGTCTTCTCACCGATTATATCGAACGCTCCATATAGTAAAGACTCGGCGGCGCTCTTTTTGCCATCGCGCATCACCGAAGCGATGAACTTGGACACAAGCTTGCTGTTATATTTTACATCCGGGATAATCACCCGCTCGGGAACTTCTCTTCTTCTAGGCATAACTCACACCATCTCGATTGATTGTACTGATCAGACCAACTACTTCGGACGCTTGGCACCATATTTCGAACGCCCCTGCCGGCGGCCATCGACGCCCAGGGTATCCAGGGTTCCACGAACAATGTGATAGCGAACACCGGGCAAGTCCTTGACACGACCACCGCGAACGAGAACCACGGAGTGCTCCTGCAGATTGTGCCCGATGCCAGGGATGTAGGCGGTCACTTCAACACCGGTCGTCAAACGCACCCTGGCAACTTTACGCAAGGCCGAGTTCGGCTTTTTGGGGGTCGATGTATACACACGGGTACAAACGCCACGTTTTTGAGGCGCCGACTTCAATGCGGGGGTATTGGTCTTTTTCTGGACCCGTTTGCGCCCCTTGCGCACTAGCTGGTTGATTGTTGGCATGATATTCCCTTCAACTGGTCATTGTCTTCAATTTTCTTCGCGCACAGAAACTGGTTACGTATAGTTAGTCGATTCGATTGTCAAGCACTTTTTCACAGGGATGCGGTAAACGGCCATTTTATTATTCCTCGGCGGCTTCGACTGCCAGGTCCCGATAAGCCATAACACCCGTGCCTGCCGGGATGATGCGGCCCATAATGACGTTTTCCTTGAGACCGCGCAAAAAGTCCACAGCACCGGCAATGGAAGCGTCGGTCAAAACCTTGGTGGTCTCTTGAAAGGAGGCGGCCGAAATGAAGCTGTCCGTACTCAAGGACGCTTTGGTGATTCCCAGAATCAACGGTTCAGCCGTCGCCGGTTTACCACCTTCGGCAATAATGGCTTCGTTACTCTCTTCGAAAGCGATCTTGTCCACCTGCTCTTCCAGGATGAAATTCGTATCACCGACGTCAGTGACCTTGACCCGGCGCATCATCTGCCGAACAATCACTTCAATGTGCTTGTCGTTGATTCGCACACCCTGTAGACGGTAAACTTCCTGTACCTCGTTCACCAGATACTTGGCCAGTGCCACCTCGCCCTTGATCTTGAGGATGTCCTGGGGATTGGCGGCGCCGCCAATCAACGGCTCACCGGCCCGCACATAGTCGCCCTCATAAACGTTGATGTGCTTTCCGCGTGGAATCAGGTACTCCTTCTTGTCCCCGACGTCGACCGGTGTAATGGTAACCCGCTGTTTGCCCTTCTTGGTGGCCTTGGATATGGAAACATAACCGTCTATCTCGCTCAATACCGCCACTTCTTTCGGTTTCCTGACCTCGAAAAGTTCGGCAACACGGGGCAAACCACCGGTAATGTCCTTGGTTTTGGTCGTAGCCCGGGGCAGCTTGGCAACGACATCACCCGCCTGAACCGGATCGCCCTCCTCCACCATGACCACGGCATCCACCGGCAACATGTAACGGGCCATGCCGGATCCGGCAGACAATTTTGCCGTCTTCCCGTCTCCACCCTTGATCGAAATACGCGGCCGCTCTTCGGCGGTCTTGGACTCGATCACCGTACGGCTGGACTTACCGGTCACCGGATCCACCTTTTCCTGGATGGTTTTCCCCGGTATGAGGTCACCGAATTTAACTGAACCGGCGACCTCGGTAATGATTGGCGTGGTAAACGGGTCCCATACGGCCAGCAAGTCTCCCGGTTTGACCTCCTGCCCTTCCTTGACCACGATATGCGCACCGTAAATGACCGGACAGCGCTCACGTTCGCGGCCGGTCTCACCAACGATGGCAAACTCTCCACCCCGCCGGTTCATGACCACGATCTCGTTATCGGCGTTGGTCACCACATTGAGGTCCACAAACTTGATCTTGCCTGCGGTGCGGGCCCGGATGTCCGCCTGTTCGACGCGTCGGCTGGCGGTTCCACCGATGTGAAAGGTCCGCATGGTCAACTGGGTGCCCGGCTCGCCGATGGACTGGGCCGCCAGAATACCCACGGCCTGCCCCATATCCACCGTACGGCCATGGGCCAGATCACGCCCATAGCACTTTGCACAAACGCCGTATTTGGTACGGCAGGTCAGAACACTTCGGATCAGCACATTGCTGACCCCGGCATTCTCGATTTTCCGGGCATCGTTTTCATCGATCTCCCGACCGGCCGGCACCACGACCTCATCGGTAAAGGGGTCCAGGACGTCATGAACCGTCGTTCGCCCCAGAATACGTTCGCTGAGCCGCTGGATGACTTCACCGCCTTCGAGCAGGGGTTCCACTTCGACGCCCTGCAAGGTCCCGCAATCCGTCTCGACAACCGCACAATCCTGGGCGACATCGGCCAGGCGCCGCGTCAGATAACCGGAGTTGGCTGTTTTCAACGCGGTGTCCGCCAATCCTTTACGGGCACCATGGGTGGAGGTAAAATACTGCAACACCGACAGGCCTTCCCTGAAGTTGGCCTGGATCGGCGTTTCGATGATCTCTCCGGACGGCTTGGCCATCAGCCCGCGCATACCGGCCAACTGGCGCATCTGATCCTTGGACCCTCTGGCACCCGAATCGGCCATCATATAGATGGGGTTGAAACTTTCCGCCACCATGGCCTTGCCGCTGTCATCCAGACGCTGCCTCCCGTCTTCATCATACAGGGGCTGCACCTTCATGGCATCCATCATTTCGTTGGCCACGTCATCGGTTGCCTTGGCCCAGATATCCACGACCTTGTTGTACTTTTCTCCCTGGGTAATGAGGCCTTCGGTGTATTGCCTGCTGATCTCACCCACCTGATCGTCGGCCTGTTTGAGAATCGACCATTTTTTCTGGGGGATAATCATGGCGTCAATGGAAATGGAAAGACCGCCCCGGGTGGAATATTTATATCCGATGTCTTTAAGGCGGTCGGCCAGGATAACCGTCGCCTTGGGCCCCAGGTTCCGATAGACATAATCGATCAGGCCGCGCAAGGCGCCCTTGTCCATGACCTGATTGATAACATCGAAGGGAATTTCAGGCCGTCGCTCTAGCACCTGGAACAGATGAAAGCCCGTGTCGGATTCGAGAACCTCCGAGACGGTGTTTTCATCCAGGCTGAACAAATTCCGGGCATCTTCGGCGCTGATGCCGAAAACCCGCTGCAATTCATCGTCTTTCATCAGACCGATGTTGCCGTCGTTGGCCTTGTCCGGACTTTCCGAATACGCGGCCACCAGTTCTCTGAAATCGGTGCCACCGGAGGCTTGCCTGGCAGCTTTGGTCATCGTCTTTTCATCGGCCGCCTGAATGTGGCGCAACCGGATCACATCATCCTTGGGCATAATCTCCCACAAGAGGATGCGTCCCACGGTCGTTTCCACCCGCTGGTCGCCGATACGCACTTTTATTTGAGCATGCAGGTCCACAGCCTGATCGTCATAGGCCGCCCTTACCTCGGCGGGATTGGCGAACAGCTTCCCGGCGCCCTTGACCCCGTCCTTGCCGCGAGTCATATAATACAAGCCCAGCACGATATCCTGGCTGGGAACGATAATGGGGCTGCCGTTGGCCGGGCTGAGGATATTGTTGCTGGAGAGCATCAGTACCCGGGCCTCGATCTGAGACTCTACGGACAGGGGGACGTGAACGGCCATCTGGTCCCCGTCGAAATCGGCGTTGAAGGCCGTACATACCAAAGGATGCAATTGGATGGCCTTGCCTTCGATCAGATTCGGTTCAAAAGCCTGGATACCCAGCCGGTGCAGCGTCGGCGCACGGTTGAGCATCACCGGATACTCCCTGACCACCTCGTCCAGGGTATCCCACACTTCCGGCACCTCTCGTTCCACCATCTTTTTGGCGCTCTTGACCGTGGAGACCAAACCCTTTTGCTCAAGGCGATAATAAACGAAGGGCTTGAACAACTCCAATGCCATCTTCTTGGGCAAACCACACTGGTGCAGCCGCAAATCCGGCCCCACCGTAATAACGGTACGCCCGGAGTAGTCAACGCGCTTTCCCAGGAGGTTCTGGCGGAAACGCCCCTGCTTTCCTTTCAGGGTATCGCTCAGGGATTTCAGGGGACGCTTGTTGGTACCGGTGATAACCCGTCCATGGCGTCCGTTGTCGAAAAGAACATCGACGGACTCCTGGAGCATGCGCTTTTCATTGCGCACAATGATTTCAGGGGCCTTCAGATCCATCAGGCGTTTAAGCCGGTTATTGCGGTTGATCACCCGCCGGTACAAATCGTTCAGGTCCGACGTGGCGAATCGCCCGCCCTCAAGTGGAACCAGAGGTCTCAGGTCAGGGGGTAAAACGGGAATCACATCCATGATCATCCATATCGGCTCCAATCCCGAACGCATGAAAGCGTCTACGATTTTAAGCCGCTTGGACAACTTCTGGCGCTTGGCCACGCTGTTGGTGGCGCGAATCTCTTTGCGCAGTTCCTTGTACAATTCATTCAGTTCGATTCCTTCCAGCAGGGCCTTGACCGCTTCGGCACCGATACCGGCTTCGAATTTTCCCATACCGTAAGTATCAATGGCTTCCTGGTATTTTTCATCGGACAGCAATTGGCCCCGACTCAGATCGGTCCCCTTGGGGTCGATGACGATATAGGAGTCGAAATAAAGCACCTTCTCCATGTTTTTGAGTGTGATGTCGAGAAGGTTGCCGATCTTGCTGGGCAGACTCTTGAGGAACCAGATGTGGGATACGGGCGTGGCCAGTTCGATATGGCCCATGCGTTCACGCCGAACTTTGGACTGGATCACCTCCACACCGCATTTTTCACAGATCACACCGCGGTGTTTCATGCGCTTGTATTTACCGCAGTTGCATTCGTAATCTTTTGTTGGGCCAAATATCTTGGCACAAAACAGCCCGTCGCGCTCCGGCTTGAATGTCCGGTAGTTGATGGTTTCGGGCTTTTTTATCTCTCCATGGGACCATTGCCGTATCTGGTCCGAGGAGGCCAGCGATACTTTAACGCCGGTATAACGCCTGGGATCGGTCGGTTTTGAAAAAAAGTCATACAGGGTTTCCATAACTATATTCCTTTGAAGGCGTTAGGGATGAACAGGATAAACATCGCCTTTTTTTAAGTGATTATTCCTCCAGCAGGGACACATCCAGTCCCAGGCTCTGCAGTTCCTTGGTGAGCACCTTGAACGATTCGGGAATACCCGGCTCCAGAACGTTCTGTCCCTTGACGATTTTTTCGTACATGCGGGTCCGGCCGGCCATGTCATCCGACTTAACCGTCAAAAATTCCTGCAGGGCATAGGCCGCACCGTATGCCTCCATGGCCCAGACCTCCATTTCACCCAAACGCTGCCCCCCGAACTGCGCCTTGCCGCCCAGCGGCTGCTGGGTAACCAGGGAGTAGGGTCCGATCGAGCGGGCATGGATTTTGTCGTCGACCAAATGGTGAAGCTTGAGCATATACATGGTACCCACGGTAATCTTCTCTTTGAAGGGCTCACCGGTATGTCCGTTATACAAGGTGGTCTGGCCCGTCGGACTCAAGCCGCACTCGTTCAACAGTTTTTTTATCTCTTCTTCCTTTGCACCGTCGAATACTGGTGTGGCCATATGGACGCCATTGCGGTAGAAGGCCGCCAGATCTTTGACCGTATCGTCTTCCATCTCCTGCAGGTTGCCGGCGGCGTCACCGAAAATCGCATCCAGCTTCTCACGCAACGCCTGCACCTGATTGGCTTCGTAAAAATCATTGAGCTGATCGCCGAGCCCCTTGGCTGCACGCCCCAGATGAATTTCGAGAATCTGTCCGACATTCATGCGCGACGGGACACCCAGCGGGTTGAGCACCATATCCACGGGCTTGCCGTTGGCAAAATAGGGCATGTCCTCAATGGGCAGAATCCGGGAAACGACCCCCTTGTTGCCATGGCGGCCGGCCATTTTGTCACCCACGGACAGCTTGCGTTTCATGGCCACGTACACCTTGACCATTTTAATGACACCTGGCGAAAGTTCGTCACCACTTTCAAAGCGCCCCATTCGCCCTTCGAACTCTTCCCGGCAGCGCTCTACCTGGTCTCGGTACACATCCAGGACCTGGTGGACCTTTTCGGTAAGGGCGGCATCCTCGAATAGCAGGCCTTCGAGATTGGCCACGGGAATCTTCGCCAGGGTTCCGTTTTCGATGGCCGCGCCTTTGGCCAGATAGACCTTCTTTCCCTTTTTCACGGGAGCGGTGCATTTTTGGCCGACCAGCAGAGATTCCAGTTGGGAACGGACACTTTGCCCGATAATCCGGATTTCATCATCCTTGTTCTTTTCCATAGCGGTTATCTCGGAAGCCTCAATGGACTGGGTCCGCTCGTCTTTCTCGACCCCCCGACGGGAGAATACCTTGGCATCGATGACGATGCCTTCCACCCCCGGCGGCACACGCAAGGACGTATCTTTGACATCACCGGCCTTTTCTCCGAAAATTGCCCGCAGGAGTTTTTCTTCCGGCGACAACTGGGTCTCCCCCTTGGGTGTGATCTTGCCGACAAGGATATCCCCTTGCTTGACCTCGGCCCCAAGACGGATGATGCCGCTGTCATCAAGGTTACGCAAGGCTTCCTCACCCACATTGGGAATGTCGCGGGTCACCTCCTCCTTGCCCAGCTTGGTGTCCCGGGCAACGACTTCGAACTCTTCGATATGAACCGAGGTATATACGCCATCGCGGACCAGCCGCTCGCTGACCAGGATGGAATCTTCGAAGTTGTATCCCCCCCAGGGCATAAAAGCCACGGTGACGTTTTTGCCCAGGGCCAGCTCGCCCTGCTCCGTAGCCGGACCGTCGGCAATGATCTCTCCGGCGGTGACAAATTGGCCTTTGGTGACGATGGGACGCTGATTGAAACAGGTGTTCTGATTGGACCGCACAAATTTATGCAGATTATAGATGGTGACCTGTTTGTCGGCACCGTCTTCGGATGAATCGTGCTTCAACACGATCCGGGAGGCATCCACGTCCACCACTTCTCCATCCCGCCCGGCGACGATGGTGACACCGGAGTCCTTGGCGACCACACCTTCGATACCCGTACCGACCAAAGGTGCCTCGGCCTTGATCAGCGGCACTGCCTGCCGCTGCATGTTGGATCCCATCAGGGCGCGGTTGGCGTCATCGTTTTCCAGAAACGGAATCAGGGAGGCAGAAACACTCACCAATTGATTTGGTGAGATATCCATCAATTCGATCTTGTCCCGTTCGACCATCATGAGTTCGCCGGCCACCCGCGACGTCACCGTCGGGTTGACATACCGATTGTCTTCATCGATCGGCGCATTGGCCTGGGCAATGGGGTGGTCCTTCTCTTCGAAAGCACTCAGAAAACGGACTTCCTTGGAAACGGTGGCGTTTTCCACATGGCGGTACGGGGTTTCGATAAATCCGAAATCATTCACCTTGGCGTAGGTGCTCAGCGAAACGATGAGGCCGATATTGGGTCCTTCCGGCGTTTCGATGGGGCAAATCCGGCCGTAGTGGGAGGGATGCACGTCACGAACTTCGAAGCCGGCCCGTTCACGGGTCAACCCCCCCGGTCCCAATGCACTCAGACGCCGCTTGTGGGTGGTTTCCGACAGCGGGTTGGTCTTGTCCATGAACTGACTCAACTGACTGGTTCCGAAGAATTCCTTGACCACCGCCGATACCGGTTTGGGATTGACCAGGTCGTGGGGCATGAGGGCGTCGACTTCCTGAAGGCTCATACGCTCCTTGATGGCGCGCTCCATGCGCACCAACCCGATGCGATACTGGTTTTCGAGCAGCTCACCCACGGCGCGTACGCGCCGGTTGCCCAGGTGGTCGATATCATCGACCACACCCTGGGTATCCCGCAGTTCAACCAGGGTTTTGGCCGTCAACAGGATGTCTTCCTTGCGCAGGGTGCGGACATTGACCGGCGTGTCGATACCCAACCGCAGGTTGATTTTGAGCCGCCCCACCCCGGACAGGTCGTAATAGGAAGATTTGAAAAACAGGTGGTCGAGAAAATCCTGGGCCACCTCCGGGGTCGCCGGATTACCGGGCCGCAGCAGGCGGTAAATTTCAATCAGAGCTTCTTCCTTGGTGGCGACCTTGTCAAGAAGCAGGGTTTTACGAATGGAATCGCTGCTTGATGCGCCGTCCACATACAGGGTTTCGAACTCCCGGATGCCGGTATCCTCGAATTTCTTGAGCAATGCTTCGTCGACCAGATCGCTGGCCTGGGCCAGCACCTCTCCGGTTTCAGGATCGGTCACGGTAACGGCGACGGCTTTATCGAGCACATCCTCGCGTTCCAAAGGGATCCGGTCGAAATTGGCGGCGGCCATCTGTTTGAGTGCCCGCTGAGTGAACATGCGTCCTTTTTTGACAAGTACGTCACCGCTTTGCGGATCAACCACATCTTTGGTGGCCCGGCTGCCCTTGAGCATATCGGGCACAAAACCACGAAAGTATGCCTGACCGTCGAGGAATATTTTTTCGGTGGTGTAAAAATAACTCAGCAGATCTTCCGCGGAATATCCGAAGGCTTTGAACAAAACGGTGACCGGGAACTTCCGGCGGCGATCAATGCGGATGTATACGATGTCTTTGGGATCAATCTCCAAATCGATCCACGATCCGCGTACCGGAATGATCCGTGAACTGTAAATGATCTTGCCGCTGGAATGGCTCTTGCCTTTGTCGTGATCGAAAAATACGCCGGAGGAACGATGCAACTGGCTGACAACGACACGCTCTGTTCCATTGATGATGAAGGTACCTTTGGCTGTCATCAGCGGAATGGTGCCGAAGTAAATCTCCTGCTCCTTGATATCCCGGATGTTGGATACCCCGGTATCTTTGTCGGTATCGTAGACCACCAGGCGGATCGTTATCCGAACCGGCAATTCGTAGGTCATGCCGCGGTGGACACACTCTTCCTCACTATGCTTGACATCCGCAAATCGATAAGACACAAACTCCAGAGAAGCGCTGCCCGTAAAATCCTTGATCGGAAACACGGACTTGAAAACGGCCTGCAAACCGATGTCCTCCCGATTTTCGGGAGCCACGTTCATTTGTAAAAATCGCTGATACGAATCGCGTTGCATACCGATCAGATCAGGAATTTCTACAATTTTTTTTATTTTGCCGAAACTTTTTCGAATTCTCTTGTTCGCCGTAGGTCTTTTCGACATGGCAACTCCGATAGGTAATTAGGAATATGAAAATGGGACCAAAGGCCTTGACAGCCTTTGCACCCCATTTCCAAATTCAATGCATTTTTATTGTACAGACAGATAGTTATGCATCTTTCTGGCAGCCTGCGCCAAACAAAACTACTTGAGTTCGACCTGAGCTCCGGCCTCTTCAAGCTGGGCCTGAATCTTTTCGGCCTCTTCCTTGGGAACACCCTCTTTGACCGGTTTGGGCGCTTCGTCAACCAGCGCCTTGGCTTCTTTGAGTCCCAGTCCGGTAATGGCGCGGACTTCTTTGATGACGGCGATTTTCTTGTCGCCGGCAGCGGTCAGGACAACATCGAATTCGTTCTTTTCTTCAGCAGCGGCACCAGCACCGCCATCACCGGCAGGACCGGCGGCCATCATGGCAACCGGAGCGGCTGCGGAAACGCCGAATTTTTCTTCCATCTCCTTAACCATTTCGGAGAGTTCCAGAACAGACATGTTGGCAATGAATTCGATGACATCTTCTTTGGTAATATCAGCCATTGTTTATTTTTCCTCCAGATAAATTGAACCTTGCAAAATTGAATGTAGTTGGGTTGGGCAAATCGATCAGGCCTGGGCCTCTTTTTCGTCTTTGATTGCCTGAAGCACTTTAACAAAGCGTCTGGGCACGTCGCTGAGGGCGGTAACCAGTGAAGTCGGAACGGCGTTCATGGCCGACAACACCTGAGCCAGCAGGACTTCGCGGGACGGCAGGGCCGACAGCGCAACAATGCCGTCATTGTCAATAACCGATCCATTGAGCACACCGGCCTTGATTTCGAGTTTTTTATTCTCTTTGGCGAAATCCACAAGCACTTTGGCCGGTGCGACGGGGTCGTCACTACTCAGGGCGACGGCACTGGGTCCCTTGAAGAGATCCTTTATCTGGCCGACGTCGTTGCCTTCCGAAGCCCGTGTGAGCAGCGAGTTCTTGACCACCTGATATTCGGTGTTGGCTTCCCTGAGCTTGCGTCTGAGCGAATTCATCGCCTCTACGTCCAAGCCCTTATAGTCCGTCAGAACGACGATGGTCGATTTTTCCAGGCGCCCCTGAAGATCTTCGGCAATTCTCTTTTTTTCATTAATATCCAAAGCTTGCTTACACCCCCTTCCTTAATCTGCAAAAACCGGAGGACACATGATGACGTTGATTGAGTTAAGTCCTTCTTGTCGATGCATCCGAACCGGATGCGATGCTGCCTTCTGGGGAAGGGCTCATGAAACGATTCAACTCCGCCTCGGCAGGCCGGTATAAACCGATTATACACGCGGTCCCGGTATCCAAACGGGTCCTTGTGAACCTACGATCTTTGACAGTGTGATTGAGCAGGCTTTTAGAGAAAACCTGCGATGCCCGCCGCCGGAATAAACATGCGGCGGCGGATAAAAATATTATTTAACCAAATCTTTGACCAGTGAGGTATCGATTTTTATCCCCGGCCCCATGGTTGTGGAAACGGCAATGCCTTTCAGGTAGGTGCCTTTGCTCGAAGATGGTTTCAATTTCAGGATCATATCGAGAAACGCGGATATATTTTCAACAAGTTTTTGGGAGCCAAAAGAGACCTTGCCCATGGGAGCATGCACAATCCCGGCCTTTTCTACACGGAATTCGATCTTTCCAGCCTTGAGTTCCTGTACCGTTTTGGCGACATCGAAAGTAACCGTACCGGTCTTGGCATTGGGCATCAACCCCCGGGGCCCAAGCAACCGACCAATTTTACCGACCGTTCCCATCATATCCGGTGTGGCGATGGCTTTATCGAATCCGAACCACCCCTCCTTGATTTTTTCGACCAGTTCTTCATTGCCCACGAATTCGGCACCGGCCTCCTTGGCCTCGTTTTCCTTCTCGCCCTTGGCGAAAACCAGGACCTTGACATCCTTGCCAAGTCCGTTGGGGAGCACGACGGTACCCCGGACCATCTGGTCGGCATGCCTCGGATCGACACCCAGCTTAACGGCCACATCCACGGTTTCATCGAATTTGGCGTACGAAGCGGAGATGGCCGTATCAATGGCCTCCGAAAAGTCGTATCGCCGGGTTGATTCGATTTTGCTTGTAGAGTCCTTGTATTTTTTACCACGCTTCGGCATTTTACCTATTACTCCTTGAAATTTAATCACGCAGTGCCGTCGATTGATTGTCGGCCGGCGTATCCGGGTCGGCAGTCAGGCATCAGACCCAAAAGCTATTTCACTTCAATGCCCATGCTTCTGGCCGTGCCGCTGATGATTTTACAGGCGGCGGCCATATCGTTGGCGTTGAGGTCCTCCATCTTGATTTTGGCAATCTCTTCGACCTGGGCCATTGTCACTTTTCCCACCCGGTCACGTTTGGGATCACCGGCACCCTTGGCGACCTTGGCCGCTTTTTTCAACAGCACAGCAGCCGGTGGGGTTTTGGTGATAAAGGTAAACGAACGATCCTGAAAGACGGTAATGACAACAGGTATGATCATCCCCGCATCGTTTGCCGTTCGAGCGTTGAACGCCTTGCAAAAATCCATGATGTTCACGCCGTGCTGCCCAAGGGCCGGGCCGATGGGAGGTGACGGATTTGCCTTGCCTGCTTCAACCTGAAGCTTGATTAGTGCCATTACCTTTTTAGCCATTTTTCGATCAATTCCCTTATTGATGGTTATCTTGCAGCGGTCCTACCGAAACGCCGCCGCGGCATGGTTAAAGTTTGGTGACCTGGACGAAATCCAGTTCAACCGGCGTGGATCGGCCAAAAATACTGACCAGCACCTTTATTTTGCCTTTTTCCGGATTGACCTCTTCGACGGTACCATTGAAATTGGTGAAAGGACCGTCGATGACCCTGATCTCGTCACCGGTTTCAAAATAGTATTTGGGCTGTGGCTGGTTTTTACCCGCTTCCATTCGGTTCAGAATGGTGTTGGCCTCTTCCTCCGAAATGGGCGTCGGTTTCTCCCGCCCCCCGAGAAAACCGGTTACCTTGGGTGTATTGTTGACGATGTGCCACGTTTCGTCATCAAGTTCCATCTTTACAAGCAAATACCCGGGATAGAACTTACGCGAAGAGGTCCTGCGCTTCCCTTTTACCAGTTCCACAACCTCCTCGGTGGGAACAAGAACTTCATCGAACTTGTCCGGGTTGGGCGAAGTGGCGACTTTTTCTTCGAGCGAAGCTTTGACCTTGTTCTCGAATCCGGAATAGACATGCACGATGTACCATTTTTTAGCCACGTTAAACGCTCCTGCGTTATTGCAGTACCGAACGAATCAAACCGGAGAGCACCAGATCGACAAGGCCGAGAAACATCGAAATAATCGTCACGATGACCACAACGACCACGGTGGAACCCATAGTCTGCTTGCGAGATGGCCAGGTAACCTTCTTCAATTCCACCTTGACTTCGCGAAGAAACTGAATGGATTTGTCGATGAAGTTTTTCTCTTTGGCAACTGCAGGTTTACTTACCGGCGTATAGGCCTTTTTCACCGCTGGCGCGGCATCACTCGTTGCCGTAGCATCCTGACCGGCCTTGACAGCGGACTGGGCTTTTTTTGCCTTCCTCACCGGGTCTTTTTTCTTAAGTAACCGTCCCATTACACCCCGTTTAATCAACGGCGCCCGCTGACAGCCCCTTACCGTACCGTCAACCGGCGCCATTGTCAGAACCTCTATTTAGATTGGCAGGCCAGGAGGGATTCGAACCCCCAACACCCGGATTTGGAGTCCGGTGCTCTACCAATTCGAGCTACTGGCCTGCATAAACCCTCACGACTATTAGGATATCGGACTACTTTGTTTCCTTATGAGGCGTATGCTTCCTGCAAAAACGACAGTATTTGTTAAACTCCAATTTGTCAGGCGTCGTCCGCTTATTCTTGGTCGTGGTATAATTCCGGCGCTTACACTCCGCACAGGCCAGTGTTATGATAATTCTCACTTGAAAGAGCTCCTTGGTATCTTATTCGATAATTTCGCTGACGACACCGGCACCGACCGTACGGCCACCTTCGCGGATCGCGAAGCGAAGCTCTTTTTCCATGGCGATCGGCGTGATCAA
>PDTK01000046.1 GCA_002747175.1 Deltaproteobacteria bacterium | reverse complement strand
ACCCGCTTGACACAGACTAAAATCTCCATTGTTCCTCCCCTTACGTTATTTATGATTCGTTATTCAAGGTGTTGTGCCACCAGTTCCGACAAATCAATTGCTTCCATCTCGCCTTCCATTCCGGCCACCTTGATCGCATCTTCCATGTTCACCAGGCAGAAGGGACAGGCCGTGACGATCACGTTGGCCCCGGCTTCGGCGGCCATCTCCACCCGCAAAACCCCCATGCGCTGCTCCTCTTCCGGTTCGTAGAAAAGCATCAGCCCGCCGCCGCCGCAGCAAAAGGAACGGTCGCGGCTGCGCGTCATCTCAACCCGTTTGAGACCGGCGATGGCGTCCAGAGCAGAACGTGGGTCCTCGTAGACCCCGTTGTGGCGGCCAAGGTAGCAGGGATCATGATACGTGTAGACCTTGCCGTCACCATTGGCCCCCTTTAATCGAATGGCGCCGCTCTTCACGTTGCGAGCGATGAACTGGCTGATATGCTCCACCGGCGGAAGACCCTGGTAATCGTTTTTCAGCGCGTTGTAGGCGTGCGGATCGGCCGTGATGATATGCTTAACCCCGCTGTTTATGATGGCATCGGTGTTCATCTCCTTCATGGTCTGGAAGAGCATCTCTTCACCAAAGCGACGAATCTCGTTGCCACTGTCCTTCTCCAGTTTCCCCAGGATGCCGACATCGGCCCCGGCCCGGGACAGGACGGCAGCCGTGGCCTGACCGATCTCCTGCATGCGGTCGTCATAAGAGGTGATGGAGTCCACGAAGTAAAGGGCCTCGGCCGTCTCTTTGCCCTTCTCCAGGTTCTTGACGACCACGTCTTCGGGCAGTTCCTTGGTCCAGGCGGCACGTTTTTTCTCCATTTTGCCCCAGGGGTTGCCGCGTTTTTCCAGGGCACGCAAGGGCTTCTGCAGACTCTGGGGGACCATGCCTTCGTCCACCATGCCACGCCGCAGATCCACGATCTTGTCGATGTACTCGATGCCGATGGGACACTCCTGTTCGCAGGCGCCGCAGGTGGTGCAGGACCAGATCTCGTCTTCCTCGTAGGTGGTGCCCACCAGGTCGGCACTCTTTTTAAAGGGGGCGCCGTAAGGGTAAATGGGGTAGTTTTTGAAGGTCAGATCGCGGCCCTTGATGGAGATGAAGCGCGGCGACAGGGGGCGTCCCACGGCATTGGCCGGACAGTTGTCCGAGCAGCGGCCGCAGTCGGCACAGCTATAAAAATCCAGGATGTGTTTCCAGGTGAAGTCTTCCAGTTTTTTGACACCGAAGGACTCCAGGTCGTCCAGTTCTTCGTCCTTGATGCCGTGCTGCACCGGCTTGATGTTGCCCCGGTCGATGCGCATGAAGAACACGTTGAAAATCGAGGTGATCACGTGGAAATGCTTTCCCAGGGGCAAAAAACAGAGAAAGAAAAAGAACGTCAGATCGTGGATGTAGTAAGAAACGATGTGGATGGCCTGCAACACCGGGGAGGATGTGGAGGCAAGGGCCTGTTTGAACAGCCAGGCCAGACTCAGCGGTGCCAGGAACTCGGCATGCAGTCCCGCCTGGGTGTTGGCCGCCACACTGCTGGCCTCGAACAGGCTTTCGGAGATCATCAATGTGGAGATCATGCCCAGCACGAACACCGCCTCGGCTGTATGGTCATGGCCGTACTTGGCCGGCACCTTGTATCGTTCCGGTTTAACCACCACCCGCCGCCAGGCGGCGATGGCGCAAGCCAACAGTACGGCGGTGGCGGCGTAGTCCTTGAGTACATTGTAAATATGCCCGACCATGCCGTCGAAACCGGGCATGACGAAATTTTCCGAAATGCCGATGATTACCAGGGAGGTAGACCGGACGCTGAGAATCAAGAAACCGGCGAAAATAACGATATGCACCACGCCGGCCATCATGTACCGTGGCTGTCGGTACTGTCCCAACCAGATCCGCAGCACGTTGATCAGCCGTTGCAGGATCCGGTCGAAACGCAGATCGGGCGCCGCTTTGACCAGGGGCGCCGATCGGATGGCCATGATGTAAGTAAATGCCGCAACCCCCAGAATCGGAATCAACACCGAAAAAATAGCGGTGGGCATGAAGAGAATACAATACTTGGCCGGGGCGATTAACACGTTTTCCATGTTTTCTCCTTCCGCTTTCCTGTGGTGATAGTGTAGTTACGATAGAACATGAATGAACCTTCATTCATGTTCTATCCACCGAGTCAATCCTTATCAAGGGGAAAGTCCCGTCCCCACGAGCCCTTATCCAACAGCGGGAAACAGAGCGACCGTTCAACCAAAAGGCTGAATCGAGGAATTGTCGTCCAGGGCTTGAAGGCGCATGTTGACATAATCCGTGTCCGTCCAGAAACAGGCAAATTGGGTTGAGATCAAGGTGCCAGAAAACATTTACCAGAAAAATATCGTGCCGGATTCATCATATGGTTGATATTCCGCAGATACAATTTTTCTGGCAACGCCGATATCGGACAACCTGGTCATTCTTCGCAGGGCACGGGTTAACCATTGGGCATTCTTGACAGAACCAGCTTATCCGATTAAAAATAGAGAACAATTCAGCCGATGGATCAAATCCTGATAGTTTCGTAAAAAGTCACCAGGCATGTCATTCCCGCGCAGGTGGGAATCTATATTGTCTGATAATTTTGGTTCCCCGCCTGCGCGGGGACGACAAAAAACTAGCATTCCGGACTTTTTACGGGTTTATCAATCTTAAAAGGCATGAAAGCTTCATGTATTACGAACGCCCGTCAAAAACAAGCAAAAAAAGGAGATTCCCGTGACCGCAGACAATCCCTATCTGGCAAAACCCTGGCTTGCGCACTACGGAGAAGGCGTTCCCGAACACGTTGATTACGAAACCGTTTGCCTGCCGGATTATCTGAGACAATCTGCAAAATCATTTTCGGGGAAAATGGCACTGACCTTTCAAGGCTATCAGGTAAGCTATGCCCAACTTGACAAGATGGTTGACCGCTTTGCCGCCTGCCTGACCGATTTCGGTGTCAGGCAGGGTGACCGCGTAGCGATCCTGCTGCCCAACGTGATCCCCTGCGTGGTGGCTTATTATGCGATCCTGCGCATCGGTGCCATCAGCGTGATGAACAACCCGCTCTATTCCGACCGCGAGCTGGAGCATCAATTCAACGATTCGGGTGCCAAGGTGCTGATCACCCTCGACCTGTTGGGGAATCGCATGATCGACCTGCGCCCCAGAACCGGGATCAAACAGATCATCTACACAAGCATCGGCGACTACCTCCCCTTCCCCCAAAACCTGCTTTTTCCGCTGGTGGGAAAAAAGAAAGGGCTGACCGCCGATGTAAAGGCCGCCGGCGACCTGCATAAATGGAAAGCACTCCTTTCAAAGTATCCGCCCAATCCGCCCCAGGTGAACCTGGATTTTGATGATGTGGCCATGTATCAATACACCGGCGGCACCACCGGCGTATCCAAGGGTGTCATGCTGACCCACGCCAATCTGAGCAAACAGGTACAGCACATCAGTGCCTGGTTTCCGACCTTCGGAAATGATGAAATCATGCTCGGCGCCCTGCCCTTCTTCCATGTGTTTGGCCTGTCCACAGCCATGAACCTGGCCATCTATAAGGGATGGGGCGACATTCTGGTCCCCAAACCCCAGCCTCGGCAACTGCTGGAAGCCATCAGCAAATTCAGGCCCACCTTCGCCCCTTTGGTGCCCACCATGTACATCGGCATGCTGGAACACCCCGACATCGAAAAAATGGATCTGACATCCATCAAGGGCTGCTTTTCCGGCAGCGCCCCGCTACCGGTCGAGGTAATCCGAAAATTCGAACAGAAAACCGGCGCGGTGATCGTCGAAGGCTTCGGCATGACCGAATCCACCCCGGTCACCCACATCAATCCTTTCAGCGGACAGCGCAAGGTAGGCAGCATCGGCTTGCCCATTTCGGACACCACCTGCCGCATCGTGAGCCTCAATGACGGTGAGACCGACGTACCCGTGGGCGATACCGGTGAACTGCTGATGAAGGGTCCCCAGGTAATGAAAGGATACTGGCAGCGCCCCGACGCAACGGCGGAAACCATTACCGACGGGTGGCTGCACACCGGCGATATCGCCCAAATGGACGAGGAAGGCTACTTCTATATCGTGGACCGCATGAAAGACATGATCATTTCGGGCGGATACAACGTCTACCCCCGCGACATCGAAGAAGTGTTCTTTGAACATCCCAAGGTGAAGGAAGCCACGGCCATCGGCGTTCCCCACCCCAAACGCGGTGAAGCGGTCAAGATATTCATCGTCTTGAAGGAAGGAGAGACGGCCACGGATAAAGAGATGCTGATTTACTGCCAGGACAAGCTGGCCAAATACAAATGGCCCACCCTGGTCGAATTTCGCGACGAACTGCCCAAAACCGATGTGGGCAAAGTACTGAGAAAAGACCTGCGGGCCATGGAGCGCCAGAAATAAGGGGCGGCGGTTAAATGGCGCCCATCTGGAAATGGGGACTGCAAACACATGCAGTGCCCCTCTGTTTTGATATGGAGGAATCCGACCGGTGTCTGTACGGAAATCGGCCACCGATAGATGGACACTATTTGCCGCCGAAGGCATCCTCACTTATCTCCACGGCCGCATCACTGGTAGCCATGATGGCATCCATCTTACCCATGGTGACCGGCAGCACCGCCTGGGTGAAATACTGGGCACTCTTTAGTTGACCTTCATAGAAAGGCTTGTCCTTCTTCCTGGCCTCACCCTCCAATTTTTCGGCCGCGATAACAGCCCGCCACAGCAGCATCCACCCCATGACCACATCCCCGGAGGCCTCCATAAACGGATGTGCCCATGCAAAGGCGCTCATCACCTGGGGAGACATGGCCGTTGCACCCAGGTGCATGGCGACCTCACCCAATCGGTTGAGCGCTTTTTCCAGTATGGCGGCAAATTCGCTGAGGGAATCGATCCCTTTGGCCCGGGCGATGATTTTCTGGATTTCTCCCATGATGTCCATAATGGGCTTGCCTTTGTTCATACCCAGTTTACGTCCCAACAGATCCATGGCCTGGATGCCGTTGGTGCCTTCATAAATCATGAGAATGCGGCTGTCACGCAAAAGCTGCTCCTGGGGAAAATCCTTGATATAACCGTAGCCGCCGTAAACCTGGACGCCCAGACTGCACACGTCCCAACACCTGTCGGTGACGTATCCCTTGCAGATGGGAATAAGCAGATCGATCATTCCCTGGTACGTGGCCTTGTCCGCCTCGGAATCAGAGGTAACGATCAGATCGGACAGAAAACCGGTGTAGTATAGCAGGCTGCGCATACCCTCCACGTAACTCTTCATCGTAAGCAGCATGCGCCGCACGTCGGGGTGCTGGATGATGGGAACGCTTGGAGCACCATGGTCCATCATTTTAAGCAGGTGGCGACCCTGGACGCGCTCACGCGCATAATTGATGGCATTCATGTACGAAGCGGAGGCGCACCCGAAGCCCTGCATGCCCACCAACAGGCGGGCTTCGTTCATCATGAGAAACATGGCCCGCATCCCTTTGTTTTCCTCGCCCAAAAGGGTGCCGACGCAATTGCCCTTGCCCCCCAGGGTAAGGGAGCAAGTGGCGTTGCTGTGCAGGCCCATCTTGTCCTCAATGCCGGTGCAGACCACATCATTGAATTCACCCAGGCTGCCGTCGTCATTAACGCGGAACTTGGGTACCAGAAACAGGGAGATCCCCTTGGTTCCGGCAGGGGCGCCCTCAATGCGTGCCAGAACCGGGTGAATGATGTTGTCGCAAAGATCGTGCTCACCCGAACTGATGAAAATCTTGCTGCCGGAAATGGCGTAGGTGCCATCGTCGTTCTTCACCGCCGTGGTGGTTAGCGCCCCCACATCCGATCCGGCCCCGGGTTCGGTAAGCAGCATGGTACCGCCCCACTCCCCGGTATACATCTTCCTCAGATAGGTGTTCTTCTGCGCATCGGTGCCAAAATGCTCTACCAGCAGGGCAGCGCCGTGGGTCAGGCTGATGTACATCATGAAACCGTAGTTGGCGCCGTTGAAATAATCTCCGGCAGCCAGAGAAACGGTTCGCGGCATACCGCCCCCCCCCCATTCGGGGTTCTCCGGCATGGCCGTCCACTCGCCTTCGCGCAGCAATTGATAGGCGCGGTGGAAACTTTCAGGGGTGGTCACCCGCCCGTTTTCAAATTTAACCCCTTCTTCATCCCCCTCCTTCAGGGTTGGCAGGATTTCCTTGACAGCCAGATTTCGGGCTTCCTTGAGAACCAGAGCCACCGTTTTTTTATTGAACTCGGCGAATTTTTCGTGTTCGCTCAACGCACCGACCTCAAGTTGTTCATGAAGTACGAAATCTACGTCTCTTCTGTCAGCGATGACCTGTACCATATCCTGTTTTCTCCTTCCCGGTGGTTGGATTCACCGTTTGAAGCCAAGACCAACGAAACAATCCGATTTTTATATCAAAGGGTTGTATCGAATCTGACGTCACCGCCGATACCTTTTAAAAGCAGGTCTACCAGAGGGTCGGCCATGGTGACCAAATCGTATTTGCCGCCTGCATGAATCCACGAGTTGATGACCTCATCGACCGCGCCGTTGATGAAGCGCTTCACCAGGCCCATATATAGATCCTTGCGGATGTTTCCCTCTTCCTGACCCTGTTCGACCACTTCCGAAATAAGGTCGCGGTACATTTTGGACATCTCTTTGATCTGCTTGTGGGCCAGGCGTCGGTTCTGATGGGTCTCCGCCTGATAAACGATCGCCATGCTGCGGTCTTTTTGAAACTCCTTCAAATGGACGCGGATCAACCGGCGAAGCTTTTCTTCGGCGTCCCCGGGTCGATCGACCGCATCCCGGAACCGTTCAAATATCTGCCTTGTCTTGTATTCATAAAACTGGACCAGAATGTCGTCTTTGTTTTTGAAATACAAATAGATGGTCCCATCCGCCACACCGGCCTCCCTGGCGATCTGGGCAACCGTCGACTGGTGAAATCCCTGGTAGGCGAAAACCCGGATCGCTGCGTCAAGGATCTGCCGATACTTGGTCATATTTTTTTTTCTTGCCGTAATGGTGAACCTCCTGAAACAGGCGTCTTTATGAATGAATATTCATTCAATATCAAAGCCATTTTCACTCTGTCAAGCCCAAACGGAAAAAATCAAAAAATTGCCCACCGCCCCGATTTTCCACGCATTTATCTGGAAACAATGTGCATTTACGAAAAAAGTGGCGGTCCTCAGCCGTTTCAGGCCCGCAGCGATATCTGTATTACAACAATGAGTATTCATTCATTTTTATCTGGCCAACGTCGAATACCCGCAAACGCTTTACCTAGTGTCCGCCCAGAAATAGGCAAATTGGGCATTTCCGGATGGGCACTACCTAACCAACAGCCCCCCAGCCTCGCAAAAACCGAGGGCGTCTGAGTCAGGCACCGGGAGTGAAACTGCAGAACGTAACTGCGATCTTGTGGCAACGCGGGATCCGGCTTTTTCCGGCTTTCCCGTCAGGGTGCAAAGGTGAGAAACGCATCCTTATCCTCCGGATCACACATCGGGTGAATCCCAGGACGTGCATTAAATTATTTATTTTCTTCATTATTTCAGATAGTAATGGAAAATTTCCGCATTTTCCATCCAATGGGGGGACATACCTTTATATTGACAGAGGGGATTCTGTCGGGTTATTTTTTTTTCCTGCTCAATTCTATGCCTTGCGCTCCCCCTCGCAACGGCGTGAAGCATCTCATCATCGTGACACCACCCCATGCCATGAGAAACAGGAGGACAATGAAATGATTGTTGCCGAAAGAAAGCCCTTTGAAGAGGTCGGAGCCATGGTCAAAGACTTTAATAAGGTCCTGACCGTTGGCTGTGGTACCTGCGTCGCGGTTTGCCTTGCAGGCGGTGAAAAAGAGGTCGGGATTCTCAATTCCGAACTCAAAATTGCCCGCCGCATGAAAGGCAGCCCCATCGAAACCGGCAGCGCTACCGTGGAGCGCCAATGCGACATGGAATTCCTGGAGGAACTGGACGGTATCGTGGATGAATACGACGCCATCATTTCCATGGCCTGTGGCGCCGGCATCCAGTTCATCGCCGAACGCTTCCCTGAGATCCCTGTATTCCCAGGCTTGAACACCAGCTTCATCGGTGTCAACCGTGAAGTCGGCTGGTACGAGGAAAAATGCCGCGCCTGCGGCACCTGTGTGCTGGGAATGACCGCCGGCATCTGTCCGGTAACCATGTGTGCCAAAGGGCTTTTCAACGGCCCATGCGGCGGCACCAACAAGGGCAGCTGTGAAATCAACAAAGACCAGCCCTGTGCCTGGCAGGCCATTCACGAACGGCTGTCCAAACAAGGCCGCCTGAACAATATCCTCGACATCTGTCCACCTACTGACTGGCGCAATCAGACCCCACGAACCATCGTACAGCCGGGATACAAGGAGCGCCTGGCCGCCTTCGGCATGAAATAACCGCATGGCCCGGCCCCCCCAATCAACAAACGGAACAAACCAATAGAGGGATTCCCATATGAAATCAGGAAGCAATCTGGAAAGAATTCTGCGCGCCGGTCATTTTGCCTTCACCGGAGAACTGGGGCCGCCCCGCGGATCCAACGTGGCGGCGGTGCGCGAAAAAGCCCAGCCGCTGGTCGGTAATGTGGATGCCGTCAATATCACCGACAACCAGACCGCCATGGTGAGGATGTCCAGTTGGGCCGCCTCACTGATCGCCATAGAAGAAGGTCTGGAGCCCAACTATCAAATGGTCTGCCGCGACCGCAACAGACTGGCCATGCAGGCCGACATTCTGGGCGCCTCGGCCCTGGGCATTCGCAACATGCTCTGCCTGTCCGGGGACCACCAGCAGTTCGGCGACCACCCCCAGTCAAAAGGGGTCTTCGACATCGACTCCACACAGCTCATCGGAACCGTGAAAAAAATGCGTGACGAAGCCCAATTCCTGGGCGGGGCCGACATCGACGGGCCGCCCCAAATCTTTATCGGCGGAGCGGCCAATCCCTTCGCCGAACCCTATGCGTGGCGGGTGCACCGCCTGGCCAAAAAAGTGGCCGCAGGCGTGGATTTCGTCCAGACCCAGTGTATTTTCAACATGGATCGCATGCGCCAATGGGTCAAAGCGGCTGTGGATATGGGACTTACCGAAAAGGTCTATATTCTGGCCGGCGTGACCCCCATGAAAAGCATCGGTATGGCGCGTTACATGCAAAACAAGGTGCCCGGTATGGATGTCCCCAATGAAATCATCAAACGCCTGCAGGGTGTGGACAAAAAGAAAGTCGCCGACGAGGGAATCAAAATCGCCTGCGAACAGATCGAGGAGTTCAAGGAGATGGAAGGCATCGCCGGTGTCCACCTCATGGCCATCGAATGGGAGCACAAGGTGCCGGAGATTGCCCAGCGGGCGAATGTCCTTCCCAGACCTGTGGTTTAGTCTGGACCGACCATCCATTGTCAACCAAGGATCACCAAAGGAGTTAACACGTGAGTATTGAAAATAAAAACGTCATGGTCATTGGGGGCGGGATCGCTGGTCTGACGGCAGCCTGGGAGTTGGCCGGCCTCGGTGCGCAGGTTGCGCTGGTGGAAAAAGCCGATTTTCTGGGCGGACACGCCATCCAATACGGCTGCAAGGCCACGGACGAATGCCGCCAATGCGGCGCTTGTGCCGTGGAGAGTATGCTTAAAAACGTCGTCAACGAACCGGCCATCACCATCCACCTCGCCACGCAAGTGAGCGGGATCCGCAAAAACGGCAACTTTACGGTTTTCCTAGAAAAAATCGGTGGTGCCAAAGACACCAAGGCCTGCGAAGCCGGCTATCGCACCGATCCCCGTGGATGTGCGGCGGCAAAAGGATTTTCCCTGAACAACGCCACGTTTTATCTCGAGGACGGCAGCCTCAACCCGGAAACCACCGGCAATGCCGCTGCCCTGGAGGTGGATGCCGTGGTGCTGGCCACCGGGTTCACCCCCTTCGACCCTCGTATCAAATCCACCTATCGCTATGATGAGCTTGAGAATGTGGTCAGCGGCCTGGATCTGGAATCGGGCAAACGGGCCAACGGGGCCGTGCTGCGTCCCTCCGATGGCCAACCGCCCAAAAAAGTGGCCTTCATCCAGTGCGTGGGCAGCCGCGACGAACGCCTGGGCAACCTGTGGTGCAGCCAGGTCTGCTGCCCCTACGCCCTGCGAACGGCCCAGTCCATGAAATACAAGGATCCGGAACTGGACATTACCGTTTTTTATATGGACATCCAAAACACGGGTAACGATTTCCCCGTCTTCTATCAGCAATGCAAAGACGAGATGAAATTCGTGCGCAATATTCCCGTGGATATGTACAAAACCGATGATGATCGTATCCGCACGCGCTTCATGGCCGCCGAAGGCAGCAGCGAAGCGGTGGAAGAAATTTTCGACCTGGTAGTGCTCTCTTCCGGCATCATGCCGGGTGCCGACAACGCCTCCCTGTCCGCAGCCGCCGGCGCACCGCTCAACGACGACGGTTTTTTCTCATGCGCAGACAAACTCAACCGGGCTCTGACCGGCCAGGAGGGAGTCTTTATCGCCGGTACCGCATCGGGACCGAAAACCATTTCCGAATCCATCGTCCATGCCGGTCAATCCGCGGGCGAAGTGATGAAATATCTGGGGAGGGCCTCATGACACAAAAGACACAAATGGAAACCATCAACCTGTCCACGGATGTCCTCGTGGTGGGCACCGGTATGGCCGGCATGAAGGCGGCCTTGGAAATAGCGGCCAACGGATACCAGGTGGTACTAATCGATGAAAACGTCGCGGCCAGAAATTCCGTCGCCGATCTTGACGGAAACGAACCGGCCGCGTTGGAGGCGCTCCAAAAGGCCGTCGACGGTTCGGAAAAAATCGAAATGCTGGCTGATACCTGCATGGATGGTGTCGCCGGCGTACCCGGTGATTTCCGGGTATGGCTGGCCGGCAGGGACGACATCGTCGAAAAAACCGTAGGCGCCATCGTGGTGGCTACGGAATTGGTGGTCTCTCCGTTGAACGAGGCCTATGGCCTGGAACTGTCCGATACGGTCATCAGCCAGAGCCAACTGGAAACCGTGCTGGCCAACGATCCATCTGCATTTTCCGGCAAGACCGTGGCTTTCACGCTGGGCCTGGCCCAGGACGGCAACCCTGTGGTTCTCGAGAGGATGCTGAAAAGCGTCCTGGCCATGAAAAACCTCGAAGACACCAGCGTCTACGTATTCACCGGGGATCTGAAGGTGGCCGAAGACGGACTGGAGCGTCTTTATCTGGAGTGTCGGGACAAAGGCGCCATGTATGTCAAACTCACCGACATCCCGGCCGCCAAACAGGAAGGCGATACGCTGTCCATCACCTATGACGACCCGGTCCTTCAACGCGGTGTATCCCTGACGCCCGACATCATCGTGATCGAAGAGGCCATCGGGGCCGATCGGGCCAATGCCTCCCTGGCCGAGATGTTGCGCATTGACGTGGGATCCCAGGGTTTTTTGCAGACCGACAACGTCCATCGTTTTCCGGTGGGCACCAACCGCGAAGGGATCTTTGTGGTCGGCGGCAGCCGCCGGGTCAAAAAACGCTACGGTGACCTGATGGATGCCGAAAACGCCGCGCTGCGCGTACGCAGCCTATTGGGTGACGGCACCATTGCCGTCCCGGCCGACAAAGCCGTTCTGGACACTGGCAAATGCACCTTCTGCCTAACCTGTTACCGCTGTTGCCCCCACGGTGCCATCTACTGGACCGCCGAGAACAAACCGGTGATTTCCAAGGTGGCCTGCCAGGGCTGCGGCATCTGCGCTTCGGAGTGCCCCATGGACGCCATCCAGATCGGCGAATTCAAAGACGCGGACATGATCGAACGAATTACCCGATCGGCCACGGAAGCATCCGACGGACCGACCATCGTGGCCTTCTGCTGCCAGAACAGCGGCCTGGAAGCCGCCGGGATGGCGGAATCCTTCGGCATGCCCCTGCCCAAGGGGCTCAAAACCGTGGTCGTTCCCTGTGCCGGCAAAATCGACATCGATTATGAGATGCGTGCCCTTGCCGAAGGCGCCGATGGTGTGGTGGTGATGGCCTGCCACAACGGCAACTGCAAATCGGAAAAAGGCAGCTTGTACGCCGCTTGGCGGACCGCCAGCGCCCGCGATATGCTGGAGGCCATGGGCGTCCCCAGGGACCGTATCCGCTTTTACACCACCGCATCCAATATGGGAGCGGATTTTTCGGCCAAGCTGATGGAAGCCGAAGCGGCATTGATGCAGGACTGATACCACGCAACCCAAACGGTAACCCAACCACGACCTGCCCGGATGGTTTCTCCGGGCAGGTCGGCACCGCCGGCAGTGAACAATGGTTATCCGTCCCCCGGTAAGCGATCACGGGTCACGGCCATGAAGCTGCGAGGTGGTCCGGTTAATTTTTTTACTTGTATTTTGCAGTTGGCTCTATAATAGATGAAGGTTGTAACAGTATTGTAACGTCGGTGGTCAACAAACAATGGAGGTATTATTTTTATGACTGATGAAGTGATCAAAATCGGCGGAAAAAAACGATCCGTTTTCATCGATAAGGTGAAGGAAATTCTCCCGGAAGGGGGAAACCTGAACCTTTGCCTGACCTGTGGCGCCTGCTCGTCGGGCTGTCCGGCCACGGGTCTGGAAGGAATGGATCCCCGAAAATTTTTGAGAATGGCGGCCTTGGGAATGGACGAAGAGGTCCTGAGCACCAAATGGGTCTGGATGTGCAGCATGTGCCAGCGCTGCATCTACGTCTGCCCCATGAAAATCGACATCCCCCAGTTGGTTTTCAATGCCCGGGCCCAATGGCCCCGTGAAAAGCGCCCCAAAGGCATCCTCGGTTCCTGCGACATGGCCCTGCGCAGCGACGCCTGCAGCGCCATGGGAGCCAGCGAGGAAGATTTCCAGTTCGTTGTCGAAGATGTTCTGGAAGAATACCAGGAAGCCCAACCCGAGTTCGGGGAGATGCAGGCCCCCATCAACAAACAGGGTGCCGAGTTTTACCTGAACCAGAATTCCAGGGAGCCGGTAACCGAGCCTGACGAGATGGTTCCCCTGTGGAAAATCCTGCATCTCGTAGGTGCCGACTGGACTTACGGCACCAAAGGCTGGGCCGCCGAAAACTACTGCATGTTTCTGGCGGACGACGACAATTGGAAACACATCGTCGAGGTAAAGAAAAAAGCGGTGGAAGATCTGGGTTGCAAGGTCTGGCTCAACACTGAGTGAGGGCACGAACTCTTTGCAGTCCGGGCCGGACTGAAAAAATACAACCTCGAAGCCAATTTTGAAATCAAGAGCATCATTCAATACTATGCTCAGTGGATTCGCGAAGGCAAGCTGAAGGTCAAACCGGACTGGAACAATGATCGCAAGATCAAGTTCACCGTCCAGGATCCCTGTCAGCTGGTGCGTAAATCCTTCGGTGACCCGGTGGCCGAAGACCTGCGATTCGTGGTCAAATCCGTGGTCGGTGAGGAGAACTTTGTCGACATGTACCCCAACCGCTCCAACAATTTCTGTTGCGGCGGTGGTGGTGGATTCCTGCAGTCCGGTTACCCGGACGAACGGCGGGCCTATGGTCGGTTGAAGACCGAGCAGATCCTGGCCACCAAGGCGGACTACGCCATTACGCCCTGTCACAACTGCCACGCCCAGGTCCATGACCTGGCCGAGCAGAACGACCATGCCTGGCAGACCGTTCACTTGTGGACCTTGATCGCCCTCTCCCTGGGCATTCTCGGTCCGAATGAACGTGAATACCTGGGCGACGACCTCAAGGAAGTGAATGTCTTCCATCCTGAATCGTCCAACTTTTAAAAACAAATGGCCGGCTCCCTTTGGGGAGCCGGCCACTGAGTGTTGAGGACTGAGTGTTGAGGCAGGAAACCCGTAAACCATATACCCCCATTTTCTTGTTTTTTTTGACAGAAACTGGGGTGTAAGGCACTAAAGCAAGCAATTTTGACAAAAAAAGCGTGGCATGCATCAACCGATATTACCATTTATTCCCTGCGGCGCAACCCGATCAACGATTAAAATTGGGCCGAAGGTGTCATACGCTCTTCCCAGAAATACCGTATCCTGATTTTGGTCATGGCGCGTTTCGGTCGACCTCAAAAGGCTATGTTGGCCTTTCGCAGACACCGGTCAAGCGCACATTTGGCTTGTTCGACGGCATCCACAGGCGCCATTTCACGAAGCCGTGCATTCCACGGCTCAACCACAATCGGTCCCTCAAAACCCAAGGCATTGAGCGATTTGAGCATGCCGGTTAAATTGATGATGCCGGTGGCACCCGGCAGTTCGCGCTCGAATTCAGGCAAGGTAAAACGGTCGTAATCGCCATCCAGGGCATCATTGACCTCCACATAAACAATCTCGCGGGGAGACAATTTCTCTAAGTCCAGCAATCCGGCACCGCTGGTGTACCAATGCAACGCGTCCAGCTTGAGGCCCACGCAATGCTGTGCATCCGCTGCCGCAATGAGCGCCCTGAGACCATCAAGGGTATGGATGAAATCGAATCGGCGTTCGTGCCGCATGGTCGTCGGGCCGATGAATTCCAGTCCGAGGCGGACCCCATGGGCTTCCAGCAGCGGCTTGAGCCGCTTGAGCCGCTTGCTTAAAAGTGAAAAGTGGCCGTAATAGTCCAGGGTATCGGATGATGGCTGCACATACCCGACGCAGCAGGTGAAACCTGCGGCCCGGCAAATCGCCAGATCCTGCTCAAACGGGACAAGGCTTTGCTCGAAATCGGCGTCGGCGTAACAGGCATTGAAGGCGGCCGAAAAGGCAAAGGCCCCGGGCGCCAACTCATATTGCTTCATCAGTTGGACGGCCTGGCCAGGGCCGTGTTCTTTCAAAAACGCACGATCCGCGTTGACGGCGTCAAATCCGAACTGCTGGGCCAACCGGCAGCTTTGAGGAAAGGTCAGGACATGACCGATGGATCCGCAATGGGGGTTGTCGGTGTGCGCGGGTGCATCGGTCACATTCAGTGTGCGAAGCCACCGGCTCCGGGATTTTGGGGGGCTCTTTTTCAATGCGGCTTCAAGTGCGTCTGCCAAGTTATTATCTCCTGAGTTGAGCCATTAGTACCTTAATACCTTACACCTCAGTTTCTGAAAAAAACAAGAAAATGGGGGTATATGGTTTACGGGTTTCCTGCCTCAACACTCAGTCCTCAACACTTAGTCCTCAGCACTCAGTCCTCAGCACTCAGCACTAAGTCTTCTATTGGGATGCGGATTTCCCACCTTAGATATCTTTTTAAGGATTCGCGAAGTTTGTAAAAAAATTTTCAAGAACACCCTTGACGATGGCTTTGTCCACGTGCAGGAGATAGTCACCATCTCCTTTTTTACACTGGCCGATATTTTTCAACAGGACATAACGAACGTCCCTGCCGATTCTTTTATTATCGGCATACATGGTATCGAAAACGGTCTCCGGATTCAGATGCTCGGGAAGTCGTGGCCGGAGTTGCAATACGTCATCAATCAAATGGTAATGCAGGTTGACCGCTTTATCATTGATGTAAACCAGTTTACAAGATAACTCGGCGGCGATTTTCATACCGAAGGAAACGGATTCACCGTGTGTCAGGGTATCCTTTGAGAGCCACTCGATCGCATGGGCAAAGGTATGCCCATATTCGAGGATGATGCCGTAGTGCTTTTCGGTCGGATCCTTTTTGAGGATTTCAAACTTCGAACGAATCAGCTTGAAGCACAGGTCCGTCAGTTGCTGTGGGGTGTAGTCACCATTTTGCCGGATTGCACGCTCCAAAAAAGGAAGAAACGCCTGCTGGTCGATTAATCCGTTTTTGATTCCTTCGATGATACCGGATTTTTTGAACCGCAACGGTTCATGCTCCGTATATCGCGTGTCCGCCCACGCAAGCAGCGGTGCATGATAAAGCCCGAAATTGTTTTTCCCGTGTTTCCCGTTAACGGCCTGCTTGTTACTCAGTACGCCGTCGGTCTGGTGGGTAATCGTGGTAGGAATTTCGATGAAGCGTATACCCCTGAATATCAAACCGGCCGCCAGACCGGTAATATTTCCTACGGAACCGCCTCCGAAAGCGATCAGAAGTGATCGTTTACTAACGCCCTTGCCGACAAGATGATCACACAGCGTCTGGAGGACCTCGAAGGTCTTGCACGATTCCCCACGGGGAAGCAGGTAGATATCCGTCGTAGTAAAAGCTTGTTTGATCTTTTCATAAAAGTGTCCGCCGAAAAGATCGAAGATGAAAGCATCTGTCAGGAAGAACACCCGGTCAACCGAATTGTGGCTAACTGCCTGCTTGAGCGTATCGATAAAATGATCTTCGATATCGTAACCGAAAAAAATGGGAAAGGAAGGTTCCAGATCCAGGTCCATCCGGATCAATGTTCCAGGATCGAATTCGATTATCTGGTTGTAGTCAAACATTCAATGTTACTATCTGGTCCTGACCGCATGGGAGGGTGGCCGGTTCTTTCATTTCGGGATTTCGAATAATAGCTGAAATCCATTTTATGTCAAGATCAACCCGCCAAGAACTCAAGGCCTTGAATCAACAGCATGGCCACCAATCCGATGCTGTCCTGCCTGCGTGCCACCCACCCCATGGGATCGCCGCCGATAACGGAGGTCACTCCCACAGCGAACGGCCAATGGCACAACCTGGGCAGGGTTAAAACGAGACCACAATTTCATCATACGTTTTTCTCCATTTGGCTGGCTCCAAATCCAAACCGGGCTTTCGATAACCCACGGCCAGCAGCAGAGGAATCCAGAAATGATCAGGGATGCTGAAGGCTTTGCGAACTGCTTCGTGATCGAAACCGTCCATGGGATGGGTCTCCAAACCTAAACTGGTAGCGGCATACATCAGGCCCATAGAAAAAAAACCGGTATTTTTAATGGCAAAGGCCAGACTTGCTTCGGGACTCCAGCCATACAGGGATTTGGTGGCATTGAGAAACCAATCGCGCTGATCCGGCCCCTTGGATCCGCTATTCAACATCTCCTGCCAGTTCTTTTCCATCGTGGGGTGCCCTTCCTGCCAACCGTTCCGATCCGCCAGAACAATCATCACGACCGGTGCCTCCACGACCTTGGGTTGATCCCAGGCCAGCGCTTTAAGTTTTTCTTTCTCGGCCGTATCGCGCAGCACCATCAGGTTCCATGGTTGCAGATTGAAGCCGGACGGCGCACGCGCTGCCAACTCAACCATCTCAATCAATGACGCCTCGGTTACCGCTTTTTCAGTATCAAAAAAATGAATGGCCCGTCTTGTCTCGGTAATCTCTTTATAATTCATGATTTTTCCTCCGGAACGCCGAGCTGGCCGATGGTCAGGCCGGTCGTCATCAAGGAAGCCAAATTCCACGTTGCAAAGGGATCGTAGTAACGTGTTACGGCTTCAACCTTGGCTCTGACTCCCTCCGGCTTTTGCAAAGTTGGGGTTAACAGCAAATCCAATATTTGATGGTTTCCTAAAAAGGTCTTTTTTAGCGATTTTATCCTGTATAATTTATTGAAATTATTAAGATCGATTTTTAACTTTTTACGGGACTATCAATATTTGACTTGAGACTTTAGCCGTTTCGTTAACGAAAAACATGCTGCCACCCGCACGGCTAAAAGCGAATCGCTTATTTTAGGTAACGTTTAATTATTGTCAACCATTATGGTTTCATCGCCATACATTTTCCCAGAAATACAGTGTCCTGAATTTACCGTGTCATCCTCCCAAAATGGCCTTGACAACACCGTCAAAAAAGACCATCTATAACTTTTATGTGCAATATCTCAAATCAAAACCACGCATACAAGCAAATGGCCAATGGCTCAACTCAGGAGGTGCAAACCATGGCTCAGAACATACTCATTGTTGGCGGCGTAGCCCTTGGATCCAAAGCGGCCTGCCGTTTCAAAAGGCTGGAGCCCCGTTCCAAAGTCACCATCATCGACCGGGATCGTTTCGTATCCTATGGCGGGTGCGGGATTCCCTTTTATGTTTCCGGGGACGTCAGTGATGTCAACGACCTGCGCAAGACCAGCTTTCACATGCTGCGCGACGAAACGTTCTTCAGGGACTGCAAGGATATCGAAGTACTCACCGAAACCAACGCTGAGCGGATCGACCGGAAAAACAAACGGCTTTTCATCACCCGGCCGGACGGCAGTGAGGACAGCCTGCCTTACGACCAGCTGGTACTGGGCACCGGCAGCAGCCCCCGGCGCCTGATTATTCCCGGGGTCGACCTGCCCATGGTGCATACATGTGCCAACCTCAACGACGCCCAGGCCATCAAGGAACTGGTCACCAAAGGCCAGGTGGAGCGTGCCGTCATCGTGGGGGGCGGCTTCATCGGGCTCGAAATGGCCGAAGCCCTGGCCGATATGTGGGAGGTGGATACCACCATCGTGGAATTTTTCGGTCAGATCATGCCTGGCTTCGTGAGTCCTCAGTTCGCCCGTATGGCCCAGCGGCAGATGGAGCAGCATGATGTCCATTTTCTGCTCGACGAACAGGTCCAGTCCATCGAAGGGACCGATACGGTCGAAGCTGTGGTAACCAACAAACGCCGTCTGGAGGCCGACCTGGTAATCATTGCCGTCGGAGCCGTCCCCAACATCGACCTGGCCCGGGAGGCTGGTCTGCGCATCGGTTCCACCGGGGCCATCGCGGTGGACGAGCACATGCGTACATCTGATCCGGCAATCTATGCCGGCGGGGATTGCGCCGAAGTCCGCAATCTGATCACCGGTCAACCGGGCTATTATCCACTGGGATCCATGGCCAATCGCCAAGGCAGGGTCATCGGCACCAACCTCGCCGGGGGCAGTGCCGAATTCAAAGGGGCCGTTGGCTCTTTTGTGGTCAAGACCTTCGAAGGGACCCTGGCCGGAACCGGATTGAGCCTGGAGATGGCCCGCCGGGCCGGGTTCGATGCGGTCAGCGTACAGGTGGCTCAACTGGACCGCGCGCATTTCTATCCGGAGAAGGCCATGATGCACCTGGAACTGGTGGTCGACAAAAAGTCCCGACGGATTTTTGGCATTCAGGGCTTTGGGAAACAGGGCGACGCTGTGGTGGGGCGCATCAACATGGTGGCCGCCATATTGGAAGACCGTCCTACCCTTGATCGGCTCAGCAACCTGGAGCTGGCCTACTCTCCACCCTTTTCGTCGGCCATGGACGTACTCAACGCCATGGCCAATGCCGCGGAAAACAGACTCGACGGACACTATGACCCCATTGATGCCGATACATTCGCCGAAAAGTGGGCCGACGGCAATGGCAACCTGTTAATCCTTGACTGCCGCGCCATCCAGGATGGCGAACCGTATGCCAGGAAGTATCCGGAACGCTGGATCAACATTCCCCAGGATGAACTCCGGCGGCGTTTCGATGAAATCCCGTCGGACAAGGATCTGATCCTGATCTGCAACACAGGTGTCCGTTCCTACGAAGCCCAGCTCAACATGAAGGATATGGGACGTACGGACACGGTCAGCGTCCAAGGCGGGATTGTGACCCTTAAGGAGTGCGGCCTGGATCTATAGTTCAATCGTGGCAATCACCATTCCGGCAAAACGCACGGATGGGGTTCCATGCGTTCAAACCGGCGAACCATGTGGATTGTTCCTAACCTGAGCGATTTTCATATAAAAAGAATCCTTTAAAGATGAATAACATGTTATAATGATTGATAATATCCACAAAATTAATGACAAGCATACACACACCCAACAGGTAAAGGACTCTATGAGCAGGCCTGACAAAAACTACCGGAAAAATGAACTCAAAATCCGTCGTATCGAAACCACCCCCGACCGGCTGACCGGAAGAGCAGGCCTGTCCCTGTTCGCAGCTTATA
>PDTK01000045.1 GCA_002747175.1 Deltaproteobacteria bacterium | reverse complement strand
TTGTACTTGTTGTAAACTTGGCGGTTTTTAACAAACATTATAACACGTTATCCAATTTTAGAGGACTCTTTTCTTTTACAAATCGCCTACTTTAGGTTATATTTATTTTAACAGGCATTCAATTCCCGCGATTTGATCAAGCAGCGGACAAGGGGGAGGACGTACATGGAAAACAAAACCTCCATTGAAACGTTTATTAAAGACCAGATTGGGAAGTGGAAAAAGCAGACCCCAAGCCAGGTGCCCGTAATCACGATCTCTTCTCAACCGGGCAGCGGAGGCCGGGTGATTGCCCGAGAGTTGGCCCAGCGGCTTCTGATCGACCTATTTGACCGGGATATTGTCAAGGAGATCGCCGAAAGTGCCCACATCAGCCGTTCCGTTATCGAAACCATGGAAAAAGAGCGTCTTTCGGGAATCAAGGATTTTATCTCTTCACTGGTAAACGACAGATATTTGTGGCCCGGCGTTTATCTGGACCACCTGATGCGCGTCGTTGCCGCGATCGCCAGTCACGGCAATGCGGTAATCGTGGGCCGGGGGGCCAATTTTTTGATCCCGCAGGAGGACCGCATGAGCATTCGTGTGATCGCGCCGCTTGATATTCGGGTACAAAACGTCGCCAAAACATTCGGTGTCACCCGGGATGAGGCCAAGCGGCGTGTGATTCACCGTGAAAACAGGCGGGCGGCATTTATCCGGCAATCATTCAATGCCGACGTATCCAAGCCCGACAATTATGATTTGGTGATCAATACCGACAGGGGGAACATTGATGCGGCGGTGAGCGCCGTGATCGGTATGGTGGTGGGCTGCAAGGATGCAGCCACCAAAAGGCCGGCTGCTCAGCAGGCTTGAGCAGGTTTCTTTCCAGGAAAACGGGCCCTTTCTTGTTTTGCCGGAACCGTCGATATTCGTCGCGCCGTGGGGAGACTCCGGTACGGCTTTTTTTGATTTTATGTATAAATTATCCGGTCTGTTTGACATTGTATCAGGATTGCATTAAAGGAATACCGCTTTGGGGCGCAGCCAGACACTGCCAGTCCCGGCGTCCCGGTGCAGCCCAGAGATGATCTGAATGGCGTCAGCCAATGGATGAAAGGGGAAACCGATGGAAGGGGCCCTGATACCAATCGTTGTATTTCTGCTGGTCTATGTGGCATTGACCTTCGAGTTGGTCAACAAGGCGGTTGCCGCCCTTTTAGGGGTCATGGTGCTGCTGAGCATGCATGTGATCAGCGAACACCAAGCTGTCGAATTTATCGATTTCGAAACCATCATGCTGCTGTTGGGCATGATGTCCATCGTGGCGGTTCTCCGCAAAACCGGTTTCTTCTCGATTGTTTCGGTCCGTATCGCTGAAATGACCCAGGGCAGTCCGCTGAAGATCCTGATATTGTTTTCGGTCGTCACGGCTGTCATGTCCGCTTTTCTGGACAATGTGACCACAGTGCTGATCATCATTCCCATCATCATTGAACTGACGATTGGAATGGGGCTGGATCCGAAACTGTACGTGATCAGCCAGGCCATTATCTCCAATATCGGCGGAACAGCCACCCTAATCGGTGATCCACCCAACATCATCATCGGTTCCAAGGTGGGGTTGACCTTCAACCAGTTCATGCTCAATCTGACCCTGCCGGTAATCCTCTGTTTTGCCGTCGCCCTGCTATACTTATGGGCAACCAACAAAGACAAATTCAAACCCATCGACACCAACCTGGCCAAATTGTTTTCCGTTCAGCTTCTTCTGGAAAAAATTCGACACAATTTTCTGGATACGAAAATCGACGCTGTTTTTCTCACCAAAGGGCTGATCTGCCTGGGGCTGGCGATTGTTTTATTCGTCACCCAGACGATTACCAAATTGTCTCCGGGTGTGGTGGCCGTGCTGGTGGCCATGGTCCTGTTTGTGGTTACCCGCATTGATGTGGAAGAGATACTGGAAGAGATCGAATGGAGCACCTTGCTGTTTTTCACCGGTCTGTTCATCCTCGTGGGGGTGCTTGAAGAAAAAGGGGTGATCGAGTGGATCGCCCACAATATTTTCATGCGTGTGGGAGATAACCCGTATGTGATCGTACTAACCGTATTATGGGCTTCCGGCATCGTTTCCGGTTTTTTGGACAACATTCCTTTTACGATCACCATGATCCCCATCGTCAAACTGTTGCTCGAAAACACCCCTATCCCCAACAACATTCTGTGGTGGGCGCTCTCGCTGGGAGCTTGTCTGGGGGGTAACCTGACCATGATTGGTGCCTCGGCCAATATCGTTTCCATCGGCATGGCCAAAAAATTCGGGAGGGATATCTCCTTTTTCGACTTTGCCCGTAAAAGCGTCATAATCACCCTGATCACTTTGACGGTCGCCTCAGGATACTTAATGCTCTATCTATGGATATCGTTATGAAAACCGAAGACAAGCAATTATTGTGCAGCCTGATCAGGGACCATGAAGATACCATGGGATCCTCCCGGGTAACCATGATGGCCATCAAGGCCTTTATCGAATCGGTCAAACAGGTACAATGCCAAGCTAAAAACATTCGGGAGCTTTTTGCGGAGCTGTCTTTGGCGATCAAAGGCACCGAACCCAAAGTCATTCCCCTGATCCATCTCATTGAGGAGTTCGAAAAAGAGCTGGATGGAGAGGAGTCCCAAACCGTCGATGAAATCAAAGCGCAGGCCATTCGTATCCTGATGCAGAAGCATCACAAGATCGAAACCAAAATCGGCCAGGTGGTCGAGCATGGCTTGACCTGTATTAACGAAGGCGATGTCATTATCGTCCACACCATCAGCTACGATGTTACCAATATGCTCAAGCTGGCCCGACAGGTTCTGCATAAAAATTTTAAGGTCATCGTCCTCAAGCAGGATCTGGCCAAAACCCGCCGGCTGGTGAAATCGCTTTCGGCGGCGGGTATCGATATGGAGATTATTCCCGAATATAGCCTGGTTCATTATATCGATCAAGGCAATAAAGTCTTCATGGGAGCCCTTTCCATTACCGAGGACATGAAAGTGGTTTCAGCCGTCGGCTCCGCCAATGTGGTTAGTCTATGCCACCTGAATCAGCTGCCGATTTATCTGTTTGCCAATACACTCAAATATTCCCACAGTCCATCGTCACAGCAACACATTCACCGCAAGGTCGAGTCCAAAACCCATGGGGACCTTTGCTTTCAGTTGGTAACCCATTCCCATGACACCGTCGATTTAAAACACGTCGATTATTTAGTAACCGAATCCGGCATTGAGAACAAGGACGCCATCCTGGCCAGTATGAAAGCCGCCGGATCCTGAGAGTTCGGCACACAAATTTTATCAATTGCCCAATCGGCGTGTCCGGCCGTCTTCTTCCGGCTGTCCTGCCGTTGCTGAACCGAAATGGATTTTTGACCTTCACAATCCGGCATAGGCGGCGTTCAAGGACGGTGACGGATGAGCCGCCCGTCAATTATCGTTTAAAATTGCGGTTACCATGGACTGGTCATCTTTGACGGCAGCCTGTTGTGCGGAAACGGTATTGACTTTGGGAAGAGTCTTCCAGCGGGCCTTGTACATGTAGCGAAAAGCAACCTGAAACATGGCCTCCAATAGTGAATAGGCGGATATACGGTGAACCGGATCGTCGAATGCTGACAGGGCGTGTTGTTTTTCGAGCAGGCCTTTTTTCAATCGATCCAAATTTTTTAAAAAAACGACCATCTGCGGGGCCATTTGACGGTGCTGTTCAGGGAGTTGGGACGTATTCGACCAGCGGGCCATTTGCTTGTGTAAGGTATCAATGGACGCATTTAACAAAAAAAGTCTGTTCTTATCGCTCTTGAATAGTGGCGACAAGTTGACATGTTTGCGGATGGCCGCCTCCAGGCAGGCTTCTTCCCGCCGAAGTTCCTCTGTTATGACCGCGGCCATCGCATCGGGTATGGCCAGGGTCAACTGCCGCAACGCCTTAGAAAATGAAGACAGTTGCGTTTTGAAATCAGTCGTGGCCGCCACCCAGTATTTCTGACTCATGGCCTTGACCGTGGTTTCATCGGGATCCGATTTGGAACGACTGGATTTCAGGATTTTCAAAATTCCCGGAAACGACCGGGCGGCACGCGGGAACAGATTTTTACCGGTGATGGCCTTGAAGATGATGGCGATCGTGGCAAACCAATCTTGCAAATGGAGGCCATGGGGCAAATCCCCAAAAAAGGATACAATCGTTTGGTTTTTATATAAATGTAAAGGCGTTGCATAAAGTGGTGTCCCCCCGAGGAGCGGCTGGGAGATGGTGCCGTCTTTGGATGGGGTCAAGGTTGCTGCGGTTTCCACGTCGATCACGCCAATCGAAAAATTTGCTTCATTATTCAGGCAAACAGGATAATTTTCCGGGTTTGCATCTATGAAAAGATTGTCTGGTTTCAGGTCGCGCAAGGCAATGCGTTTGTCATTGAGCTGACAGAGCAGTTGGAGCATATTTGAGGCGATATTTTCAATTTGCTGCCGACTGCGCATGAATCCCTTGGCTTCCAACTGGGATTTTAAGAGATGGACCAGATCATTTATGTTTTTCTGGTTTGATTTGAAAACCCTTGTAAATGCTTCTTTTATTTGGGCCAGCAGTGCCTGCGGCACATCCTTTTCTTTTTGGGTAAAATCCTCTCCGGCAATGCTGGCCAGAAACCACTTTTTAATCTGAAAGGTGTGAATTGACTCGCCCTGACCCGAATCGAAGATCGCGCTTTTGGCCGCGTTTTCGCAAAGCTGGTAGAGGGTCTGGAGTTCTTCGAAAACGGACAGCGCTTCCAGGCCATAACGGGCGGTGAAGGCCTCTTGGTCCCAGGCTGCCTCGGGTGCGTCGCGGAGTTCCTCGCCGATATTGCCCCTGGCCTGATGAAGGTCGTCAATAACGTGGCCCAAAAAGAAGCTGTTGGACAGTTCCATGAAAAAAGCGAATTGATCGCCGATCTTCAGGTATTCTTGATATTCCGGTTCTTCTTCAACCAAACGGATAAATCGCTTTTCCAGTTGCTCTTGATTGAGGCTACTCTCATAAGGGAGTTTTTTTACCTTGTTGAGGACCACGGAAACCATGGGGACGATGCACGCAATCGGAGCCAAACTGGTGACGATCTGGACCTCCCTGCGAATATCCCCTACATATTTTACGATATCGGTAACCGGAACGGGTGGGATCTTAATGACCATATGGGTGTCGTAAATCACGTAAAAGCATTTGCTTTTACTTCCGGTTTCTTCACCCAGTGGCCCGACCGACATCCGCCGTGTCAACCAGTCACGGTCTCCCTTGACGCCCAATTCGAACACCTTCGTTTTTTTGTTCGCCGAGTCGGCGGTCATGGCGAACCGGGCCGGTGCATCTTTATTCAATCCGTTCTGCAATTTGTACAGATCGAGGAAGAACATGGCGATGTTTCGCAGATCGGACGACTCGCCGTTCTCCTCCGTAAAGGCCGATGAATGACCATCGGCCGGTTTCGATGGATCGGTCCGCCGTGGTTTAAGTGTTCCGGTTTTGACCCTGCGGACCGTTTGGGTGGTAAGCGTGAGCAGCCCCCAGGACAGCAGCAGAATGGGGATAGACAGAAACAGCCGGGTGTCCATGCGATGGATCATGTTGGCGTCGAGACCCAAAGATGCCAGAAGTCTTTTTTTGTGGCGATCCATGAGGGTCAGCAAAGGCACTTTTTTTTGGATCTGAATCAAGCCCACGGAGGAGACGTCGCTACGCATGAACATGCCCGATTTGCCATCGATTTCATAAAAAACAAATTGGTCGGATCGGCTCACATGGTCGGCCAGCACCGGCTCACCGCCGTGGATGTAAATAATTTGCCGCTCAGAGGTGATTTCAACAGGCAACAATGGAATAAAAAATGCGCAACCTATTGAAAACAAAATCAAAAGGACCAATTGCTTCATTGCACTTATATCCATTTGGGGACTGGCCCAAAGACCAGCCGGTTGGGAATGAAGATGAAATAAAAGTTCCGTCCCTCAGGTTGTGACCACCCATAAATGTCAGCATTGCATCTTTTTCGGCAGGCACTAGGCGGGTGGCTGTTCACTATAAGCGTATTGGAGGACGACGGTTCCGATTTTAATGATATCCATATCCTTCAAGCGCACTGGTCCCCGGATCGTCTGGCCGTTGACCTTGGGTTTAATCCACCCGCCGACGCCACTGATGTAATGATGCTGGGGCGTTTTGCTGATGGCCGCAGCCGGATCTCCGGCCAGAAACGAAAAAAAGCCACCGATGATGATATCGCAACGGTTGGTTCTGCCGATGGTGACCAGGCTTTTTACCAGATCGTATCTGCCATTACCGCCTGCGAGAAAGGCGACATAAGGCTGTGCTTTAGGAATTTCCGGAATATCACCGCTTTCGGCAAGCATCCGTCGGTAGACTTCCGTGTCCATGAACATGGTGTGATCGGGGCCAGGATCACCAGGCAGGGCAGACGTTTTTAGCCCGCCTTTTTCCGGCCGGGGCCGGGACCGACCTCGCTCCAGAAAAACCAGTGTATGTTTTCCGATGGTTATGATGTCTCCATTTTTGAGGATTGCCTCTTGTACCGTCAGGCCATTTAGAAATGTGCCGTTTTTGCTGTGCGTGTCCTTTAGGATGTATCGGTTGCCGTCTTTTTGGATTGCGGCGTGGTTTCCTGAAACCGCATAGTTGTCGATGACCAGGTCGTGAGTGGGGTTTCGTCCAATGGAAAGGCTTTCAACCCGATCAAGGGAAAATTCCTTGATCGTTCTATCTTTGAACTTGACCAGCAATCGGATCATTGGCTGCCTCTTGAGGGACGTTCAACCCGTTGTCGGGATGATATCCGTATACCGGTGTAATATTTAAACATGTGCTCTGTAAACAAGCTTTCGTGCTGTTTATTTTAGGCTGTCACCGGGCTTGAACAGTGACTTCACCCATGCGGCAATGCCTGAAAGCGGATTGAAGGGGCGCTTGGGCACGACGCCATTGGACAAGATAACCCTTACCACAATGACCGTGATATTGTCTTCCCCGCCACGCTGATTCGCCAGGTTCGTCAGTTTCTTGCAAGCGGTTTCCGGATTGTGCTGCGAGACCAGATCTCTGATTTCCCGGCGGGTTATTTTCCCACTCAAACCGTCGCTGCAGATGACGATGATATCATCTGAAAAACATGGTGTTTCAACAATATCCACATCCACATCCGATCGGATTCCAACGGCTCTTGTAAGGATGTGGCCGAGTTTGCTTTCGGAGATTTTACCCTCCATGGATTTGGGTATTTTGGTTTGATCGTGGAGCAGGGTGTGTGGGGTATACAGGTTTTCGATTTCTCCATTGCGGATCAGATAAATCGGGCTATCCCCAACATTGGCTGTAATGATGGCATTGCCGGAGAGGTAAAGGGCCGATACGGTCGTGCCCATACCCTTGCAGGCCTGATCCGATACCGATCGTTCATAAACTTTGCGATTGGACAATCTGATGCTTTGGCGCAGGTGACTGGCGGCATTGGTTGGGCTTCCATCTGGGGGAAACGTGTCTGTGCCATCGCTTACCGACGTTTCCGTCCGCATGAATGCGCCAAGCGTCTCGATAGCAATCCGGCTGGCAACTTCACCACCACGGTGACCACCCATACCATCTGCCACGACATAAAGGCCGGTTGGCTTATCTACAAGAAAACAATCTTCGTTGGCTTGACGAATTTTTCCAATGTCGCTGCAACCAGCGGCCTGAACCATTATCATGCTTCACCCCATTTCCTTCTAAAAACAATAAATTGAAATGCTTGTCAAGAAAAACAGTCTTTTTGATGGTATTGAAAATCTGTTGCCCTGGGTGCATAAGGAGTGAATAAAAATGGGATGGACCGACATCATTTGTTTTAGGAAAAAACGGTATTTGGAGGATGACATCGTGTATCATGGGATGGTATTATGCGTGGCAGCCATTTTATTGGAAAGCGGGACGGATACGTAAAGGGAGCAACATGAAAACCATTGGATTATTGGGCGGCATGAGCTGGGAAAGTACGTTGACCGCCCCCGAAATCGCAGCCAACGCAACCCAGTCCGACGCCTTCGAACGGGCAGGCGAATTCAGTGAACGCATGCATCGGGTGCGCAGTGCCCGGAGAAAACGGTAACCCCTTTATGCGATCCAGTCACCCCCTGCTATACACAGCCTGGAAACAATTGATCCGGGCCTATCTGATCGCTATGGTCATCAGCCTGGCCATCGGTCTGATGGTGATAAGGGTCGGTTTCCTTTCTCCAGAGCGCTTGTTCGATGCCTCCACCCAGAGGATTGCCTCCGTGCTGCCCGCCTTTGAACTGGGTATCCGTGCCGGTCTGGATCTGGGATTGCTGCTGTTCGGCTGGAATCTTTTCGGCGCCTTCGCCACCATCTCTTTTCTCTATACGGCCGCCTTTTTTAACCCGGACCATATGGGCATGCCGCCCCGGCGGCTAAGGCGGATCTTCTGCGGATCAAGGAAAATGAAACTGCTCTGCCACCTGCCCGGTTGTTCAAAAATCAAGGTGGAATCTTTGAGACGTTTGTACGTGTGGCTGATGGTGCCGCTGTTGGGCATCATCTTGCTGGGGCTCGAAAGCGGCCTGCAAATATCGACGGGCGTCTATCTTCACGGTTCTTTGATGGCGGCCGTTGCGCCGCTGCTGGCCCACGGCCTGATCGAGATCCCCATTTTTATCCTCGCCGGAGCTGTTACTTTTTCGGCCCATCTTTGCATTCGGAAAGCGGTGCAGCGCAACCAGACGCAATCGGTTTTTCAAAAGCTGGACGCCCATCGCAAGGCGATGCCGATCCGGACCATTGCGTGGTCCGTAATCGGCGGGTTGCTTGTTGCCGGGCTCGTCGAGGCACATGTAACGCCACGAATCATGCAGCTTCTTGGTTGAAAAACGTCATCCTTGCCTGAAAACGATCCGTTCCCCCTCTGTCTCGGCTCTCAATGTGGTGCTTTCCAATACCTTGCCCTCCAGAATCTCCAGGGCCAACGGGTTTTCGATCTGACGCTGGATCACCCGCTTCAAAGGACGTGCGCCATAGATGGGATCGTAGCCCTGACGAGCGATCAGGTCACGGGCCGAATCGGTCAAAACCAGTTCGATATTTTGTTCGGCCAGGCGATGGGACAGACGCCGCATCTGGATCTCGACAATTTTTCCGATCTGATCGGGCTCCAAGTTCAAAAAGATGATGGTCTCGTCGATGCGGTTGAGAAACTCAGGCTTGAAGTCGGCCCGCAGGGCGTCGGTGACCCGGCGCTCCATCTCTTCGCGATTGCCGGCGCCCAGCGCCTGGATGTACTGGCTGCCCACGTTGGAGGTCATGATGATGATGGTATTTGTAAAATCGACGGTTTTTCCATGACCGTCGGTCATGCGGCCGTCGTCGAGGATCTGTAAAAGGATGTTGAATACTTCCGGATGGGCCTTTTCAATTTCGTCGAAGAGCACCACCGAATAGGGCCGTAGCCGTACCGCCTCGGTGAGGTAGCCGCCCTCATCGTAGCCCACGTAGCCCGGAGGCGCACCGATGAGCCGGGAAACCGAATGCTTTTCCATGAATTCGCTCATGTCGATGCGTATCATGGCCTGCTCCGAATCGAATATGAATTCGGCCAGGGCCTTGGCCAGTTCGGTTTTACCCACACCGGTGGGGCCCATAAAGATGAAGGAGCCGATGGGACGATTCGGATCCTGTAGCCCAGAACGGGCCCGGCGCACGGCATTGGAGACCGCTTCGATGGCCTGGCGTTGTCCGATGACCCGACGGCCCAAGCGTTCTTCCATGTGCACCAGTTTTTCGCGCTCGCCCTCCAGCATGCGGTTGACCGGGATGTTGGTCCAGCGGGAAATCACTTCGGCGATATCCTCATCATCCACCTCTTCCTTGAGCATTTTTTTGTCTGTCTGGAGTGCTTCCAGCTCTTTTTTGGTCTGCTCCAGCCGGTTTTCCAGTTCACTGCTGCGGCCGTAGCGCAGTTCGGCCACTTTGGCCAGGTCGCCTTCTCGTTCGGCACGCTGCTCTTCGATGCCCAGTTGTTCCTGCTCCTCCTTGATGCTGCGGATGGCCTGGATTAAACGTTTTTCATCCTCCCAGTGGGTCTTCATGCCGGCGATCTGGGCGCGCATGGCCTCCAGCGAATCTTCGATGCCGGCCAGCCGCTCCCGGGAAGCCGGGTCGGACTCTTTTCTGAGGGCCTCGCGTTCGATTTCCATCTGTAGAATCTTGCGCTGGATTTCGTCGATTTCCACAGGCATGGAGTCGATTTCGATGCGCAATTTGGAGGCGCATTCGTCGATCAGGTCGATGGCCTTATCCGGCAGGAAACGGTCGGCGATGTAGCGATGGGACAAGGCTGCGGCCGCCACGATGGCCGAGTCCTTGATGCGCACACCATGGTGCACCTCGTATTTTTCCTTGAGTCCGCGCAGGATGGATACGGTATCCTGCACTGTGGGTTCGGCCACCAGCACCGGCTGAAAACGCCGCTCCAGGGCCGCATCCTTTTCGATGTATTTGCGGTACTCGTTCAGGGTCGTGGCGCCCACACAGCGCAGGGTGCCCCGGGCCAGGGCCGGTTTGAGCATGTTGGAGGCGTCCATGGAGCCTTCACTGGCGCCGGCACCCACCAGGGTGTGCAGTTCGTCGATGAAGAGGATCACCTCTCCCTCGGCTTTTTCCACCTCCTTGAGTACGGCCTTGAGGCGGTCTTCGAATTCGCCGCGGTATTTGGCCCCGGCGATTAGGGCGCCCATGTCCAGGGAAACCAGCCGGCGGTTTCTCAGACTTTCGGAGACGTCGCCGGCCACGATGCGCTGGGCCAGTCCTTCCACGATGGCTGTTTTACCCACCCCGGGTTCGCCGATGAGTACGGGATTGTTTTTGGTGCGACGAGACAGCACCTGTACGATGCGCCGGATTTCATCGTCCCGACCGATGACTGGATCAAGCTTGCCGCTGCGGGCCGCATCGGTCAGATCGCGGCTGAATTTTTTCAAAGCTTCGTATTTTTCTTCCGGATTGGGATCGGTGATGCGCTGGTTACCCCGGATTTCCATGAGTACCTTCAAAATGGCCTCACGGGTGACACCCGAAGCCGTCAAGATGCGGGAGGTTTCACCGGCATTTTTGCCGCACAGGGCCAGCATGATATGCTCGATGCTGGTGTATTCGTCTTTCATTTTGTCGGCTTCGGCATATGCCGCTTCGAGGACGGCCTTGCCCGTTCCGGACAGATAAACCTCTGAGGCCCCGCTGACCTTGGGCAGCCTGTCGACGGCCCGAGTCGCTGCTGATAGAATACTTCCTTTAGAAGCGCCCAGTTTTTTTAAAACCGAATGGGCCACACTTTCTTTTTCGTTCAGCATGGCCGCGAGCAGGTGTTCCGGCTCGATCTGCTGATTGCCATGGGTGGCCGCCAGTGTTTGGGCATTTTGTATCAATTCCTGGGATTTGAGGGTAAACCGGTCGAACCGCATCATTTCCTCCTCCTTGGATGCTCAGGAATGGAAATTTTATAAATTGAATCTAATTCTTGCGCCGGTATTTTGTGCTGCCTCAACGGGCACAGACGACATCGTGTGCAACGTACCTGTTCACGGAAGAAGCAGCCAATACCTGTAAAGCACAGCCGGTAAGCGTTGATAGGCCTTGCCTGATTTTGGTAAAATCGGCCGACGCAAGCCCTGTACAATCAGGGCCATTTATTCCATCTCCATTCCCAACTCCATTAAATGTTATTTTTTTGGTCTATATTTTGCATTTAAAATATAAACACCGCCGCAATGATGTCAAACATATGAAATTAAAAACCAATATGATATTTTTGGAGATATGTCCGCGATAATCTTCATGTGATGCCTAATGTGCAGACTTGACGGCAACAGCCGGTTATGCCAAAAGCTCGGTGAGTATCGTTGATTTGATAAACGTACACGATGGAGCTCCGATGGCTGGTTTCGTTCCCGTACGCCTGGACCAATTTGTTTTACAATATGTGCGCAACAACAAGGGTGCTGATGGCGACCGACTGCGCGCGGCCGTGGAGGATGCATTGGCCGCCTGGCGCCAAGGGGTTCGGTGTGCTTGTGGCAACCGCCTGTGGGTCGCCGGTTCAGCCATCGCCGGCTACGGTTGCTTTGGTTGTATCACCGGCTCTGCCGAGCCGGATGGAGATCCGGAAATTGATGAGGCCTGCGAAGGCTTTTATTTTGAAGAAGGCGGTATGCGTCTCGAGGTGGAGCAGGTAAGCGCGATTATTCGAAAGCACCCCCACGATTATCGGGAGCATCTCGAGCTTCTGGGTTTCGAATGGCACGACGATGAGTACGATGCGGTTTTTGAAGAGGAGGTCAGGGAGGAGCGTGAGGCCGTACCGGAAACGGAGAACCAGTGGCGGCTGGTTCACTTTTTGGAAAACGGCGGGCCTGTTACCCGACAGGTGATGGATGCCTACCTGCAGGAGCGGCATTCGGAAACATCCAATCTGCCGCTGATACGCAAGTATTTCAAACAGGCCAATACCAACCTCAAAGCGATCCTGATGACCGGCCTGGCAGCCAATCCGACGGACCTGGAGCTTCTGGACGATTTGTCCTATTATAGCGAGTTCGACAGTGTGTTATCCGAACTGATCCGTTTCTACACCGATGCCTGCCTTAAAGAAACGGATATGGAACGGTTTTCATTGCTTGCCCAGGACTTTCATATGAATACTTTCAACCACGGATACGATGCCATATACGAATTGCTGACGCTTTTTCGATCCGGCACCAAAGGCGCCGTTATTCAGCACCTGTCCGAAACGATTGATGACTATCAAAACGCCGAAGACATCCCTTTTTAGCAAATGTTCACAAAGCACCGCATCTGCTTTGTTGCTGTGCTATTGAAACATAATCCGCTTTGAATTTGAACTTTACGCGTTTGTCAATTTCGAGAACAATCCTCCGGAGGAGCCATGGACAGGGCCACTAGGCGTTTTCGGCAGGTGGTTGACGATCTTGCCGGTCGATGGTTGCGTGACGGCCTGCCGTCCCGTCAAACGATGATGGAAACAGCGGTGTCGCTGGACCAGATGCGAAGCGACCTGAAGGTGAAAAGCCTCTGGCATCAAGCACCGCGCATACTAACGGCGACATTGGATGACGGCATCGGCCAGGGCCTGACGGTTATCGAAGCCTTTGCTGCGGCAATCGGTATGACCGTAATACCCATCGGCCTGATGCAAACACCGGACATTGTGATCGACGCCTGCCGGCAGCATGTGCCCCGCTTTCTGGGCCTGACCGTTTTACAATTCGATACGAAAGATGATTTGCTGAGTATCTCCAAGGCGTTGCCGACTGCGACACGGATTGTTGCCGGTGGGCCGGTGTTTTCCGCCGATCCGGATTTTGCAGGCCGGACTGGAATCCACTTCGCGGCACGCCATGTGGCTGACTTTTTACGAATTATGCTGGCGACGGCAACCAGTCCAACGCCTACGTAGTGCCAAACGATTTTTCCAGCAAATTGGCCATTTCCGGATGGGCACGAAATAGCGGTTAAGGCATTCTTTATTCCAATCAAAAGTTAGATGTCGTAAACCCATGATCGATCTTCTCGAGGCAACATCACCAACGGACATTCAAACAGTCCAAGAGCTTTTCCGGGAATACGAGCAATTCCTGCAGGTGGATCTGTGCTTTCAGCAATTCGAGGCGGAATTGGCCGGTCTGCCCGGCAAATATGCATTGCCGCGTGGGGCTCTGCTGCTGGCGACAGAAAGTGGGGCTGCCGTCGGATGTGTCGCCATTCGGCCGCTGGGTGAAACGGTATGCGAGATGAAACGACTCTATATACGGCCCGCCTACCTTGGCCTGGGCATCGGCAGGCGATTGGCTACGGCAGTGATCGATAAGGCTCGGGACGCAGGCTATTTGCATATGGTACTGGACACACTGGACAAGCTCAAACCGGCGCTGGCGTTGTATCGGAGCCTCGGTTTTGCCGAGCGGCCGGCATATTATGAAAACCCGCTGCCCGGCGTAATCTATATGGAGCTGAATCTATCGCAGCGGACCTCTTCTGTTTACGGGGTAAAATCAGCAAATCCCCCCGGTGCGGTTGTCGACCCCACCGCTGGATAAAAAATGGAAAAATTATCGTTCCGTCTTGACTTTTGCAACCCTGGAAGCCTTTAACGTACGATGCCTGTTCATGTTTGGATGCCTCTTCTTTATTGACAGGAATATTACAGTAAGTATAAAAGTATCTTGTTTAATCTTCCGTGACTGTCGAATTGAACAAAAATTGATCCCTGTATAAACGCTGTGTACAGTCGTCTATAAGCCCCAAACAACAATCAGGAGCCGTTGTGATGAAAATTCCATGGTTTAATGCGTTGATAACCGGATTCGCTATCTGCTTGCTAACCGCCACCACGGTTTGGGGCGACTATGTGGTGACGGAGTCGGAGCACCGTTGGGCACGCCAGGCGTTGGCACGGGAGGCGTCCTTGAAGGCGGCGGACCTGCCCGGCAATACGGTGTCGGTGCTTTATTTTAGGAATGCCACGGGGCGCATGGAACTGGACGCGTTGCGCAAAGGGTTGAGTTTCATGCTGACCACGGACCTGTC
>PDTK01000044.1 GCA_002747175.1 Deltaproteobacteria bacterium | reverse complement strand
TCCTATGCCTTTGGAGGTAATCAACGCCGCTACCGTAATATGGTTTAAGACATCATACAATTGCGAGACGCGTGCTTTCGGGCATGGCTCGCCCTGCCGGCCGTGCCATTGCCCAAAATGCTCGACAACCGGTTTTGCAGCCGGCAGGGTGCACAAAGTGCCATCAGTGGCCAAGAGAAAAAAACATTCCAGCGATTGGGTGTAAAACGTTTTTGATTCAGATCAATCAAATGATCGTTGAGTTCGACAAATGCCATATGACTCAGCTTTTCTCTGGCTTTTGTCAGTGCGCCTTTGGTTGCTATGGGTTCGGCGATTTTATCAATATGTTATAAATTAGAAATGCTATAAATTAGAAATGCTTAATTCAACGACATTGAGAAGGCAGATGCAGTGTCCTGCGAGCGCTTACAGAAATTTCTTGATTTAGACCACCACTGTCTATATCCGGGAAGAAGCCATCCGACGGAACGAAGATGGGATGACGATGAAAAACGAAAATACACCAAAAGAAAAAGCCGGGGTGGTTGCATACCGCTCGGAGCAAAGCGGTGAGCCACATGTGCTCATCGTCTCGGCGCGGAAAATAAAAGATCAATGGGTATTTCCCGTTGGATCCGTTGAGAAGGATGAACCGCTGGAGGTGGCCGCACAGCGCGAGTGCCTGGAGGAATCGGGTTACCGCGTGGATATCGGTGAAGCGCTTCCCCGTGTAGAGACGGCCACGGACCATCGCACCGTGAGATTCACCTTTTTTCTGGCGAGGGTCGTTGGCGAAACGGACCAGTGGGAAACGGACCGGCAACGGAAATGGGTACCGGTTTCACAGGTTGTCGATATGTTGCCGGAAATTTTTCAGGGGATTGGGCGGCGGGCTGTGAAACGAATCCTTTCGGCTGCGAAATAGCGCCCATCCATATCGGTTGAAATGTGGTTGATGGTTTAGTATTGAGATTATGCTGTGCCTATCCGGAAATGGCCAATTTGTCCGATATCTGCCTTATACGAACATTTTTATCCTCGGCATATCAACCATATGCCTGCGGTAAAACCCGAGATAAAAATCAGGGCGAAATCCTTGATCTCGAACCAATTTGCCTGTTGTCTGGACAGACAATCGTTAACGAAACAAAATCATTTCGCCAATTGCTAAAAGCTAACGGCTAATGGCTCAACCTAGGTTATCGATTCCTGCATGCACGGGAATGACATGCCGGGTGACTTTTTACGAAACTATCAAGGAGGAAAAATGGCTGATTTTCTATTTGTTTTGAGCAAAGATGACAACGAGGCGGCGACCCGCTGCTTTCAATTTGCCAAAATCGCCCATGAAAAAGGGCACACGGTCAATATGTTTTTCATTGACGGTGGCGTGATGTGGGCCGACAAGACACGCGAACTGACGATCAGAACGATCACCGGAGACTGCCCCCAGGACTATCTGCCGTATCTGGTTGAAAAAGAGGTCGTGACCGGCATATGCACCCCCTGCGCCAAAAATCGCAAGCTTGATGAGTCCAACTTCTTCACGAACATGCAACTGGATGGCGGACCGCACCTGATCGACATGGCTGCCAAAGCCAAGGTTTTTAATTTTTAGCCAAATGGCAAGATGAGCACAATCTTGGCGGTCCGTGCGTTTAGAAGTATGCTGCTAAACGCACGATTTTGTTTGCTTTCCGTCCCACGCACTTGATATCCTTACGATGCGCTCGGCGGTGATCTGCGCGGTGTGTTCGATTGCCGGCACATAGACGGCAAAGGACGCCTCTTTATTCGTCTTGGATTCTGCCGCCGGTTTCATGTTCAGGGGGCGGTGTCGGCTTCATTGCAGGGCGTGGGTCAGGATATGGACCGCGTCCATATAAATAGATGGATCACCGCTGGCCCGGGGGCCGGCCACATTGAGAATTTCGATGCGGTTCATCTCGATCCATGAAGCGATCAACGATCCGGCTTCCGGGGGACGCTGACCGGTGGTCAGGTCGATGTGCAGCAGTTGCTTGCCGTGCTTTAATGCCAATTTGCGGGTAAAATCGGTGCCACCGGTGGGGCTTCCCCGGGAAATCAGAAGGGTGCCGTCCGCCTCCATGACATTTTTTTCCGTGCGGGCTTCATAGGCCTCGGTGGGCATTTCTTGGAGCTGATAGTGGTCGGGAAGAGGGCCGTCTTCAGCTCGTCGGCCTTTGGGAATCCAGCCGCCGTGAGCGATGCCCAGCCGGATGGCGACATCCAGGGCCGCACGGTCCACGCCGGTCTGTCCACCGGAAATAATGGTTCTAAGCATGTCGTTGCTCCTCTCGGAAGGTCACCAGTGATTCAACATAGCGCAAAGATGGGCGGGGGGCAAGCCGTTTGCCATCACGATTCGGGTGCATGGTTGGGCTTTTCCATCCACCTGGACTGTGGTAAGAAACGCCTTTCAATCAAGACGAGCCGTTCGTTTTTAGCTTGGTTTAAGCATCGATAACAGCAAGCCGTCGTGGTACAGACATGAAAAAACTTCTGGTCCGGGGAAATAGCGGGAGATCCACAATACTGGTCGGGGAGAGTCTTGACCATGCCGACACATACATTGATGGTCGTCGTTTGGTGATCATCACCGACAGCAAGGTTAAAGAGATATACGGCGACCGCTTTCCCGATTGTCCGGTAATCACCATCGCATTGGGAGAAAAAAACAAGACCGTGGATACGGTCACTTCCATATTCGAAAAACTGGTGGACCTGGAGGCGGATCGATCGACCTTCATATTGGGCATCGGTGGCGGCATTGTCTGCGACATCACCGGGTTTGTGGCCTCGACCTATATGCGCGGGACGCGTTTCGGGTTTGTGGCCTCCACCCTTCTGGCCCAGGTGGACGCCAGTGTGGGCGGTAAAAACGGCGTCAATTTCGGTGGATACAAAAATATGGTGGGGGTTTTTAATCAACCTGAATTCGTGATTTGTGATACCACCATGCTCAAAACCCTGCCCATGCGGGAGGTCCTGTGCGGCTTTGCCGAAATTATCAAGCATGGCGCCATTGCCGACGGACACATGCTGGACTTCATTGAAACTCATCGGGATGCGGCCCTGGATCTGGACCCGGGCATCATCAATCATCTGGTATACCGTTCCGTGGAAATCAAGGCCGGTGTCGTCGCCCGGGACGAATGGGAAAAGGGCGAACGGCGCAAACTCAACTTCGGGCATACCTTCGGCCATGCGCTAGAAAAAATTACCGGAATTCCCCATGGGGAAGCCGTGGCCATCGGTATGGTAATGGCCGCCAATCTTTCCGTTCAAAAGGGCTTTTTGGACCGGCACGACGCCGTTCGAATGGAGCAGGTGGTGAACAGTTACGGCCTGCCATGGCAATTTCCCGTTAATGTGGCCGACACACTGGTTGCTATGCGCAAAGATAAAAAACGGGACGGCGACGGCATCCACTTTGTTTTTCTGGATTCATTGGGCAACGCCCTGGTAGAAGAAATCACTTTCAAGAAGCTGCGCCAGTTGACCAGCGCCGTCCGCATCGGTTAGGATGCCAAGGTATGCGTTTTCTCTTTCTGGAACCGTTTTTCGGCGGATCTCACCGGGACTTCGCCGAGGGACTGGTTGAGCATTCGCGTCACGATATCGATCTGCTCACCCTTCCCGCCAGGTTCTGGAAATGGCGCATGCGGGGTGCGGCCCTGCACTTTATCAACGCCATCGACAACCTGGATGGCTACGATGGCATCATTTCCGGCGGTTTGTTGAGCCTGGCGGATTTCACCGCCCTGTGCGGCCCGCACCGTCCTCCGGTGCTGCTCTATTTTCATGAGAATCAACTGACCTATCCTTTGGCTCCGGGCGAACGGATGGATCTGCAGTTCGGCTTCACGGACATTACATCGGCGTTGTGCGCGGACCGGATCCTGTTCAATTCCCGGTTTCATATGGATCGGTTTTTCGACGCACTGCCCGTGTTTATCAGCCGGATGCCAGAGTTCAAACCCTACTGGGCGATTGACACCATTGGCAAAAAGGCCGACGTTCTTTATCCGGGCTGTCAGTTCAACGATGCGCCAGCCGATCCACTTCCGCTAACCGATGGTGCCCCTATCATCGTCTGGAATCATCGTTGGCAATTCGATAAAAATCCTGAGGCATTTTTTGCCGCCCTGGAAGCCATCGACCGGTCGGGCATCGACTTCCGGCTGGTTCTGCTGGGTGAGAACTGCCAGGTGAAGCCCAAAGCCTTTATCACGGCGCGGTCGCGTTTTGAATCACAGATCCGGCAGTACGGCTATGTGAAATCCAAAGCCGAGTACATCGCCTGGTTGCAAAAAGGACTGGTCGCGGTGAGCACCGCCAACCAGGAGAATTTCGGCATCTCCATGGTCGAGGCCATGCGCTATGGATGTCTGCCGTTGATGCCGCGGCGGCTGGCCTATCCGGAGATATTGCCGACCGAGTTCCATGCCGCATTCCTTTACCGCAGCCAGGAGGAACTGGTGGAGAAACTGGCAGATCTGTTGCTTCACCCCGACCGGCACGTGATACACCGCCCGGTGCTGGCGGACATGATGGCCCGCCATGCCTGGCCTGCGGTTATCGAGCGGTATGATCGGGAATTGGAAGAATTGGTGAAGTCGAGGGGGTAAGTTCGCAGGCCAGGCCGGTGCCGACAAGTCCGTACCTGCCAAACGGCAGTCATTGACACCATCGGACACCATCCCTATATTGCATAATTCATAATTGTCGGTATCAACCGTACAGATTGTACGCCGGACAGACCTGATGTAACGATTACCAATACAAGGAGAAATCAATGGCCTATCAAAAAGAAGATCACAAAGAGCCCATCGATCGCGCAACGGCCGTATTCGAGACCAACATGGGAACCTTCGAGGCTGAACTGTATGCCAAAGAATGCCCAGAGACCGTATGGAATTTCATCAATCTGGCCGAAGGGCGCCAGGATACCGCCAGGGGTGGCAACTACTACGATGGGTTGAGCTTTCACCGGGTTATCGAGGGCTTCGTGATCCAAGGCGGTTGCCCCTTCGGTAATGGCACCGGCGGTCCGGGGTATCAGTTCAATGACGAATTCGATCAGTCGCTGCGCCACGACGGTCCGGGGGTGCTCTCCATGGCCAATGCCGGTCCCGGAACCAACGGGAGTCAGTTTTTCGTGACCCTGGCGGCAACACCCCACCTCGACGACCGCCACTCGGTGTTCGGCAAGGTGACTGAAGGCATGGATGTGGTCATGAAAATCGGCAGCGTGGCTACCGGCCCCATGGACAAGCCGGCCGAACCGATAATCATGGAGAAGGTAACCATCAAACGGTAAGTTCTGCCCATCCATAAATGGCCACTTGGCCTATTTCCACGCAGACATCAAGGAATGAAGAGGCTTCGTATGCTTGAACTGAAAACTGTCAATCTGAAACGATCCAAGGTGGCAACCCTGGTGGTGCCCGTCTGCGAGGATGGTGACATACACAACGATGGCATCTTGAAAAAACTGGCCGCCGACGCCAAAGCCAAAGCCGAATTCAAAGGAAAGACCGGCGACAACATGACCTTTTTTCAACCTGAAGGCACCCGGATCGAACGTGTTGTTCTCTTTGGTCTCGGAAAAAGAGAAAACCTTGACGCCGAAACCCTGCGTGCTTTCGCCGGCAAGGCGGTCAGGTTCGGTGTGAAAGCCGGATTGGCAGACCTCACACTGGCCACGCCGGCAGCATCCGCAGCCGAACTGGATGCCGCCGTGGTTTTCAAAGCGCTTATGGAGGGCGGCTGTCTGGGCAATCACATTTTTGACCGTTACAAAGCCAAGAAGGACAAAAAGCCCCTTCGCAAAATGGTTCTCATGGCCACGGCCGCCCAGAAAAAAGCCCATGCCGGTCTGATTGACACTGTTGCAGCCGTGTGCAACGGATCGATCATGGCACGCGAGTGGGTGACGACACCCTCGAATGACAAGCGTCCGGCTGCTTTTGCGAGCCTGATCCAGCAAGCGGGCAAAGCCGCCAAGCTCAAAGTGACGGTCAAAGATGATCGCTGGCTGAAGCAGCAGAAGTTCGGGGCCATGCTGGCCGTGGGGCAGGGCAGCAACGCCAAACCCCGGCTGGTAACCATGGAATATGCACCACAGGGAGCCAAAAAAACCGTCGTTCTTGTGGGCAAAGGCGTAACCTTCGATTCGGGCGGTCTCAACCTCAAACCGTCCGGAAGCATTGAAACCATGAAAATGGACATGTCCGGTGCGGCGGCCGTGGCAGGCACCATGCTGGCCGTAGCCCGACTGAAACCGCAGGCCAAAGTGGTCGGCGTCATGCCTTTGGTGGAAAACATGCCTTCGGGAACGGCCATCCGGCCGGGAGACATTATCCGCTCCTATGCCGGCAAGACCATTGAAATCGGTAACACCGACGCCGAAGGACGGTTGATCCTCATTGACGCCATGGCCTGGGCTGTCAAGCAGTACGAGCCGGACACCATGGTCGATCTGGCGACCCTCACCGGTGCCTGTGTCGTGGCGCTGGGCGAAAAGATTGCTGGCGTCTTCTCCAAGGATCAGAAGTTGGCCGACGCGATCGTGACTGCCGGTGAAACGACGCATGAACGCTGCTGGCAGTTACCGCTGCCCGAGGACTACAAGGAATTGTTGAAAAACGATTTTGCCGACCTGAACAACATCAGCAACGGACGCTGGGGCGGCGCCATCACCGCCGCGCTGTTCCTCTCCGAATTCGTCGGCGACACATCTTGGGCGCATATCGACATTGCCGGTCCGGCCTGGTCCCAAAAGCCCACTGATTACTGCGGGGCCGGCGGTACCGGATTCGGGGTGCGCCTGCTGTGTGACCTGCTTGAGAGGATCTGAGGATCGGAGCAAAGAGCGTGGAACAAAGGGTCGGTATCGACAATTATGGACACTGGCCCTGTGATATCGTTCAATAACCCGTTTTAATCATATAGTCTTCAGGGGTTTTATTTTTTTTAATGTCTGCCGGGCGGTTTGGACAGGACCAGGGCGGCATGTTTTTCTTGTTTTTCCGACTGACTTTCAGACACAAGATACTAAAGGAAATCCCAAAACAGTCGATACCAGAGTCAACGAACCACAACGATATCCATACCGGGTCCAGGTGTTGCACAATCAGGCCCATCGCATAAAGGAGTATGGCTCATGGTCAAAAAGAAAGAAATCGTCTATTTCGACGATCTGGGATTCGGCTGGCTGATGGATGCGGAAACCGTCAGAAAGATCAGGGAAAAGGAGTCTGCCGAACAGATCCTGATTCAGCGCTCCCTGGCCGAATTGTTTCGCCGCAACAAATCTGCCTGATTCCAACCCCCATCTTTTCCCGTCCTTTTCTCTTGAAAAAAAAAGTGGGTGCGCTACTGTGGCTTCATGAAAACCGCAATCCGCCAAATACTATGGTTAATGGCCGCCGCCGTGATGTTCGCCCCGACTTCCGAAGCCCCCGGACAGGATTCCGCCAATTCCCCCACAGGGGAAATGAAACTGGTCCGGGCGGTCATATGCGAAACCATCAAGGGATACGCCCCGGTCAATCCGGCAGTCGTTTTTTCCATCGACAGGGGCCGGATATCCTGTTTCACAGAATTCAACCCGGTACCCAAACAAACCTATATTCATCATAAATGGTACAGCCGGGACGAGCTGATCACGGTTAAGCGGCTGACCATCAATCCGCCGCGATGGTCCGCGTTCACATCCGTTCATCTGCGGGATGCAGACAAAGGCCCCTGGCGGGTGGTGATTACCGACGAGAATAACAAGCCCATGCAGATATTGCGTTTCAGCATTACGGATTAAACGACTGATGGATGCGTTGACCCTCTTTTTCACGGACCTGCGCTGGCAGGATATTGTCGATATCCTGCTCAACAGTTACATTCTGTTCAGGCTCTTCGTTCTGTTCCGGGGAACCAACGTGATTCGCATAATCATGGCCATCGCCATGCTCTGGATGCTGGAGCGGCTGGCCGTGAACACCGGCATGATCGTCACCAGTTGGGCCATGCAGGGTATCATTGCCGCTGCGGCCCTGATCATCGTCATCGTGTTTCGCAACGAGATTGCCAGCGTTCTGAAAACCGACAATTTCAAGTCATTCTTCTGGGGAATTCCGCGTCGCCAGCAGCACACACCCATCGACACCATTGTGGAAAGCGTCTACGAACTGGCCCGCCGCAAACTGGGCGCCCTGATCGTCCTGCCCCTCAAAAAGGGCATCGACACCGTGGCCCAAAGCGGTGTCTCCTGGCAGGGCAAGCTTTCCAGAGAGATGCTGCTGAGCATATTCTGGCACGGCACACCGGTTCACGACGGTGCCGCAATTATCGATGGTGATCGAATCGTCGAAGTGGCCGCTATTTTGCCCCTTTCCCAACGCAGTGACCTGCCCTCACAATTCGGCACCCGGCACCGGGCGGCCGTGGGGCTGGCCGAACAGAGCGATGCCCTGGTGGTGGTGGTGTCCGAGGAGCGCGGCGAGGTAACGGTGGTCAAAGAATCATCGATCATTCCCATCCGAGACAACATTGAATTGGAAAAGGTGTTGCGCAAGCATGCCGGTGAAACCGACCACACCGGCGGGATCAGACGCCAGACCATCGAACTGGGCATTGCCGCCATGGTATGCCTGATCAGTATTACGGGCATCTGGTTCAGCTTCGCCCGCGGATTGGAAACTCTGGTGACCCTGGAAGTGCCGGTGGAATTCATGAACCGGGATCCCCGCATGGAAATCTTTGCCGCATCGGCCAGCAGCGTCAAACTGCAGCTCAGCGGTTCCGCCAGGCTGATCAAGTCCGTGCGTCCCGACCAGGTAAAGGTCAAGCTCAACCTGGCCAACGCCGTGGCCGGCCACAACCAGATCCCCATTGCCAGGGAGAGTATTGCTCTGCCGCCGGGAATTGCGCTCAAACAGGTAGATCCCCAGATCCTGGAGGTCACCCTGGACCTGCCGGCTAAGAAAACGGTGCCCGTTCAGCCGGACTGGGCCGGAAAACTGGCCAACGGATTGATTCTGGAAGACGTCCGCATGATCCCCGACACCGTAGAGGTGGTCGGCGGTAACCGGATGCTGGAAGGCCTGCAAACCATCTACACGGAAAAAATCCCCCTGGACACCATCGACGCCAGTGGAACCATATCGGTGGGTCTGGTCCTGCAACCGTCTTCATTGAAGCTGGACAGCGGCAGTAAAAACCGCATCGATGTCGTTTTCAGCGTCAAACAGCGCCCGGAAGACGGCGACGGCAATTCCGATGCCTGATTACTGACAGACACCGGTCAACCCAAAATTAAAAAACAAAACCTTGAATAACGGAAATCCTTCAACAAAAAACCATGGGGTCGAACAGACATTCTGGGAGCGCCTGACACTGGATCGGATGAGCCGCCAGCAGTGGGAATCCCTGTGCGATGGATGTGGACGCTGCTGTCTGCAAAAATTTCATAACGGAAAAACCGGCAAGGTGACCTATACATGGGTTTCCTGCTACCTGCTGGATACACAACAATGCCGGTGCAGCGATTATGAGAACCGGACCATACGGGTCCCCGGCTGCCTGGTCCTGACCCCCTCTCAAATTCCCCGGCTTCGATGGCTGCCGCGGACCTGTGCCTATCGCCGGCTGTCCGAAGGCAAGGGGCTGGAATCCTGGCATCCACTGGTTTCCGGTGATCCGCAAAGTGTCCACAGGGCCGGCATTTCGGTTCGTGGCAAGGCCATATCGGAGGAATACGTCCATCCGGAAGATGTCGATTTTTATGCCATCGGCTACCGGATTTGAGGTACGCGCCCATTGGTTCTTGACATCTATCCGGTGTATGATAAGAACCGGACCAGGAATTTTCCCGGACCCTATTTAACTGACTGAAACAAAAAGTAATATTCTATTTTGCCAGCGAGTTGCGGTGCCTCCGGCCAATAGCGGATACCATCACCAAACCATGGATGGGAGCGAACGATGTTAAAAGTGTTCATTACGACCTTCGGCGGACTCGGCATGTTCATTCTGGGGATGAAAATGATGACCGAGGGCCTTCAGATGTCCGCTGGAAAGCGGATCAAGGCCATTTTGAGTGCCGTATCGTCCAACCGGGTGGTGGGTTGCCTGACCGGTGCGGTCGTCACCGCCATGGTCCAATCCTCGTCTGCCACCACCGTGATGCTGATCGGTTTCGTTACCGCCGGATTGATGACCCTGCAGCAGGCCGTGGGCATGATCCTGGGCGCCAATATCGGTACCACCGTCACGGCACAATTGATCGCTTTCAAGCTGACCAAGGCGGCGTTGCCGGCCATCGCCCTCGGGGTGGGGCTCAAGTATTTTTCCCAGCAGAAGAAGACCCGCTATATCGGTGATGTGATACTGGGTTTCGGTCTTTTGTTCTACGGGATGACTGTCATGAAGCTTGGGCTGTCCCCCATTAAGAGCGACCCGGCCTTTCTGGATTTTTTTACCAAATTCGATCCCAGTTCAGTCGGTGGATTGTTACTGTGCGTGGTTGTGGGCGCCGTGTTGACCATCATGGTGCAATCATCGTCAGCCACGATCGGTCTGACCATGACCTTGGCCGGCCAGGGGCTGCTGACGTTTCCAGGGGCCATGGCTCTCGTGCTGGGAGAGAATATCGGCACCACCATCACAGCGGAACTGGCGACCATCGGCTCCAACAATATCAACGCACACCGGGCCGCACGCGCACACACCATGTTCAATGTAATGGGCGTGACGCTCATGCTGTGCATCTTTCCGCTTTTCGTCAAGCTGGTCGAATCGGTGACCCTGGGGCTGGGGGCCGGACCGGTGGACCAGGTCGTCGGTGACGATATGGTCAATGTTGCCCGCTACATTGCCAACGGCCATACGATGTTCAATGTGATCAACGCTTCTTTTTTCCTTTTGGTGCTTCCCTGGTTGATTAAGGTCGCCATCATGCTTTCTCCCAAAGAAGAGGAAGATATCGATTACTACCGGCTGCCCAACTTCGGCGACCGGCTCATCAATACGCCCATTGCCGCCATTGTCGAAGTCCGCAGTGAAATATTCCGCATGGCCGAAACCGCCCAGTACACCTTTCGCAGAACGATCAAACGGCTGACCGATCGAGATTATAAGAAACTGGCCAAATGGCGTCAGGTGGAAAATCATTTGGATGACATGCAGCGGGAGATCGTGGCCTACCTGACCCGGATCTATCAGGGCGATGTCAGCGAGTCCGAAGCCAAGGAAATCTCCAGTCTGATGCGCATGACCAACAACATCGAACGCATCGGTGATTCCGTCGAAAATATTGCCCAGATCATCGAGAACATGATCGAAACCGATTTGACATTTACGAAGACCGCCAATGCGGATCTGCACCAACTGGTGGACAAGGTCGCGGAATTCCTCGATCTTTTAGCCTCGGGCATGCAACAAAAGCAGACGAATTTCATGAGCCAGGCCGAAACGATCGAAAATACCATCGACGCCATGCGCGAACGATTTCGCGACGATCATATTCAGCGCCTGCGCTCCAAGGAATGCGGTCTCAACCAGGGACTGTTGTACGTCAACCTGCTGACCAATCTGGAAAAAATCGGGGATTATTGTTTTAATATCGCCGAAGCCGTAGAGGGCCGAAAATAGTGCTGCTCCACAGATGGCCGATTGTCGCGATGTCAAGCCCGGATGTTTTTGGAGGGAATTCCCCAGACAAAATATTGGATCCACTCGAATACGAATAAAAGCAATTCCCGATCACTGGTTCGCAGTTTTTTGGCCAGTGCCTTTTTGATGCGATAGCGCTTTAAAAAACTGCTTCCGAAAACGAATTCGCGGAACCGGTCGATATTGTAGGCGGCCATAAAGGCCATTTTTCCTTTGGCGCCGTTCATCCCTTCCGGCCCCCAGGGATTGCGGTGAAACATGGCTTTGACAGAGGCCCATCGAATGGTCATGCGATTGTGCATGACGGCATCCTGGTCATTTGCCCATCGGTCAAGTGTCATTTCCTGGTTTTCATGCTGCCCCTGGCAGAAGTCCGGAGGGCGGAAAAAACTGATGGTTTTTGATTCACCGGGTCGATCGCCGAACAAAAGGCCGTGTTCAACCGGAAAGGTACGGCAGGTGTCGGGCCGGTCCGAATAAACCGTACATCCCTCACTGCCGAGAAATGGGCAGGTCCTGGAATCGTTGTCGGCCATACGCAAGAGTACATCCGGGAAGTGGTTGCCATCACGCAACACGACGTCCACATGGCGGTCGAGAAATTGATCCGAATCCAGGCCGAGGCTTTTTCGCAAACGGAGTATGTCATAGGGATACAGAAACAGATTCAGGTTCCGGCAACATTGGTTGAAGCAGGAAAGCCCGCTGTGACACCGAAATTGAAACGTATCGCTCTTTTTCAACGGTATTCCCGGAAGACGGTGGATCGCTTCGGCGTCAATCGATTTCATGGGTTGAATCCGTTAGTTGCACGACCATCTGAGCGATGGTCAGTTTGAGTTTTGCCGTATGGCCGGTTTTCCGGCGGAGTTCTTTTTCCAAAAAGGCCATCTTTCGGTAATAAGGGGTGCGGTCGAAAGGAATATACTCGGTTTTTCCGCATTGCCGGCACTGGTTAAAAAATTCATCGCAGCCCGGGTTGTGGACCCTCCCCCCATCGGGCCGGCGCAGTTCATGGGGAATGCCATGTAATCGGCAGATCATCGGGCGATACACATAGGTTAAACAGCGCCCCTTGTGGTTCAGTGGGCACATAATTCGTACCGATTCGTTCCTGCGATCGGCGTCTTCCATCTTTTCTATGGCCCGGATTGCCTTTTCAATGATCATTTTACGAATCCGGTTGTCCAGCCGTCGCAGGCCTTTCGATAAATAGTGATATTCCAACAGGGTGTGATGATAAAAGCGTGTCTGACAGCAATTGTCCTCGCATCCGTTACAGCGAAAGCCGTAACGTTCGGCAACCGCCGCATAGGCCTGGCTCATCTCCGCAAAACAGGTCGCCAGTTGTTCCATGAAGGGTGCTGCGGGTTCGGCTGCCAAGGAGATGATATTGGACGGCTGGCTCATGGAATTTATCCGATTTTTATACTGTCGGAGACGGGAAAAATAATTTTTTGTATAGATTCAGGGCATGTCTGTCCGTGATGCTGGCGACGAAATCACAAACCACCTGTTCGCGGGGTTCACCGTTGTTTAAGCAGCCGGCGCTTCCCATACGGGTCAGCTCCACTTCGAGAATGCCCTCATTTTCCATCAGGTATGCATACAGCTCGGACAGGATTTTTTTGGCCTTCACGAATTCACGGTGCACCTGAACGCTGCGATACACGTTTTCATACAAAAAAGCCCGCAAGGTGGTCATGGCATCGAAAACTTCATCGCTCATGGCGAGTTTGAGTTCTCCGTCCGATGCGCGGCTGGAGAAAACCAGATCCCGAATCATGGTGGTGGCGCGTTCCTGGTGGGTGCGTCCGATGATTCGGTTGCAGACCGACGGTACCTGGTGCTCACGAATGACACCGCTGCGGATGGCATCGTCGAGGTCATGATTCAAATAGGCCATGATATCGGCGATGCGAACAATCCGGCCCTCAATGGTACAGGCCATTTCCTCCGGATCATCGGGCAGGATTTTTCCATATCCCTTGGAGTGTTTGAGGATACCGTCCCGAACCTCGTGGGTCAGGTTCAGACCCTTGCCGTCGTTTTCGATTACATCGACGATGCGCAGGCTCTGTTTGTGGTGGAAAAAACCCGGATCGTGGATTTCCTGCAGCACGGCCTCTCCGCCGTGTCCGAACGGGGTGTGTCCCAAATCGTGTCCCAGGGCGATGGCTTCGGCCAGATCTTCGTTCAGGAACATGGCCCTGGCAATGGTGCGGGCGATCTGGGAGACTTCCAGTGTATGGGTCAACCGCGTGCGGTACTCATCACCCAGCGGGTTAAGAAAAACTTGTGTCTTGTGTTTCAATCGCCGGAAGGCATTGGAATAGACGATGCGATCCCGGTCCACCTGAAAGGCGGTCCGGAGTGGGCATGGCCCTTCTGCGCGTTGCCGGCCTTGACTACGGGCGCTGAGACACCCGAATGGAGACATAAAGTTTTTTTCGCGTTTTTCAAATTGCTCACGGATGTTCATGGCATACTGGTTGTCTATTGGTTACGGATGTATTAAGTTAAACCTGAAATAATCAATTGACTTTTAGCCGTTAGCGTTTGGTCTTTAGTTTCAGATAATTACAAAATATTAGGGCTTAATCCGGCCGGTGGTGTCATGCTTTTCGTTAACGCAACAGAATCATTTTGCTAACGACCAATGGCTCAACTCAGATTAAATCATAGGCAGTTCACTTTTAGCAATTCGCAAAAGGCTTTGTAAAGCGGTATGTTGTTGGTGGGCGAGCGGCACAGAAAGAATAGGAACCCATGGACGGTCATCATTTGATTCTGGGCGAACTATTGGACTGCGTTACCGGTGAAACCCTTGTGGACACCCATGATGAACGCTACCGGCAATCGATTGCACGGTTGTTGATGAACGAAAAAGGTTATGCATGTGCGGAGATCCGACCACGCCATGTGCTCATCGTTTCCGCCGATGATCGCAAAGGGCGCCTGCCGGTGGATTTTTTGTTGGCCGTTGGCGGCTATACGGTGATGATGGTTAAGTACGGTCCCGGTTCGCTGGTAACCCGTCACCGGTCGGCCCTTGCCATGTCCCGATTGATCGAACCCTACCAAATTCCGGTGGTGGTCGTGACCAACGGCGAAGGTGCAGACGTACTCAATGGCGAAACGGGTAAACATGTGGCTTCGGGATTCGACCGGATTCCATCACGGGCTACCATTGTCCGGCAAATGGACGACTTTGCGTTTTCCCGCATATCCGACAAGCGATCGGAAATGGAATCCAGAATCGTATACGCCTTTGAAATCGATGGTAGCTGTCCCTGCGATGATACCGCCTGCCGGATTGCATGAAAGACGGGGTTGCATGAAAGAAAGGACCGTGTCGTATTCAGACAGACACTTTATGGCCGAAGCACTGGAGATGGCCGAATCGGCCCTTACGCAGGGCGAATTTCCGGTGGGGTGTGTCATTGCCGATGGCACGGCGGTCGTTGCCCGGGGGCATCGAACGGGCACCACGGCCGGGGCGGTCAATGAAATCGACCATGCCGAAATCAACGCGCTCAGGCATTTGGGCTTGGCCGGTGAACACCTGGACCGAACCGATCTGACGATATACAGTACCATGGAGCCATGCTTGATGTGCTTTGCGGCCATTGTGTTGAGCGGAATCAACCGGATCGTCTATGCATACGAGGACGTAATGGGAGGGGGGACCGGATGTGATCTTACCGGTTTGCCGCCTTTATACCGGGATGCGCCACTTACACTGGTTGCCGGTGTCCGGCGACGTGCCAGCCTGAATCTTTTTCGGCGTTTTTTCACGGATCCGGAAAATGGGTACTGGGCCGGCAGCCTGTTGAGCCGATATACTTTGAACCAGACCAAAGACAGTCATCGTTTGTAGCTATCGTGCCATCCGGAAATGGCCAATTTGTCCGATATCTGCGTTATACGAACCTAAAGTAGGCGATTCCGAAATTAAACGGAAGTATTCAAGTAAAACATGGTTGAGAAGATTGGAAACGATGCAGACTTCAGCATTAAAATCCCAAC
>PDTK01000025.1 GCA_002747175.1 Deltaproteobacteria bacterium | reverse complement strand
TTTTTTGGCAGTTGTGGCACGTTCCACCTTGGAACGACTGACAATTTTTTGTTGATACAACGATAGTTGCCGTTGTAAATCGCTTTGTGCGTCCGATGCGGTTGCCAATGCCTGCTGCAGGGCGGCTTCGGCTTTGCCCACGGCAAGGTGCAGCGAAGTTGGATCCAGTGTAAATAAGCGTTGTCCCGCATGGACCTGTTGTCCAACTTCCAGATGTTTTTCTTCCAGTCGCCCCCCGATCTCAAATGACAGGGCAGAGATATCCGTGGACTGTAATTGGGTGGGATAACGACGCGTAATGGTGTTTTCAATTTCACCAATCTTCAAGGTTTTCACGCCGCGAACTTTCGGTGTTTCAGGGGCTTTTTCCGCTACATCACAGGCAACAAATTGCACCAGGAAAATGATAAGGACAGTGCTCACCAGTATTCTCATAAATGACTCCAGGAGTTTAAAATTTATAATCGGGTATGGTTCTGAATTCGTTACTATTTGGATATTTTTCCGCTTAGCACTTCGTCCATAGAACCTTATAATTGCATAAAAAAGAGAAAAAAGAGAAGTAAAAAACTTGCGGTGGACCGTAAATAAAGGATATAAAAGGATTGTCTAACAAACAATCATCCTAAATCAGGAAACCACCGCAATTGAAATTCAGTAAAACACAAATTACGATAAAATTCTACAAAGTTCCGAAAACCGAAGTCCTGGGATACAGGCTATCGATTCATTTTTACGCACAAGAAAACCAAAAAACAGCGCAAGGGTATGATCCAACTACACCTGTTTGATTCCCGTAATTTTGATTATGCAATACTGATAGTCCCGTAAAAAGTCAAAAGTCGCCCTTAATAATTTCAACAAGTTATGCAGGGTGAAATCGCTAAAAAAGACCTTTTTACGAAACCATCAACACTGGGGGGGTAAAACAAGGTATCTGTTCACGGGGTAGAAGCAGCCAATACCTGTAAAGCACAGCCGGTAAGCGCTTGCAGGGCGAACGTAGATGTGCGGCTTCGGGTACGCAGACGTATGGGCCATACTACAATTGCCCGGTAACAAAGCAGATACGGTGCCCTGTGAACGCTTACAAAACAATATTGATGTTTTTATAAGTCTTTGTTAGCTTTGCACCACCAAATTTTAAGTGAAGATGAGAGGATATGGGACAAGGCGCATTGTTCAATGATTTGCCGAAAACGAACCGATTTGAATCCTTTAACACCAACCGGCAAATCCCCGATCCTTGACGTGTGACGATCACCATTGAAATAAATTGCCGGCTGTCCAAAAATTGGCCCCATCGGAGTTCCTGTTATGGAAATTCTCCTCGTATTAACAATTCTGCTGCTGATGGCCGGGACCGCATGGGCGATCAACGACCACTGGCACCAGCGGCGTAAACTGCGCAAGGTTCGGCAATCGCTTCTTGAAGCCCATAAAAAGATGTGTGCCTGGGAGGACCTTCACGCCCGCGACAAAGCCACGTGGGAAAAAACCGAAGAGAAGCTGCGTAACTACCTGAATCTCATGGACACCCTCATGAACACCATCCCCACACCCATCTATTTCAAGGATGCCGGCGGCGTATACCAGGGTTGCAACAATGTTTTCGCCAAGCAGATTCTGGGCCTGACACGGGACCGTATCATTGGCAAACGGCCCCAGGAACTGACCGATCAGATTCCTGCCGATCTATCCGCTCTCTATCAGCGCGAAGAGCACCGGATGCGTGACAAGGATGACGTGCATATGTTTGAGGCATCCGTTCTGTGTGCCGACGGCCAACAACGGGAGTTTCTCTTCAACCTTGCGCCGATCCTGGATCACCAAGGCTGTTTCGACGGGTGTGTCGCGGTTCTCTCCGACCTCACCGAGAAAAATCAGGCGATCCAAGTCCGGCTTCAGAAAGAAAAACTCGAGGGCGTTCTGGAAACGGCCGGGGCGGTCTGCCATGAATTCAACCAGCCCCTGCAGGCCCTGTCCGGTTATACCGAGATCTTGGCCATGAAGCTCGACGACCAGGAAACCCTTGCCGACATCGAAAAAATGACCGCCCAGTTCGAACGCATGCGTGACATCACCGATAAACTGCAGGGCATTACACGCTACGAAGTCAAAGATTATACGGAAAAAACAAAGATTATCGACATCCACAAGGCCTCCGAGGCCAATCGCTTTATTAATTGAAATCTGTAGCGATTTATTGGGAAACCAAGGCTGATACGGACCTCTGCAGCGCCTCCCCAATGATTCGGGCAGAACGTGAAGATGAAGGATGATTCAGAACGAAAAATGCGATCAGACAAAGGACCGGCCGCCGGTATGGTCTACGAAAGGAAGCGCCCCCTGGTTGACGGTTCTTCTTGACACTGCGGGAATCTGTTTGAAAAAAGCGCAACCGATATGACCTATACATTTAAATACCGGCAATTGGCCGAGGCATTGTATGATTCCCTGACCGAAGATGCCTTTTACATCGCCATGGAAAATAGTCTGGCGGAAAAGCCCTCACTTCGCAGGGAAACCATGCTGCGCTATTACGATTATTCCATGCGCGAGGCACGCAACTACGGCAGTCTGCTTACCCCGGATGATGAATCCTGGGGTGCCTCAATCTGTTCCATGCCACTGGATGAACAACAGGCAACGCAGAAAGATAGCCAAAAAAAAGCCTTCCTCACCCAACACATGGGAAACACGAGTATGGCAACCTACGCGGAAATTACCGCTTTCATGGACCGCCATACCATGCCGTGTGTGCCGGCAGGCAGTTGGTACCTTTCCATTATCGGGGTTGCACCGCCACATCAGGGGCAGGGGTGGAGGCAACGCCTGATCAGGCCACTACTGGAGCAGGCCGCAGGCGACCGGTCACATTCGTTTGTGTACCTGGAGACCTTTACCCATAGGAACATGGGCTTTTATCGTCGATTGGGTTTTCAGGAAAAAGAAGCTTTTGACGAACCGAAAACCGGATCCCGATATTGGGTGATGATTCGAGAGCCGGCGGCCTAGTGCCCGTCCATAAATGGCCAATTGGCCCGATATCTGCGTTATACGAAAATTTTTATTCTCGGAATATCAACCCAATACCGCCGGTAAAACCCGAGATAAAATTAGATTTAACGCCTTTATATCGAACAAATTCGAATAGTTGTGGACAGGAACGACCTACGGCTTCGGACATACAGACGCATGGGGCAGACTTCAAAAGCTTGGTGAACGCTTACAACAATTTTATCCGGAAAGGAGAACAAACAAATGAAATTATTTGGTTTTTTGTTGACTATCACCATTGCGGCCATACTGATTCTACCGCTGGCGGCCGCTGGCGCCGACAGTCAGGCAGACGCCATCGCTATGTTCAAAAGCGCACCCAATGTAAAACCCTTTTTCGATACGGCTTACGGTTACGCCGTGTTTCCCACAATCGGCAAAGGAGGCATCATCGTGGGTGCCGCCTATGGCAAAGGCAAAGTGTACCGAAACGGCAGCCCTACCGGAACCGTAACCACGGGCAAGATGACCCTCGGACTACAGTTGGGGGGGCAAGCTTTTAGTGAAATCATCTTTTTCCAGGACGAGCGGGCCTACAACGAATTTACCAGCGGCGCTTTCGAGGTCGACATGAACGTATCCGTAGTGGTCGCCATCTCCGGTGCTCAGGCCAATGCGGGAACCATGGGGACCTCTGCCGGGGCCAGTGCCACGCCGTCTACCGGGACCCAAGCCGAGGCCCAATACCATAAGGGCTTCGCCATATTCGTGCATGCCAAAGGCGGGCTGATGGCGGAAGCGGCGGTGGGTGCCCAACGTTTTGATTTTGAACCATACGAAAATTGACGAATTTGTAACGGTTCGAAATCGTTATTTTTTATTCGGAACCAAGGGTAGGAATGAAAAAGTTCTACCTGTTCACGGGGTAGAAGCAGCCAATACCTGTAAAGCACAGCCGGTAAGCGTTTACAGGGCGAACGTAGATGTGCGGCTTCGGGCACGCAAACGTATGGGGCATACTTCAAGTGCCCGGTAACAAAGCAGATTCGTTTGCCCTGTGAACGCTTACAAAAAGTTTTCTTTCCCTATGACTCTTTTGGGTCGCCATTGCCGCGAAGGGGCATGTCCGGCGGCCGGATCGGCAGGCCCAACTGACCGCAAGCCGCCATGATGCGAGCCCCTTTTTCGCTGCGGCGCCGGACAAAAACCTTCTCCGCCACCAGCCATGCATGAAACTGCTCATAAGCCTCGGCCGACGGCGGATTGAATTCCGACCCGGGTTCGGGATTGTATGGTATCAGGTTCACCTTGACGGCATTGATGGGAGCAAGAAACCGGGCCAAGGCCCGAGCGTGCTCCCGCCGGTCATTGATCCCCTTGATCAATACGTATTCGATAAAAATCGCCGATTTCCTGGACAGGGGAAATTGCATCAAAGACTGCCGTAAAGATGCCATCGGCATCGCACGGTTGATGGGCATGATCAGTGATCGGATATCATCGTTGGGCGCATTTAGGGAAACCGCCAGGTTAACGGAAGGATCGTCAAATTGTGCAAGGCGATTGATGCCGCCGGTCAGACCTGCGGTGGACAGGGTGATGTGGCGTGGGGAAATATCCAGCCCGCGTTGGTCAGACATCACACGTATGGCCTGAACCACATTGTCCCAATTATCCAGTGGTTCGCCCATCCCCATGAAAACCACATTACGAATTTTCGAACCGATCTGGTGACGGGCGACAAACACCTGACTGACGATTTCAGCAGCCGTCAGGTTTCGTATAAGGCCCATTTTTCCCGTGCGGCAAAACCGGCAGCCCATGCGGCATCCGACCTGACTGGAAACGCACAGCGTCTTGCGTCGATGCATGGGAATAATCACCGATTCGATATCCAGCCCATCTGCCAGGCGGGAAATGAATTTGATAACCCCCTGGTCAGACATTTGTTTGACCAGACGGATCGGAGAAAAGTCCAAGTCAGCCAGCAACGATGCAATCAGATCCTTCTTTCCGGCAACGACATCCAGGGTGTCGAGGAACGTTTTTCCAGCCTTCATCACGTGCCGATAAACAGCGGTACTATAATGCGGTCCCTTTCCATAACGGCTTCGAAAATCGCCGACAAACTGATTGTGGGTCCGGCCGAATATATTCACCCGTCATTCTCCTGTCCCGTTTGGTTCAGTCCTGATTTGTCAAACTTTATATCGTAGTTTTTCGGCTGAAAAAAGCAACTGCCAATTGGATTCTTTATTCAGGCTATCGGTTTGACACCATCCCCGGTTTTTGCCATAGTCGTGTCCGCCCCAGCGTTGCAAAAGCCCGAAGTAACGATAATTTTCGTATTTTTAGGCAAGGTTGGGGCCCACTTTTGTTAAACGCCAATATTGTCAAATCATAAAGGACGCTGAACATGACCCAGAATGAAAACAATATCGGATCCAATTTTATCACCACTTTCATCGACGCGGATCTTGAAGCCAACAAAAACGACGGGACCGTGGCCACCCGCTTTCCACCGGAACCCAACGGTTACCTGCACATCGGTCATGCCAAGTCCATCTGCCTTAACTTCGGCGTCGCCAACACATACAATGGTACCTGCAACCTGCGCTTCGACGACACCAATCCCACCAAAGAAGATGTGGAATACGTGGATGCCATCATGGGAGATATCCGCTGGATGGGCTTCGATTGGGAAAACCGTCTGCACTATGCCTCGGACTACTTCGAGCGACTCTATGAATTCGCCCTGCAACTCATCCGGTCCGGCAAGGCCTATGTGGACGATCAGGATGCCGATAAAATCCGTGAAAATCGCGGTACCCTCACCGAAGCGGGCACGGACAGCCCCTGGCGTGACCGCAGTGTAAAAGAGAACCTGGACCTGTTCACCCGTATGCGGGCCGGCGAATTTGCCGACGGGTCGCGGGTCCTGCGGGCCAAAATCGACATGGCGCACCCCAACGTGATCATGCGTGATCCAACGTTGTACCGTATCCGCAAAACCCACCACCACCGCACCGGCGATGCGTGGTGTATATACCCCATGTACGATTTCACCCACTGCCTGTCGGACAGCATCGAAGGCATCACCCACAGCCTGTGCACCCTGGAGTTCGAAAACAACCGGCCCCTGTACGATTGGGTGCTGGATAATGTACAAGCCCCCTGCCATCCGCGGCAGATTGAGTTCGCCCGATTGAACCTGAGCTACACGGTGCTGAGCAAACGCAAGCTGATCCAGTTGGTGGAAGAGGGCATCGTGGAAGGCTGGGACGACCCGCGTATGCCCACCATATGCGGTCTTCGCCGCCGGGGCTATCCGCCCGAGGCCATTCGCGATTTCTGCGACCGCATTGGTGTCGCCAAACGGGACAGCGTCGTGGACGTGGCCCTTTTGGAATACAGCGTACGCGAAAAACTCAACAAAACGGCGCCCCGGGTCATGGGTGTTCTGCGGCCGCTGAAGGTCGTCATCGAAAACTACCCCGAAGGCCAGGTGGACGAACTCGACGCGGTCAACAACCCCGAGGACCTCGACGCCGGAAAGCGTAAGATTTTATTTTCACGGGAAATTTACATCGAACGTGACGACTTCATGGAAAATCCGCCCAAGAAATTCTTCCGTCTCGGCCCGGGACGCGAGGTGCGCCTGCGCTACGCATTTTTCGTCACCTGCACCGACGTGATCAAGGACGAAGCCACCGGCGAAGTGATTGAGCTGCGCTGCACATACGACCCGGCCACCCGCGGCGGTGACGCCCCGGACGGCCGCAAAGTCAAGGCGACCTTGCACTGGGTCTCCACGGCCCATGCCGTCGATGCCCAGGTGCGGCTCTACGACCGTCTTTTCGACAAGGCCAATCCGGACGAAAAGGTGGGGGGCAAGACATATAAAGATTTTATCAATCCCAAGGCCCTGGAAGTGCTGGACGGCTGCAAGCTGGAGCACAGCCTGGCCGACGCCCAGCCGGGCTATTTCTGCCAGTTCGAGCGTCTGGGATATTTTTGTGTGGACAGCCGCGATTCCAAACCCGGTGCCCTGGTGTTTAACCGTACGGTGACGTTGCGCGACGCCTGGGCCAAGCTGAAAAAAAAGAAGGGTTAATATACCCCAACCGTGCATAATACGAACATTGTTATCCTCGGAATATCAACCATAGGCTTGCGGTAAAAATGTTCGAAAACCTTGATTTCAATCAGTTCCAGACGGCGAACCATTTCTAAGCGTGTCTTATTTGAACAGAGATGCATCGGTAATCTGCGTCTGGTATTGCCGGGGAACGCTTGCCAACAGGCCGGCGATGGCCTGGTCGTCTTGCATGGTGGCCTCCATGAGCAGGGATCGGGATTCGGGGGTTGTGCCGCAGATGTACGCTGATTGGAGCCTGTTACCAATACCCCGATGGACAAGAGAAGGCAACCGATTTCATAAGGCTGCCGCATTTGTCATCCATACGCATGGTGCTCGGAATTTAGAAAGCCCCAGCGTTGCAGAAACGGGGTCAGTCGGCAGCCAAAAGCGACAGCCATACCGGCTTTGCGGAGAGAGAGGAGAAGAAGGCCATGTCGGGAGAGACCGATTGGCCATCCAGGCGTGCACCGACGATGGTATCGGCACTGCTTTCGAGGCTGCGGCCTACGGCCCAGGCAAGATCGCTGCCCCTGACCTCTACACCCGATGCCAGCAGTCCCTGGCCAATCTCCTGGGCGATCAAGTTAAACACCTTAAGGGTCACGCGGCCTTGGCTCCGACGTCGATCATCGGTTTCGACACCCTGTGAAATGCTTTGGCGAAAGGCGGCGTAGCGGCCTCCCTTGCGCATGGTGGCACCGACCAGGCCGGGCATGGCCGCACTCAGGGCCAGGGTGGCGCCGTTCCTGATCCGCGCCGTATCCACATCATCCACCGGACGATAATCAAGCAACAGGGTCTGGATCCGATTTTCCAGGTATTCCTCGGACAGGCCCAACTGACCACACAGAAAAACCCGAAGGGTGCAACCGGTGTTGGCCTGCAACCCCACGCCGATTTCGAGTAGCGAGTAAAAGGGCATCAGGCCTGTTTTGCGGATCCGGAGTTCGACTCGGGTCATGGAAGCCCTCCCCAAATGGCCAATTTGTTCATATCTGCGCTGCGCGAAAAATTAACGCCTCGGAAGATCGGCCATATGCCTGCGGGTTAATTTTTCGTGGGCCTTGATCTCAAGCAAATGTACCTGTTTCCGGACGGACACGATACCGTCCTAACCAAACAGGGAGACCCGTTTGGATCTCCCTGTTGTTTTTATATTTCTATGAAACGCGTGCTTACCAGTTGAAAACCGAGTCCAACTCTTCATCGGTGACGCCGAAGGTAACCTTGTGCGGCTCCAGCGGCTCGTTTTTGAAGAAGTCGGGCAACCGATCATCCCTGCTGGTGAACCCGGCGGCCTCGTTGAATTCGCGCTCGGTGGTCAGAACCGCCTGGCCCAGGGCCGTGACATCGTCGGCGGTCATCTCCGTGCCGAGGAAAGCACCGATCAGATCCACCAGGGCATTGAACGTTTCCGGCTGGTCTAGAAGCGCAAAGGCGATGAACAGACACATGCCGGTGGAATCAATGGCCGCCGTAGCGATCTGGAGGTTACGGGACAAATCCACCTGACCTTCGGGTTTTAGCGCATCGACGCTTCCGCCCACGCCGAGGATGTTGCTGGTGACAGCGTAGCCGGCCGTATGGTCGGCGCCCATGGTGGTGGTGGCGTAGGTAACGCCGATGCCCTGCACGGCGCGTGGGTCGTAGGCGGGCATGGCCTGGCGTTTGACCACAGGCACGCGTTCCACACCAAAGACCTGGCCGGTAACGGCGGCACCATTACCCAGGATTCTTCCCAGCGGTGTTCCGTCACCCACTTCCTGGATAAGCTTGATGGCCGCCTGGCCGTCTCCGAAGGAGGCCAACCCGCCATCCATGGCAACACCGATGGTGGCGCCCATTTCAATGGTATCCAGGCCGATGTCGTCGTCCATGCGGTCCAATTGGGCGATCACATCCAGGTCGTCGATGCCGCAGTTGCCGCCGTGAGACCAAACCGTCTCGTATTCAGGCTGTTTGGTGACAAAATTGCCATCCTTGTCATAAAAGGTTCCAGAGCAGCGGATCACACAGCCCCGGTGGCAACCATGGGTGGCCGAACCTTCGCCTCCGCGCTCGTTTTCCAGGGCTGCCTGGGCTTCACCGGATATTTTGGCGGCGCCTTCGAATTGCCCCCTGGAGAAATTGTGGGTGGGGTAGCCGCCGGCTTCGTTGAGGAGATTGGTCAGTACATTGGTGCCGAAGGTAGGCAGGCCTTCACCACAGACCGGATGCTTGCGCAGACCGGCAGCAAATTTCTTGTTGGCAGCCTTGAATTTTTCGGGATTGGCCGGTTGACGCATTTTCAGGCCGGCGTCGTCCAAAACGATGGCCTTGATGTTTTTGGCCCCCATGACGGCACCAACACCGCCGCGGCCGGCATGGCGGGTGGGACGCTGTTCCATGTCCGTAAAGGCGATGGTGGCGGCGCTCATTTTCATCTCACCGGCCTGACCGATGGTTACAAAAGCCACTTTATTGCCGTACTGAGCGGCCAGTTTCTCTACGGTGTCATAGTTGCCCAGGCCCTTGAGGTCGTCGGCGGATTCAACGGTGACGCCATCCTTGTTGATGATTACTTTGTAGAGGCCGTCATTGGCGGGGCGGCCTTCGATGATGATCGCCGCATACCCCAAACGGCCCATCACCTGAGCTCCTTGGCCGCCAGAGTTGGCTTCTTTGATACCGCCGGTCAAGGGACTTTTACACCCCACGCTGATGCGGCCGGATATAGCTGCCGCTGATCCACTCAACAGTCCCGGCGCAATCACTAGTTTGTTTTCGCCCCCCAATGGATGACAGGTGGGCGGCACTTCCTTGGCCACTACGGTCGAAGTCATGGCGCGTCCGCCTAATCCAGCATACGCTCCCAGGCCCTCGGTTTTGGTAGCCGGCCCGTCGGCTGCGCTAACATCAATTCTTAAAATTTTGTCCATATCATCCCTCCGCTTTGATCTGAGGCTGGGTTAAAGAGAATCCGCCGAGCACGTTGAAGTGGCGGAAGAGTCATTTGTAAACGAATATACCTAAAACAAACGATTCGCTTTTGACCGTTAGCGCCTGGTCTTTTCGCTAACGACACAGAATCATTTTGCTAACTGCTAATGGCTCAACTCAGCGAGTACTATTATGGACCTTCAAAGGGGTTGTCAAGGGAAACGGGTTATGTCTATACAGGCATAACCATTTGACATTTCAAGAATATATGGTTTTATGGGTTGCCCCTTGACCCTGGGTGACCCAAAAGGGGGGAATTCGGAGCAAGATCGACAAAGAATGGTAAATGGAAGACACAAACGGCCTTACAGATTTTTTTTCACAAAAAATCATAACCGGCGCTACGGGCCGTCTGCATTCATTGGATTTCGGATGCTTGCATCCGGTGGATGGACGGATCCGGATGCAAACACGGGGTTTACAGGGCGCCGCAGATGCGGTGCCCCGTAAACGTTTACGATGGTTTTATCCGTTTTCACGCTCAAACATTTTCATGAAATCGACCAACGCTTCAACGGCGCTCAGTGGCGTCGGGTTATAAATGGATGCCCGGCAACCGCCCACACTGCGATGGCCCTTGAGCCCGCCCAATCCTTCTTTCAAAGTGGCAGCCACAAAGGCGGCTTCCAGGTCCTCGCTGGGCAGGCGGAAGGTAACATTCATCAGTGACCGGCTGTCGGGGTCCGCAGTCGCCCGGTAAAAATCGGTCTGATCCATATAGTCATAAAGCAGGCCGGCCTTTTTCTGATTCAATGCCAACATCTTGTCCAGCCCACCGATGGTCTCCTCCAGCCACTTCAGCACCAATTGCACGGTGTAAATGGCGAAGCAGGGTGGGGTGTTGAACATGGAATTTTTGGCAGCATAGGTGCTGTAGCGCAGCATGGTCGGAATGTCTTCGGAACAGCGGGACAGCATATCCTCACGTATAATCACCATGCAAACGCCGGCCGGTCCCATATTTTTCTGGGCACCGGCATAGATCAGACCGAATTTGTCCACATCCAGCGGTCTGGAAAAAATATCCGAACTCATGTCCGATACAATGGGAATCGAGCCGGTATCCGGAAACCGGGTCCATTGCGTCCCCTTGATGGTGTTGTTGGATGTGATATGGGCAAAAACGGCATCGGAATTAAAATTGATGTTTTTGGGGATATAAGCGAAGTTGCGGTCCTCGGAGGAGGCTACGACACTAATTTTTTTACCCTGAATCTCGGCTTCCTTGATGGCTTTGGTAGACCAGGTGCCTGTGTTCACATAGTCGGCCGTATCGCCGGCACCGAGAAGATTCATGGGGATCATGCAGAACTGCATGCTGGCACCGCCCTGGACGAAGAGTACCTGAAAACGGTCGTCGAGCTTCAGGATCCGTTTGGTGCGGGTAACGGCGTCGTTGATGACGTCGTCGAACCATTTGGAACGGTGGCTGATTTCGGTGACTGACATGCCGGACCCGGCGAAGTTGAGAAAGGATTCCTGAATTTCCTCCAGTACCGGCAGGGGCAATGCTGCCGGCCCGGCATTGAAATTGTAAATTCTGTCCGCTTGCATCGTTTAGACCTCCATTTTGAGATTGTAAAAAAGGCTGAGCCCGCGCCCTGCAACGGGAACGCCGGCGATTCGTCTCGGAGTCCGTATTCCTATAGACAGAAACCCACTTATGTCAACTGGTAACCGCGATCATATTTAAATTTCGAATCACTGTTCTTTGGTGCACCGTGATAACATTTTCACAGAAAACGATGCCGCCTGGATTGCGGAGGCTGAGTTGACACCCCGGCCGCCTTCCTCTATACCTCGGTCCGGGAAGCTGCGCATCTGCGGTACCCTGCAAGCACTTGCCGGCTGAGCTTTACGGGATATCGGGTACTTTTGCCCCGTGAACAGGTACTATTTTTTATCGTCACAGCAAGGCGGCGCGAAAACTTTTCCGCCCCTGAAGGCTTGTTCCGAAGTTCACCCAAAACAGATACAAGCATACAGCGCATGATAAGCATAGATAATCTTTCCAAAAGCTTCGGCTCCCGGAAACTCTTCGACGGTGTCAGTTTCAAGGTCAATTCCAAGGAGCGCATCGGCCTGGTGGGCCGCAACGGCCATGGCAAAACCACCCTCTTTCGCATCATCATGGGCGAGGAAGGCTACGACGACGGTGCCATCACCATGCCCAAGGGCTACCGCATCGGCCACGTGCAACAGCATATCCGCTTCACCGAAAACACCGTGCTGGCCGAGGGCATGAAAGGTTTGATGCCGTCGGAAAAGGACCACCACTGGAAAGTGGAAAAGGTCCTGGCCGGCCTGGGTTTTTCCGACGGGGACATGATGAAAAATCCCAAAGAATTTTCCGGCGGCTTTCAGGTGCGCCTCAACCTGGCCAAAGTGCTGGTTTCGGAGCCGGATCTGCTGCTTTTAGACGAACCCACCAACTACCTGGACATCACCTCCATCCGCTGGATCGAAAGCTTTCTGCTGGCCTGGCCCCATGAACTGATGCTGATCACCCACGACCGTGGATTCATGGACAAATTGGTGACCCATACCGTGGGAATTCACCGTAAAAAGGCACGCAAGATCGGCGGCAATACCGAAAAATACTACGACCGCATCGCCCAGGACGAGGAAATCTACGAAAAGACCCGTCTCAACGACGAACGCAAGGCCAAGGAAATCCGGCTGTTCATCTCCCGCTTCCGGGCCAAGGCACGCCTGGCCAACATGGTGCAATCCCGTGTGAAAACCTTGGCAAAGATGGAAAAAAAAGACAAACTGGAGCAAATCAAGGGATTGGAATTCTCCTTCCGCAGCAAACCCTTCAAGGCCAAACAGGTCATGCATGTGGAGGACCTCTCCTTTGCCTGGGGCGCCGGGAGCCCCCTGTTCGAGAACCTTGGATTTTCCATCCTGGCCGGTGATCGCATTTGCATCGTGGGGAAAAACGGTCGGGGAAAAACGACCCTGCTCAAGGTACTGGCCGGCTCTCTGGAACCGGTATCGGGAAAGATCACCCGCAATCCGCAGGTGGAAACCGGGGTGTTCGAACAGACCAACATCCAGCGCCTGGTGGACAGCCGCACCGTTGAAGAGGAAATCCTCTACGCCCAGCCCGACGTCGATCATCAGAAGGCCCGCAACATTTGCGGGGCCATGATGTTCGAAGGCGACAATGCCCTGAAAAAGGTCAGCGTTCTCTCCGGCGGTGAAAAGAGCCGGGTGATGCTGGGCCAATTGTTGGTCACCCCGGTAAATCTGCTGATGCTGGACGAACCCACCAACCACCTGGACATGGACGCCTGCGACGCCCTGCTGGCGGCCATCGATCACTTCGACGGCGCCGTAATCATGGTGACCCATAACGAAATGTTCCTGCATGCCCTGGCCCGGCGATTGATCGTTTTCGACGACTACGGTGCCCATATTTTCGACGGCAGCTACCAGGCGTTCCTGGAAAAAGAGGGTTGGGGCGACGATACGACCATGAGCCGGCGGCGCCATGAACCCGCATCGGAGACGGAACAGACGCAGACCCTGCCCAAATACAACAAGAAGGAACTGCGTCGTTTGCGCTCGGAAATCATCACCGAAAAATCCAAGGTGCTTAAGCCCATGGACGATGTCATCGCCAAAGCGGAGCGGGAAATCGAAAAGAATGAATCCTTGCTGGGCCAGGCCAATCAGGAAATGGTGGAGGCCTCCCGGCAGGGGGACGGCGAACGCATCGCCAGCCTATCCCAACAGATCCGGACGTACCAGGATATCATCGAAACGCGCTTCGCGGAGATGGAAGAGATGGACGATCAGCGCAGTCGGCTGGAGAAGAAGTTCGAAAAGCGGCTGTCTGAACTGGAGCTATGAAGGCGGAAGCCGGAGGGTACAGGCGATGATCCGGGCTCCCTTTTCCATATGATCTGAATGAGCGTTGAACGACGAACAGGCAGTGCTGCCCACCGAACCGGAAACCATGTGCCAGGCGACCAGAAACAAATCCATACTCCTCATTTCCCCGCCCGTCACCAAGCCAGGGGAGCCACCGGCCGGCATCGCCAAGCTGGCCGGGGCACTTCGCGGCCGGGGCATCGACTGCCGGGTATGGGATGCGAACCTCGATTGTTTGCTGGATCTACTCAACCATGGATCCACAGCACAAGACACCTGGACGCGCCGGGCCCTGGCCCACCGGCAGAAAAACATGGACGGTCTGCGCTCTCCGAACCTGTATCGCAACCGAGACGGCTACAAACGGGCCGTCATGGAGATCAACCGCCTCCTGCAGGTCGTCGGACGCTCCCATGGGGCCGCCATCTCCTTGTCCAATTTCAAGACCGGGACCCTCTCGCCGGTACGCAGTAAGGATTTGATTCAGGCTGCCGAACATCACCGGTCCAACCCCTTTTACACCATCTTTTCCACGCATATAACGGAGATCTTTAAGGAACGAGAACCGGATATCCTCGGTCTGTCCATCAACTTCATGAGTCAGGCCCTGTGCGCCTTTGCCATGATCGGTCACATCCGCTGCCGGTATCCCCGCACCCAATTTGTCGCCGGTGGCGGTCTGGTGACCTCCTGGATGAAGATCCCGGGGTTCGGCAACCCCTTTGCCGGGCTGATTGACGAATTGGTGTGCGGGCCAGGGGAAAATCGCCTGCTCGAATTGTGTACAGGCAAGACTGCTGAAAACAGATCGATCACTGGAAGCGATTTTTCCGGGTGCGAATGGGATGCGTACCTATCCCCCCTGCGGGTGCTGCCGTACAGCACATCCAACGGTTGCTATTGGAAAAAATGCGCCTTTTGTCCCGAAAAAGCCGAGAATGCCGCCTACCAGACCTCCGGCTCCCAGGCCATCGGCAAGAATCTGAAGCAGTTAACGGATCTGAATTCGGCCGGTCTGATCCATTTTTTGGACAACGCCCTCTCCCCCCGGTTCATGCAGCATCTGATCGAGAAACCGATAGGGCTTCCCTGGTACGGTTTTGCGCGCATCACCGATCATCTTGCTGACCGGGAATTTGTGAGCGGTTTGAATGCCTCGGGATGTGTCATGCTCAAGCTGGGCGTGGAATCCGGGGATCAGCGGGTGCTGGACGCCCTGAACAAAGGCATCGATATCGGCACGGTATCCCGCGCTCTGAATGTTCTCCGACAAGCCGGCATCGCTGCCTACGTTTACCTGCTTTTCGGGACACCGGCGGAAGATGAATCCAGCGCCTTGCGAACCCTAGCGTTCACGGTGCAGCATGCCCATTGCATTGATTTTTTAAACCTGGCCATCTTCAACCTGCCGGCATACAGTTCAGAGGCCAAACATCTGGAGACAAAGAATTTTTACGGCGGAGACCTCTCCCTTTATCGGGAGTTCGTTCACCCCAAGGGATGGGACCGCAACCGGGTACGAACCTTTTTGTCCAAGGCTTTCAAAAAGCAGGCAGCCATCAGGCGCGTCCTGAACAACGATCCCCCTTTTTTTACATCCAATCATGCTGCGTTTTTTCGGCTTTTCTCCGTTGCCGCTCCTTAGCTCACCCCAGCGCGGCAAACGCCAAAAAAACGACAAAATGATCGTTTTTTTTGCAACCTGGGCTTCACAGGGATACGGAACATACTGACCCTGCGCTGAAGAAATCGTCGCGACTCAGGCCCACCGAAAACAGCCGTCTTCTTCCACAATTCGATTGTCGCGGAGCAGCAAATCCAGATTTTTACGGATCATCTGGGTTTCAAACATTCGCTGCAGGGTGCTGTCTGGCATGCGATTACGGTAATATGGCGAAACTTTGGCGATCTCGTCCACGGTCATCTTCTGCCGGCATAAATCATAGAGTTGTTCCCGTTGACGCTCGAACGCCTTCAGATAGCGTTCGAAAACCGTTTGGGCTTCCGATTTGGCAACGGGCGCTTTATGCGAAGAACAGACCCTGTTGAAAGGCAGATCCCGTAACACCTGAACACTTTTTACAAACCTTTCTATATTTCCTTCCGGGTTGCCGTACCAGGGACCGAACCCGCTGAAATCGATGTCGATGGAGAAAAGGGTGCCGGTAACGGTTTCCAGAAAACAATAATGGTCGTCCAGATGGCCCGGCGCATGAATGGCTTGCAATTGGAGACCACCCAGATCCAGGGTATCACCGTGACCGAAACGACCATCCGGGGACCGCATGGGTCGGATGCCCAATCGATCTGCCACCGCGTGGGTCCAATAATCGGCATCTTGGGGGTCCGTCGCGAATCGTTGCCCCAGCAGATGCATGTCCTCAACGGACGACGGTGTCTCAACCGGCAGCAGCAATTCCCGATCGGTCAGTACATGCCAGGCCAGAATATGATCGGGGTGTGAATGGCTAATAATCAAGGTGTCGATGGGCAATCGTGCGTCAATCGCACGAATTCTCTGTTCCCCGATACCAGCATCGATCAATACTGTCCGTTGACCTGTCAGTAAAAATCCATTGCTATGGGGGACCCGGGAGCCGTCGGGTCCTTCCGCCAGCCAGATACCGGACACCAATGGCTGGAGGAAATCCAGGTCTTTTATTTGCATCGTAAAATAGTACCTGTCCACGGGGTAGAAGTAGCCAATACCTGTAACGCATAGCCGGTAAACGTTTACTCAGGTGCCGTAGATGCGCGGCTTCGGGCACGCAGACGTATGGGGCATACTTCAAGTGCCCGGTAACAAAGCAGATGCGGTGCCCTGTGAACGCTGATATGGTTGAACATCTGTCAA
>PDTK01000024.1 GCA_002747175.1 Deltaproteobacteria bacterium | reverse complement strand
CGCCCACATCGACAAGAAACGCCAGGAACTGGGCATCGACAAGGCCCGCGACCGCGTCCTCATGGATATGGCCGACCGCCAGGCTTTGGAAGGGTAATTTGCATCCACCCGAAAACGAGAAAGGGGCTTCCAAAAGGAGCCCCTTTTTGTTTCCGCATAAATGGAGCCATTGGCCGTGCGTTAGTGCCCGTCCAGAAATAGTCAAATTGGGCAGAGATCAAGGCTTACGCCCTATTTTTTATCTCGGTTTTTACCGGAGGTATAACGATCATTTTATCAGGCAGGGTTGGGGTTAATTCTCCTTTAATACCTCAGGATGGTCGCCCAGAAAACGGTACAGGGTGGCCCGTCCGACGCTCAGCACTTTGGCGGCACGGGCTTTGTTACCGCCTGTTTTGATCAGCGCTTCCCGGACACTTTCCTCATTGAGTTTTCGGACCGGCCCCCGTTTGGGCTTTTCGGATATGATCTTTTTCAGTTCAAGGGGCAGGTCATCGGGCCGAATCACTTTGCCTTTGCAGCGTACGATGGCGAATTGAATTGCGTTCTGGAGTTCGCGCACATTTCCCGGCCAATGGTAATCTTGTAAAATGTTGATGGCTTCCCTGGAGATGCGCACCGGCCGCTGGCCTTTGATAACAGGGGCTTTAAACAAAAAGTGATCGACCAGCAGCGGGATGTCTGACTTGCGCTGGCGGATGGGCGGTATGTGGATGGGGATGACATTCAGCCGGTAGTACAGATCTTCCCGGAAATTTCCCTTCCTGACCTCTTCTTTCAAATCCTTGTTGGTGGCACTGACGACACGAACGTCGACAGACACGGTTTTTTCTCCCCCGACTTTTTCGAAAGTGCCCTCCTGAAGGAACCGGAGCAGTTTCACCTGGAGCATTTTGGGCAGTTCGGCGATTTCATCCAGAAAGATGGTCCCCTTGGTGGCCAGTTCAAAACGGCCTTTCTTTTCCCGGATAGCGCCGGAAAAAGCACCTTTGACATGGCCGAACAATTCGCTTTCGATAAGGCCTTCCGGAAGAGCACCACAATTGATTGGTACAAATGGGTTACCGGCGCGCAAACTTTCATTGTGGATGGCGTTGGCAACAAGTTCCTTACCGGTACCGGTATCTCCAAAAATATGGACGGGATAGTCGTAACTGGAAACATCCCGAATCTGCCTGAACACTTCTATCATTTTGCTGTCGCAGCCGATGATATTGGAAAAACCAGTCATCTCCTTGGCTTTGACACGCAGTTCGAACAGGTCGGTTACATCCCGAAAGGTTGCCAGCACGCCAAACTCATGATCATTTTCATCACGCATCATGGTGGCTGTCATTTCCAGGCGGCGGGGTTCTCCTTCCCGGGTGACGATATTGACAGGGTATTCGGCAGTGTCCAGGAAAATCGGCTGATCTCCGCAAAAGGAACAGCGACTGCCGCATAAGGGCCCTCCCAAGGCATCGTGGCAGTCCTTGCCAATGATGTTTTCACGAGGGTAACCGGTAATTTCCTCGGCTTTCTTGTTGAAGTAGAAAATGCGACGGTTCAAATCATGGGCGATGATACCATCTTTCATATTGTCCAGAATACGCACCAGATTATTGGGGTTGGAGAATATGTTGTCGATGGTCGGGGCGTTCATTTTTACTCTGTTATTTGCCGAGAGATTGAAATGTCTGAAAAAGAAGTGGTTTATTTCGCGATCCGACTGACATTGACCAACTAAAATACGATAGCACCTATGGGTAAAATGTTCAACCGTATTGCAGAAATCGTCCAGGGGAAAACCCATTTGGCCAACATTGTAATCGGGTACCTATTCACGGGATAAAAGTGACGTCCGCAAGTGTTCATAGGGAAACGCATTTGCTTTGTTACCGGGCACTTGAAGCATGCCCGTCTGCGCGCCCGAATTCGCGCATCAACGCAGCCTCTATACAGAACGCTGTGTGGTAGGGCTATCCAGCCCATTTTGTCTGAAACGCAGCGATATCAGCATCCGTCAGCAACTGGGCAAAGCGTTGACCATGTGTGCTGCGTGCCTTATAAAAGGCCATAAAAGCCTCCATCATTTGAATCACGGTATCGGCTGTATGGATGCCCGGTAAAGCGACCGCCAGGCGTGGATGGCGGCCCAGTTTGCCGCCGATGAGTACCTGATATCCACGCTCGCCGGATTCCAGCGTGCCTGTGGGGCATATGGCGGTACATGCGCCGCAGTGAACGCATCGATCCGTATCAATCGCATTGATTTCACCGTTTTCAGCCAGCGAGATTGCATTTTCCTTGCAAACGTCGGCGCATGCCCCGCACGCCAGACAGTCCGCCTGGACAATCCGCGGCAATTCAGCCCCTATAATACCCACATCCCTGATCTGGGGTTGGGAGCAGGCATTGGGGCAATTGGCGATACTGACCCGGAATTCGTGATGGAATTTCAAGTCGCCGGCTACCCGTGACTTCAAAAATTCCCTTAGACCGGCATCGGCCAGGAGCTTTTCAATTCGATTAGCAAGGTCGCCGCCGACCTGGATCCGATGGGGGCAACCACCGCTGCCGAAGCAGGTATCCACCTGGTAGCCTTTGACCTCTTTTCCCATTTTTTTCAAGTAGCGGGCCTGGGTGGCCTTCACATCTGTCAGAGAGATACGTTTTTTACCTTTTTCAGTGGCCTCTTTCTCCACACTGGTACGAACCCGCTTGCGCACGAAGAAAGGAACCCGCCTGACAGCCGCTTCAGCCTCATCCGTCCATTTCACGATTGTCCAATCTCCCTTCGGGGCGGCTTCATCAAACCGACCTGTTCACGGGGCAGTTCCTCTTTGACGTGGACCGGGCTGGCTCGGTGATCTGAAAAATTTTACGGCTGTTCCGTTTTAATCTTTGGGAGCCGCCGCCGTGGCGGACAATTTTTAAGATTCTTTCGGGCTGGGTGATGGCTGTTCCGGCCAGCATGTGGATCGGCAGATGGGTAAATGCCTGCGCACACATGGGTGTGGAAGGGCCCAGCAAAACAGTTTGTACATCAGGTCCGGCATGCGAGATGATGGTTTCCGTTGAGTTATTGATGATACTGGTGGCCGTTATCAGCAGCACGTCGGCCCACCCGTTGAGCCGGTCATAAAACGCAGCTTTGTCTCCGATGCCCTTGGCATCGTCGATGACCATCAGCGGGATATTTTGGGATTCAAGAAACCGAACCAGGGGTCGGAAATATCCGACCATGGCCAACCGGGTACCTGAAAAAACATTGAATCGATCAAAGAGCACCTGGTTGTCGGCATCTTCGGGCAGATCCTGCCGTTGCCGATGATTGAGGGCATTGATCAGAGCCAGGGCCATGGTCCGGGTCATGGGATCATTGGTGAGAATCTGTTTCAGCAGATCAATGGCCGGCCGCTGTTCGTAATCATCCACATCACAATTTCCGGTGATCTCGGCCACCGGCGTGGCTGCAATGCCGATATCCCCCTTTACCGTGGTCACGGCCGTGTATCCCAGGCCGATGGTGACTTGATCCACGGTAACACCTTCAGCGGCGGGGCCCATGCAATCAAGCAGTCTTTGATTCAATTCCATAGTGACCCAATTTTGTATTAAGAAGTGGAGATGAAATAAAAACTCCGTCCCTATCAACCGGTTTTGCCCATTGGGCATTTCGGATACCGACAAACCTCACAATCCAGACACAACCCACCCACGGCAAAGCGGGCCAGGTCGCGCTCGTCCAGCCGTTCGCCGGCAAGCAGTCGTGGGAGAACCAGGTCGAATACCGTCGTTTTGTGATATAGTCCGCAGGCGGGGATGCCCATGATGGGCATCTCGTTTTTATAGGACAATTGAAACATGGCGCCGGGAAGTACGGCTGCACCGTAGTAGATCTTATCTACACCGGCCTGGCGGATTCCATGGCGGGTGACGTCGTCGGGATCAACCGACATGCCCCCGGTGGTGATAATCATGTCCGTGTCCGCAGCAGCCATATTCCGAATGGCATCGGCGATTCGTTCGGGGTCGTCGGGCAAAATGACCGTCTCCAGCAACGAGGCGCCCAAAGCCTGGAGTTTGGATCGGACGATATTTTCGAAACGATCTTCGATCAGTCCTTCGTAAACTTCGTTGCCGGTGATGACCAGTCGGATGTTTTTCCTGTGGTATGCCTTGACGCTGAAAATGGGGGCCGCTTTGTCTGCCAGGGATAGCGCATCGTCCAATGTCTGACGCTTGATCACCAGGGGAATGGCCCGTGTGCCGGCAACGATCTGCCCACGGGTTACGGGCACATTGTCGTGAATGGCGGCGCACATAACATCCGGCATGAGGTTGAATTCCACCAGGGCGTGGGTGTTGATTTTGAACAAACCGGCATAGGCTGCCGTTAGCTGTAGCTTACCCTCTTTTGGCAGACCCGAAAAACTCACACCCGGTCCGGCCAGGGCCGCTGCCATTTCCATCACGGCATCGTCTTCGTGCACCTGGTCGTCCTCCAGGTCGAGAATATAAAGATGCCTTTTTCCCAAGCGCATCAGCCGACAGACATCCTGCTCACGCACCCTGTGTCCCCTTCTAAACGAGGGTCCCTTGAATTCGCCGGGTCGGATTTCAGTGATATCGTGGGCCAGACGGATGCCGATGGCATCCTCCACCTTGATTTTTGTCATTCCATCGTCGCTTTGGCGAGCACTGTGGGATTGACACATAATAACGATCCTCTTTTTAAAACTTTAGCAACGGTGGCCCTCAGGCATTTTTCAAACAGCCGCCGGCGTCCAGGGGCCGATAGTAAGTGCCGTAAGCACAAGGCCGGCACAGCACACGATCATTGATCAACACTTCTTTTTTATCCCGCACCGTGGCTCCGCAATTGTCGCAGCGAGCCTTGAAATGGGATGGTCCCGGCATGTCATGAAAAGGAACGGCCACCTGAACCGGTGTGACCGTGAACAGGTCTTCATCGGACATTTTCATGTATGCTTGAAGCTGTTGCTGCCGGGTGTCACCGAAATCCGCAGCATATACATGGGCCAGGTCCCGTGATTTTTCAGTGGAGACGATGCGAAAGGCCAATTCGTTTTCCAGATTGACGAAGGTTGCGGCCATGATGCCGTTGTCCACAAATTTCAATGAACGACGACCCAGTTTAACTCCGGTGACATATGCAATCGCATCCGTTGCGCAACGATCGATTTCGACATAGACGATCAATTGCTTGATATGGGGCAGTTCCCGGGGGTTTTCCAGGCCGATGAGCCGGCATCCCAACATGGCCATGCGTACGCCCACCAACTGACCGGGACACAGGTGGCCATGGGCTTGGGCGGATCCTTCCAAAAGGGTGTTGAAATCATCCATGATGTTCTTTTTAGCATATATGTTAACTAAAACATAACCATTTTTTGGGAAACACGAATGTCTAATTGACCAGAATATCACCTTTTGGTTTGGGGCATATTCCCGTTCGTAAAAAATGCCCTTTTTAAAACGTCCGTTTTCTGTTTAAATATCTGCTTGTGCAAATTTCCGAATTTGCATGCCGGCCGGTATTGAACATCGAACGTCGAATGCGGAGAGCGCTTCGCGCCATCTTTTGACAAATGGTTCACCGCCAACCACACGAACCGACAAGGAGTTGTTGTTGAAAAACGCGAAACCCCTGTGGAAATTTTTCTGTTCCGTTAAATTGACCATCGTTCTGCTGCTTTCGCTGGCCATTTCGTCGATCATCGGCACGGTGGTCCCCCAAAACGCCAATCCGGCATCCTATCTGAACGCTTTCGGTACCTTTCTATATCAGTTGCTCAGTGCCTTGGGAATCTTTGATATGTATCATTCCTGGTGGTTCCAGGGCCTTTTGCTGCTCCTGACCATCAACATCGTGGTGTGTTCCATCGATCGTCTGAAAAGTAGCTGGAAACTGATTTTCAACCGCCGCCCCACGGTTCGGCCGGAACGCTTCCGTAAGCGGTCCGACGCTCACGCGTTTACCGACAAACGTAATACCGAAGATCTGGTGGCGGCATACGAACCGATGATGAAGCGCCGCTTCGGATTCTGCAGCGTCAGCCGCAGCGATGGCGGGGCTGCCATATACGGGGAGAAGGGACGCTTGTCCAGACTGGGTGTGTATATCGTCCACCTGAGTGTGGTCCTGCTCCTCATCGGCGGCCTGGTGGGCTCCTTTTTCGGTTTCGAGGGGTTCGTCAATATTGCCGAGGGAGAGGCCACGGATACCATACGGATTCGCAACACCGGCATGATTCACCGGCTCGGTTTCCAGATTCGATGCGATGATTTCAACCTCTCTTTGTATGACAATGGGGCGCCCAAGGAGTACCGCTCCTCCCTGAAAATCATTGAAGAGGGGAAAACGGTCCTTGAAAAAGAGATCGTGGTCAACGACCCACTGCGCTACCGGGGCATCAATATCTTTCAATCCAGTTACGGCAAAATTTCGCCGGAGAGCATGCCCCGACCGGACCCGATGCCAACCGAAGCGTCCGATGCGTATATCCTGTCCATCACTGGACGGGAGTCGGGCATGCAGTACAGCCTTGAGGCCAAGATCGGTGAGCCCGTGGACATCCCCGAAGGGATGGGGCGTTTTTTGATAACGGCATTCGAGCCCAAAGCGGACTTTCGCGGTATGAATGTGGGGGCGGCCTTAAAAGGCATTCTCACGCCTGCGGGTGGAAAACCTGTGGAAATCCTGCTTCCCCTGAGATTTGCCAATTTCGACAAGATGCGCGGCGGCGAAATGATCATCTCCGTCGCCAATCAGTCCCATGACACGTTTTCGCCCAAGCCGACCGAAGTGCGCTACTACACCGGACTACAGGTAACCCACGATCCCGGTGTCTGGCTGGTTTACACCGGCTTCATCCTGATGATTACGGGCTGCTTCGTCACCTTTTATCTTTCACACCAGCAGGTGTGCATCGTTATCGAAGCCGTTCAAAAAAGCAGCCGGATCACCGTTTCAGGGATTACCAACCGCAACAAGCTGGCCATGGGAAATATAATTGAAAAGATGGTTGCCGATATGACAACGCATCAGGGAACGAAAATTGTATGAATTGAACCAATGTATTTCATCTTCGTTCCTGACCCGGTTGTTCCGTCAGCCAGGTGCTGATCAGTTGATGAAAAAAGGAGAGCGACAACACTTATGAGCAGTTCACAGTTATTGTCCGTTTCAACCTTCGTTTTTGGCCTGGCAGCCATGCTTTACCTGGCTGCGCTGATATTTAAAACACCCCGGCTAACCCTGCCGGCCCGTTGGATCGTCGCCCTGGCGGCGGCCGTGACGACGATCGGTATCCTTTTGCGGTGGGTGGAATCCTACCGTATGGGGATCGGTCATGCACCGCTGTCCAACCTGTATGAGTCCCTGGTCTTTTTTGCCTGGACGGCGGGTATTATCTATCTGTGCGTCGAGCTGAAGTATAAAAATGCCCTGATCGGTGCCTTTGTGACGCCCATCGCTTTTCTGGCCATGGCCTATGCCTCCATGTCGCCCAACATCAGCGACCGCATTCAGCCCCTTGTGCCGGCCTTGAAAAGCAACTGGCTGATTGCCCATGTGGTCACCTGTTTCTTCGGATACGCGGCATTCGCCATCGCCTTCGGAATGAGTGTGATGTATCTGATCCGGGCTATGAAGACCGGCCGCATGGATGGCATCATCGGCCATATTCCCAAATTGAATATCCTGGATGAGCTGACCCACCGGATGGTGCTGTTCGGTTTTCTTTTTCTTACCATCGGCATCATCACCGGATCGGTGTGGGCCAATTCCGCATGGGGCAGCTACTGGTCATGGGATCCCAAGGAGACCTGGTCCCTGATCACCTGGTTCGTGTATGCCACGCTTCTGCACGCTCGCCTGATGCGCGGCTGGCAGGGCAAGCAAATTGCCTATCTGTCGATTCTGGGATTTACGGCAGTGTTGTTTACTTATTTTGGAGTTAATTTGCTGCCGGGTTTGCACAGTTATGGCAAAGTATAACACGATTTGTCGAAAACGGCATCTTTCGGCTCAGGCCGGGGTTCTCTCTGTATTGAAATCCCCAACCTAGCGCTGCTGCGCCTGCGGTTTCAATCTCGCTGTGGCCTTGGTCCGGACCACAAGCTACCATTTCTGATAAAACCGTTTGGGGATAAAAGGAGTGTCTTGAGATGGATGATCTGGACAAAAAAATTCTGAATCGGATCCAGACGCGCTTCCCACTGACGTCCAAACCCTATGAGCGCATCGCCCGGGAATTGGGGACCACCGAAAAAGAGGTGCTGGAGAGAGTGGCCCGGCTGAAGAATATGGGGATCATCCGCCGCATCGGGGGAAATTTCGTTCCCGCTAAAGTGGGGTTTGTCAGCACCTTGTGCGCGGCCCAGGTGCCGGAGGAACATCTCGCCAATTTTGCCCGGACGGTAAACGCCTATCCCGGCGTAACCCACAACTACATGCGCGAAAATGCATTCAACGTATGGTTTACCTTCATCGCGCCTTCCATGGCCGAGATCCGGGAAAACCTGTCTTGTATTGCGCATCGAACCGGAGTCTATCGGATCCTCAATTTGCCGGCGACACACGTGTTCAAGATTAAGGCCAAATTTAATTTATCATAATCTGGCAGAAAGCATTCAGGATTGACGGCCCATAATGGACTGAATCGTGTCTGACAGATCGGCAATCTGGTAGGGTTTCTGAATAACGGCGCTGGGGGCGGATTCGGTGAATTGCCCCATAATCTGGTCAGCCGATAGTCCGCTGGCGATGATTACCCGGACATCGGGGACCATTTCGAGCATGCGTTTGAAGGTTTCTTTTCCGTCCATGCCGGGCATGGTCAGATCAAGCACAACGCAGCCGATATCAGCCTGGTGGGCTTTTAACAGGTCCAGGCCTTCTTGGCCGCTCATGGCCGTATAGACATCGTGCCCCAGTCGTTGAAGGATGGCTTTGCCCACGTCCAGGACCATTTTTTCATCGTCAACCAGAAGCACTTTGCGCCCAGGGGACTCGCTGTTCATCGCTGTATCCTTTATGTTTGGTATCCGTCCTGAATGTTTCTGTGGGGTTCAAGCTTTCCCGTTAAACAACAGACGGACCGGTAAGACGGTCACTCCATTTTATCCCGGGCTTTACCACAGGAATTTTTTCACTAATTCACCTTTTATTTACAATAGTAGTGCAAATTTCAAAGGATTTCAAATCTAATTTTTGAGTAATGCACAAAAAAAGACATCGTATCTATCCACAAATAGGCAAATTGTACCTGTTCACGGAGTAAAAGGAGAAGACCCGGTAAAGCACAGCGGGCAGGCGTCGGCATCATTCCTGTCCGGTCAGCGGAGACAGCGCACAGGGCAGGGGGGCATTCAGCCGGATACCCTGCAGGTCGATGAATACATCGTAAACAAGGATCTCCACACCGTGTTCGGCGGCCTGGCGAAGTTTCTTGCCGTAGGCCGGATCGATGGTGTCCGCAGGCGCGAAGGATCCAGCATCCATGCGCTGCACCAGGAAGAACATGGCACAGCGGTGTCCCGCGGCAACCAGGCGCTGGAGTTCCGCCAAATGCTTCTGGCCCCTTATGGTCACGGCATCCGGAAAGGTGGCGAGGCCATCGGTTACGAGGGTACAATTTTTGACCTCCACATAACAGGGGCGACGGTCGGCGGCTTCCAGCAGGATGTCGAGCCGAGAATTGCTGCTGGCTTTGACTTCGCGCTTGACCTTGTCGTAGCCATTCAACTCCGGAACGTCGCCGGCCTCGATGGCGCATGCCGTCAAGCGATTGGGAATTTGGGTGTTGACCCCCACCAGGGAGCCGGGCATGTGGATCAGTTCCCAGGTATATTTGAGTTTGCGTTTGGGATTGTCGTGGCAGGACAGGTACACCGGCCGTCCCGGTTGGCAACAGGCCTGCATGCTGCCTGAATTGGGACAATGAGCCGTGACAATCTCGCCGTTTTCCAGTTCAACGTCAGCCAAAAAGCGCTTGTAGCGCCGGATCAATGTTCCGCGAATCAACTCCGGCCATGGGATGAATCCGCTGATTGCGGGCTTTCCGGTTGACATCCGTTCTCCTCTTGTATGGGTGATTGATGAACTCGTAAAAAATTCAATATCAAGGCTTTTGAATCCCGAACAATGAGGCGTACATAGGGCAATCTACAGCGATGAGGAATGAAGCCTGTTACAGATATCGGATTTTTTACGAATCCGTCAAGACATCGTTTTCTAAATAGTGTCTGTCTAAAAATAGGCAAATTTGTATGATTGCAACAGATAAGGTAAGCGCTAAAGTTCCTTCACGGGGTAACCGATATACGACCCATGCACGATTCACAGTCCAATGCACCAAAAGCGGATCGATATTGCCGCATTCGCTTTCAGTATATTATATCAAGATGCATACATGGTCGTATGCACATAGACGGGGACAAGCTGAATGTCCGGCACAAAAACGATTCTTGAACTGGTCAAAAAAAACAAGATTCTGGAAGAGGAAAACAGGCTGTTCAAAGAAGCGCAGGAATCGGCCCTCCGCAATGAGGAGCGCTTCCGGCTGATTTCGGAGACCATCCACTTCGGAGTTTTCGAGATCGATGAACAGGGCAGTTGCCTGTACACCAACACCAGCTATCAACAGATATTCGGACTCAGTCTGGTGGAAAGCCTCACCGGGGATTGGCGTGATTATTTGCATGCCGAGGACAGGGAATCCGTATCCCAAAAATGGGAGTTTGCGCTGAAGCAAATGGATCGGTTCACCATGGACTGCCGCATTGTTCGGCCGGATGGCGAGGCCCGCTGGATACATGTGCATTCGGAGCCTGTTTTTTCTGATACTGGCGGTCACTACACCGGCACCGTGGAGGATATCACCGCGCGTAAGCTGGCCGAGGAGGAACTGAAAAAGGCCAAGGATACCGCCGAGGCAGCCAACATGGCCAAAAGCCAGTTTCTGGCCAACATGAGCCATGAAATCCGTACGCCCATGAACGGAGTTATCGGATTCACGGATCTGCTGCTGGATACCCACCTGGATGACCTTCAGATCGACTATACCCAGACCATCAAACGCAGCGGTGTGGCCCTGCTGTCCCTGATCAACGATATTCTTGATTTTTCGAAAATTGAATCCGGGGAACTCGATTTTGAAGAGATCGAATTCGATCCCGAACTGTTGGCCTATGATGTCTGCGATCTGATGCGTCCCAAAATCAGTGAAAAATCGGTGGAACTGCTCTGCTGGATTGACGACCATATGCCGGCCATGGTCAAGGGCGATCCGTTGCGGTTTCGCCAGGTGATCACCAACCTGCTGGGCAATGCGCCCAAGTTTACCGAGAGCGGAGAAATCGAACTCTCCATGCAGGTCGAAGAGGAATCTGCGGATAAAGTCAAGCTGCATGCCACCATCCGCGATACCGGAATCGGGATTCCCGAGGAGAAACAGCGGGTCATCTTTGAACCGTTCCAGCAGGCCGACGGGTCGACCACCCGCAGGTACGGGGGCACCGGGCTGGGGTTGTCTATCTGCAAGCAGATTTCCAACCTGATGGGCGGCGACGTATGGGTGGAAAGCCGTGTGGGCAAGGGCAGCACCTTTCACTTTACGGCCTGGCTGGGCAAGTGTGAGGAGAAACAGGCCCGCCGGATGGCACCGATAACGCTCAAGGGCCAGCGGGTGCTGGTGGTGGACGACAACGCGGCGAATGTGCGGATCCTGCAGCAAGTCCTGGGTGCAGCGGGCATGGATGTGGGTACGGTCCATCGTGGCGGCGATGTGCTCCCGACACTGAAACAGGCCCTTGACGACGGCAATGCCTTCGACCTGTGCGTATCGGATATCCAGATGCCGGATACCGGTGGATATGACGTGGCCAAGCAGATTCGTTCAGACGGGACCGAGCTGGACCGACTGCCGTTGATCGCTCTATCCAGTTCCCTGGAACGGGACTCCCAGCGTTGCGAACAGGCCGGCTTCAACGGTTTTTTGAGCAAACCGGTACGGCGCGAAAAGCTGTTTCAAATGATTGGCCGAGTGCTTCGGGATCGCGCGGAACTGGCCAGCCGACCAGTCGAAACACCGGACAAAATCCACACCCAGTACTCGGTCCGCGAGGATCTCAAACACTCCATCCGTATTTTGCTGGCGGAAGACAACCTGGTGAACCAGAAACTGGCCACCCTCATGCTGAGCAAGGCCGGCTATCAGGTCAGTGTGGCCAACAACGGTAAAGAGGCGGTGGAAACCTATATCGCCGATCCGGATTCCTTCGACCTGATTTTCATGGATGTACAAATGCCGGAGATGGACGGCAAGGAGGCCACCCAGGCGATCCGCAGGCAGGGGTTCGATGGTGTGCCCATTATCGCCATGACGGCCCACGCCATGAAAGGCGATCGCGAAATGTGCCTGGAGGCGGGCATGAATGATTACCTGACCAAACCGATCAAACGTGAAGCGGTATTCACCATTATCGAAAAAAATGTATTTAACAAGGAGACGGCATGAATATCAAGGAACTGGGCGAAAAATTGGGGCTGGAGGAAGACGAATACCGTGAACTACTGGAGTTGTTTCGCGAAACCGGCGGGACGGATATCGCGACGATCAAATCGGCCCTGGCCGCTGGCGACGCCGAACAGGTTGCCCGCAGTGCCCACACCATCAGTGGTGCGGCGGGCAACATGGGTATCATGGACATTCACGAAGCGGCCAAAAGCATCGAACAGGCCGCCAACGCGGGCAAATTGGACGTCGTGGGCGATGAGATGAAGGTCCTCGACCGGGGCCTGGGGGCGATTTGTGCGGCACTGAGCTGAGGCTTGCCTTTCTTTTCCATGGCCTGGTATAAATCAGGGCATGGATGCTTCAATTGATGAAACCCGGCAGGCCCTTTTCACCGCCATCGTCGCCGCGTTGAAGGAAGGCGGCAGGCTGAACCGGACCATTCTCGAATACGTCGACGCCAACCTGTTCAGCCCGGATCCCCGGCGGCTGGCTACTTTTCTATGCGACGAGAGCGATTGCGAACGGGACAGTCTGCTGGATCTGGTCTTTTATCCGGACATCGCTTTTCAAATCCATATCGATCCCCTGCTGATAATCGCCGGCGGAAGCGAGACCCAGCGAGATCTGCAGTGCCGGCTGATCGACGAATCCATCCGGGCAACGATCTGTCTTCCCGATGGCCGGCCGCTGACCCCAATTATTCTGCCCGAATTCGTCAAAGCCCAATATCTGACCCGCTTGAAGGTGGACTGGCAGCTGGATACCGAGGTGGCCGCGGCCATCTATGCCGGTGTATCGGCGGACAGGCGGCCCCAGGTCCGGGTGCGGCTCAGGAACAGCGGGCTGGTCCTTTCGGGCAGCCCGCGCCTCTTTCTAATACGATTTTTTGAACGTCTGCCCGACGATGGTCCCGACTACCTGGCCTGCCTGGACTTGATTCTGCCGCTGCTGGCCGGGCAGCCCCATAATGCCAATATATTCGATTTGCTGGTGGATCGCAAGCGAGTCCTGTTCCGGGGATTGCAGCAGCTTATGCGCTTCGAGAAACAGCGGCGCCGCTCCACCATGGAGACCCTCATGCTCCAGGGGGTACGGATGCCGCATATTTCCCGTGAGGAGACATTGCGTGAAATGGAATTGATCGATCAGATCTGTATGGGTATCTTCGGCCGCACCGAAACCATCGTCATGCCCATGGAGGAGCCGGCCCGCCAGGTTTCGGAGCTCGACTCGGCCGCCGCCGTGGTTCAATCTCTGATGGGTTGAATCCCCGGTGCATTCTCGTACCGCATACGGTAGCCCGGTAATTTTGCAAAAAATACACATGGGCAAATACCGATGTTTGAAAGCATCCTAAGGCTGGTTTTGGATGGCTATGCAAAAAGCCCGGGATCAAGGCTTGCGAATCCCGTAAAATGAAGCGTACATAGGTACTGCGCCGTGACGAGGGATGAAGCGTAACTCAGATATCGGTTTTTTACGAATTCGTCAGGTTTACAAAGCCGCATAAATGGAGTAGTCAGAACTACTTTTACCGGATGGTGCCTACTGGCGGCGCTCCGGAACGGCAACAGGGGGAAATAGATCATGAGGCCATCTATGCTTATGTGCGTATCGTCGATCGCTGCGGTCATGGTATTTTTGTCTTCGCTGTGCTTGGCGGCCGATACCGAACAGGCCATCGACACCATTGTCGCCGGCGTGGAGGCACGCTACAATGTGACCGGGTTTGTCGCTGATTTCGACCAGGAATCGATTCTCAAGGCCATGGCTGTGACGGACGTGGCTTCCGGCACGGTGATGGTCCGGCAACCCGACAAGATGCGCTGGGAATATCTCGCACCGGATCCCCAGACCATCATTACCGACGGCAAGGCGTTGTGGGTCTACCGCCCCCTGGAAAACCAGGTGCTCGTCGGCAAAGCGCCGGCCCTGTTCGGAGACGGCAAGGGGGCGGGATTTATATCCGATATCAAAACTGTTCGCCAGCGATTCCATATATCCCTGGGAATGTCTGATGACCCCGAACTGTACCACCTGCGGATGGTGCCCAACAAATCGTCTGCGGACCTCATGACCGTGGACCTGGACGTATCCAAAGCGACCTTCGACCTGATCCGAATCATCACCACCAACGTCTACGGCGACGAAACACGGATCATACTCAAAAACCTCCGCTTCGAAGCAAAGCCGGAATCCATGTTTCGTTTTGAGGTGCCGGAGGGGGCGGATATCCTGCAGATGAACCCTTAAAAAGCTTTTTACGCGTTTATCAATAATGGCCGATTCGACTGATGTCTGCGTTATACGAGGGAATGGACGATGAAAGATGCAATCAGAAAACTGCTTGAGGAACGCAATGCGGTGCTGTTGGCCCACAACTACCAACCCCCCGAAATCCAGGAATTGGCCGATCTGTGCGGAGACTCTCTGGAGCTGAGTATTCGGGCCGCCGATACGGATGCCGAGGTGATCGTTTTCTGCGGGGTCCAATTCATGGCCGAAACGGCATCGGTTTTGTCGCCGCAAAAAACCGTGCTGTTGCCACGCGCCGATGCCGGCTGTCCCATGGCAGACATGATCACCCCCCCGGCGTTGCGAAAGCGCCTGGCTGCCACGCCGGACATGCCTGTGGTCACCTATGTGAATTCATCGGCTGCGGTCAAAGCCCTGTCCACGATCTGCTGTACCTCGGCCAATGCCATCGAGGTGGTCAACAGCCTGCCCGTTGATGAACTGCTCATGTTCCCGGACCGTAACCTGGCCCGCAATACCGCCCGGCACACGGACAAGACCATTCATCTGTGGGAAGGGTGCTGTCCTTTCCACGACCGCTTGACAGTGGCCGATGTGGAAGCGGCCAGGGCGGCCCACCCGCAAGCCGTGTTCATGGCCCACCCTGAATGCCGACCCGAGGTCGTGGTCCTGGCCGATGTGGCAGTGAGCACGTCCGGCATGATCCGTTACGCCGGTGAATCAACTGCGGATGCGTTCATTGTGGGCACGGAGATAGGGTTGCTGTATCCATTAAAAAAGGCACACCCTGAAAAGACCTTTTATCCAGCCTCGGAGGGTATGGTCTGCCCGGATATGAAAAAAATCACGCCGCAGGATATCTTCGACTGCCTGAAGAACATGACCGGTGAAGTCAAGGTGCCCGAAGATATTCGTGAACCGGCCCTGCAGGCGGTGACGCGGATGATCGAGCTGTCGCGATAGCGGTGGCGATGGTGTATTTGGTTCGGGGTATCTCGTTTTTCGGGTGAAGGGGATTAGGGCCGGACGGGATAACGCCTTGGGGCCGTTTTTCGTTTCAACCGTGCCGGAAAATTGAAAAAAGCCGGAATCGCCGTTTGGTGATTCCGGCTTTACAAATTGGCCATGTATGAATGGGCCCGGATCTATGCGGCATTCACCATCTCTTCGGGAATGTCCGCATTGGTATAAACCTTCTGGACGTCGTCGCAGTCATCCATGGCTTCCATGAGCTTCATCATGCGTTCGGCGTCTTTGCCTTCCAAGGGGCTCATGTTCTGGGGAAGCATGGTCACTTCGGCATCGCTGAAGGGGATCTCGGCCCCTTCCAGGGCCTCTTTGACCACTTCGAAGTCCTCCGGAGTGGTGATCACCTCGAAACTGTCTGTTTCTTCGCGGACATCCTCGGCGCCGGCGTCTAGGGCTACTTCCATGAGCTGGTCTTCGCCAACGGCGGCTTTGGCCACATTAAAATATCCCTTTTTGTCGAACATCCAGGCCACGCATCCGTTCTCGCCCATGTTACCACCGTATTTGTTAAAAATGTGGCGTATTTCGGCCACGGCGCGATTCTTGTTGTCGGTCATCGATTCCACGAGGATGGCAGCGCCGCCGGGTCCATAGCCTTCATAGGAATTCTCCTCGTAGTTCACGCCCTCCAGTTCGCCGGTGCCTTTCTTGATGGCCCGCTCGATGTTATCCTTGGGCATGTTTTCGGCCTTGGCAGCGGCGACAGCGGTCCGCAGGCGCGGGTTGGCGTCTGTGTCCCCACCGCCGGCACGAGCGGCCACGGTGATTTCCTTGATCAGTTTGGTGAAAACTTTACCGCGTTTGGCGTCTGCGGCACCCTTCTTGTGTTTGATGGTCGACCATTTGCTATGTCCGGACATGTGTTTCTCCTATCGTGCACCACTGCATTATAAGAATCCCGATATCTGCTGTGCCCCTCATCCTGAAGGAAGCGATTCGTTTTTAGCCGATAGCGCAATTCAGTTATATTTACAATGCAGCGCACATCAATTCAAGTGATTTCAGCAGGCAGGGTAACCGCATTTGGAAATCAAACGTTCAAAATTTTCAACAGGTAATCGTTGTCCCATCCGGCCCTAAGCCGTTTGGCCTCGATGCTTTTTTTTACAGAAGTTTCTTTTTTGATCATGTTCAGGGCAATA
>PDTK01000023.1 GCA_002747175.1 Deltaproteobacteria bacterium | reverse complement strand
GATAATCCAACGCCCCAGCCTTTTTCAGTATACCGTCGATGGCCTGGCCTTGACCGATGTTGGTGACGATGATCGTGTCAGGACGAAAGCCCGGAAGGTCTTTATACATTTTACCGCTGCAGACATAACCGACATGAAGCGTTTCGCAAAGCTCGAAGATTTTCTGGTCGAAAAACCCGCTGTCCATGGGGTTTCGATACGACGGATTTTGAGTTCATTTTTCCGGTAGTTTTTGTTATGCTTGCTCATAGAGCCCTTTACCTGTTGGGTGTGCGTATGCTTGCTATTACTTTGGTGGATATTATCAAGCATTATAAAATATTATCCAACTTTCAAGGACTCTTTTTATATGAAAATCGCTCAGGTTAGGAACAAGCAAACGGGCCATTGACAAACGTGGATTTTAACCTGCCCTTGATACAGGTGGTCGTCGAATACTGGATGCTGCTGGTTCCCCTGCTGCTGCACGGTCTGGGCATCCTTTTTATTTTCGACGTCCTGATGAACGGACGTACCAGCCAGGGCACCATCGCCTGGGTGATGGCGCTTTTCTTTTTTCCCTACCTGGCCGTTTTTCTCTACCTGATGTTCGGTGCCAGGCGCATCCAGGACTACGCAGCCTCTCACCAGTCCGGAACCACGGACATTCGCCATCTGGGCAAGAAACTCCGCCAGAACGGCGAGCTGCGAAGATTCATGGTGTGTGAGACGCCCCAAATCGACGTACTCAGTGACATCTACCAGCTGCCTGCCATGAAAGGCAATCGCTGCTCCTTGCTGATCGACGGAACGGTCACCTTTGACTCGATTCTTCAGGGGATTTCCGAAGCAAAGCGCTACATCATGGTCCAGTTCTTCATCATTCATGCTGACGGACTGGGCAACCGACTGAAAAAAGCACTGATCGAACGCGCCCGTGCGGGTGTAAGGGTTTACTTTCTATACGACAAGGTCGGTTCCGTACGACTGACCAGATCCTATATTGATGATTTGAAATCTGCCGGTGTTCAGGTGGGTATCTTTGGTGTGGGCCGGGGATGGCTGAATCGCTTCCGAATCAATTTTCGCAATCACCGTAAGATCGTCGTGGTGGATGGGAAAAAAAGCTGGGTCGGCGGCCACAATGTTGGTGATGAATACCTGGGCATGAGCCACCGCTTTTCCCGGTGGCGGGACACCCATGTAAAAATGGAAGGCCCGGTTACCCTGGGCGTACAACTCTCCTTCGTGGAAGACTGGCACTGGGCCTGCGGCAATCTTCCCGAGGCTTCCTGGGACCCGCCGCCCGCATACGGAAGCGAGCGGGTGTTGTGCATCCCCACCGGTCCGGGTGACATCGTAGAAAGCGGCTCGCTGATGATGGTTCAGGCCATCAACGCCGCTACCCGGCGATGCTGGATGTTCAGCCCCTATTTCGTGCCGGATGTGGCCGTGATCAAAGCCCTGCAACTGGCCGCCATGCGGGGGGTGGACGTGCGCATCCTCATCCCTGCCAATCCGGACAAGCGCGTGGTCTGGTGGGCGGCCCACAGCTATCTGTTCGATGTGGCCCTGGCCGGGGTGCGCATGTATACCTACCGGGACGGATTTATGCACCAGAAGGTTTTTCTGATCGATGACAGCCTGGCCGGCATCGGAACGGCCAATCTGGACAACCGCTCCCTGCGCATCAATTTCGAAATCACCATGGCCTTCACCGATTCCGATTTCATTCGGCGTGTGGAAACCATGTGCCTGGAGGATTTCGCCCGGTCCGATCCCTTGACCACGGATGATGTCTACCGCCGATCATTGATGTTTCGGTTGGCAATCCGCACGGCACGCCTGTTTTCTCCGATACTATAGGCCGTTCGGATGGACGTCTGCAGGGTTTCCACCGGAAAGATCGGTTCGGGGCTTTGCTTCAATTGGGCTTGATGCTGATCAACCGGTGGGCTGCCGGTCGCCGTGTTTCTCCCATTCCTCAACTTCGCCTTCTTCCATCTTTTCCCAGCCGATAGTCATGGCCGCGACATGGGTGGTCAATGTATGCCCGGTTGTGGTCATATAAACGTGAACGATCACGAAACACAAAATGGCAAAGGCACAGGCAGTGTGAACAAAGGCGATCACATCCAGAGAGAGCCAGTTTTAAGCCCCCAGGCCTGCCAAGAGTTGTATCCCCAGTATAAAAAACCGGAGAGCATCTGCACGGGCAACAAACATGTCGCCAGGGAGAGGTAGGTAATACGCTGCAACGGGTTGTGCTTGGCTTCCTTGTCGTCCTTGCCCTTGGGAAACAGATGAAGGATCACCATGGTTTTGTTGATTTTATCATAGGGCTGTTTGCCGGTGTGGTATTTGAACGGGAAGATCCGCGAGAATGGCAGCGGGTACAGTGGAAGTTCTGGCCGTCCGTACCCATGTGGACATCAAGCTGTTTATTGGGTTTGTAAAGGGACGAATCCAGATCGCCGTGTTTGACACCGTCACCGCCGCCACCGTAAAAGGTGACTGCAGGAAGGCCGTTTACAACCGTTTCGAATCGGCTTCATTCATTTTCCTCCTTGTCGTGTGCTTTGGAAATGGTGGCTGGCAGGAATTGCTCCCGTGATATTTTATGGATGCAAACGCTTACCGGCTGTGCTTTACAGGTATTGGCTGCTTCTATCCCGTGAACAGGTACTCAATTTTTGGGCGTCTTGAAATGAATTCTTGTCCATTTGAATCCTTATTCCTAAGATGGAAAAGCCATGCAATATTCACCAGAGCGGAAAAAGGCGGGATTAAAAATAGGCGAACATAGGGGAAAACGGACGGCGAGCCAACAACTGACCCTTTCCATCATGCCAGACCGGACGATCCTCCCGGAATGGGAAAACACTCCCAAAAAGATACTCCAAAAATCCATTGATAAACAGAAAGACATTGAGCAGGGTTTCTTGCACGGGGGTCTGTTTTATCTGGGGTTTTGTGAACCGGATAAAACCTTTTCGGCTTCTTTGAACTATTTCATCGGCTTTGCACGATTGTTCATTGAAAAGCTCAGTCGCATTTCGGATCTGGAAACCCTGCGGCATGAAGCGGTGATCAATCTTTCCGAAAATGAGCTGGATCGCTTGATTGAGAGCGTACCGCTGATTACCGGAGCCGAGTACATCACCATCGAGATGCTGGAGGTGTTATGGGCTGGGCTCGGGATTTCATTTCGGGAACAGATACAGGCTCACGATGGCACAGTGGCCACCTTTTTTCACGAAAGAAATCCAGCGATCCACCTGGCCGGCCGCGTTTTTTTTCATCTGGTGGAGAACAAAAACAATCCCGCTCAACCTTTCGCTTTTATGGCCACCTATTCGGCCGGAATGGGTGGAGACGGGACCCCGCGGCATCTGCCCCTCAAGCATGCCATTGAAGCCTATGACGAAGACGATCTGCTCAAACTTTTGTCAACGGTGTATCGTGCCGCGAAAAAAAGTAAATTGATTGACAACCTGTGGCGGCCGAAGGCATGACCTTCGGCGAAGCCATGCGTCTGCAACTCCAGCCGGAAAAATTCCTTGATGTGTTAGATGAAGATCTGAACATCGGTATCTCCAACGGCACCTGGATGGCCTCTGTTTTGGACAAATTGAAAATGCTTGGTAAAACAAAAAAATCAAACCGGGAAAAGGATTTGGGGCCACATTGCGCCCCTATCAAACAGACGGTTTGAACTGGCTGGCTTATCTGGATACACTCAACTTCGGTGCCTGCCTGGCCGATGATATGGGTCTGGGCAAAAACGTACAGATTCTGGCTTTGCTGAGCACCTTCAAACACAAGTCCCGCCTGCCGGCAAGCCTGTTGATCGTGCCCGCCTCCCTTATCTCCAACTGGGTCGCCGAAATCGATAAATTCTACCCCGTTTTAAAGGTTCATGTGGCCCATCCGGGATTTGCCTCCGGCAACGGCCAACGAAAAACCAGCGGGATTGAGAAAAATGCGGAGGAACTCGACCGAATCGATCTGGTGATTACCAGCTACGCCCTGTCCAAACGCTACGACTGGCTCAGCGCCTACCACTGGCATTACGTGATTCTCGACGAAGCCCAAGCCATCAAAAATCCTGCCACGAAGCAGACCCGGGCCGTAAAAAAACTCAAAGCCCGGAATCGCATCATCATGACCGGCACGCCGGTGGAAAACCGGATCTCGGACTTGTGGTCCCTGTTCGACTTTTTGAATGCAGGGCTGCTGGGCAATAGAAAAGAGTTTAATGCGTTCGCCAAAACGCTAAAGGATCACCCCCAAAACTATGCCCACTTGCGAAAGATTGTGTCCCCTTATATCCTGCGCCGTTTAAAGATCGATAAAAGCGTCATCAGCGACCTGCCGAACAAGGTGGAGATGAAAACCTATGCCGACTTGAGCAAAAAACAGATCGTTCTTTACAACAGATCCGTGGAGTACCTTAAAAAGACCTTGCAACACGTAGAAGGTATCCAGCGCAAAGGATTGGTATTGGCCACTTTAATGCGGTTCAAACAATTATGCAATCATCCCGACCAGTTGTCTGGTAGCGGTGCTTACAAAGAGACGAACAGCGGTAAATTTTTACGCTTGCGTCCCATTTGCGAAACCATTTATGATAAAAGGGAGCGGGTGCTCGTTTTTACCCAGTTCAAGGAGATGACCGAATCGCTCAGGGCATTTCTGGAAACGATTTTTCACCATCCAGGGCTGGTGCTGTATGGCAGTGTACCCGTACCCAAACGAAAAAAAGTGATTCAAACGTTCCAGGCCGACGCCTATTGTCCATTTCGACCGCTGGTGGAACCCGGCCGTGGAAAACCAGGCCACGGATCGGGCCTTCCGCATCGGCCAGAAGGAAAAGGTTGTGGTCCATTGCAAGCATGTTGCCGCCGCCCTCTACGGGGCCGGTGCCCGGCTGGATGAAGACCCATCCCTGTTCTTTGTGTTGCGCAAAGCCGATGTAAACGATCTGGTTTCCGAGACAATCAAAGAGAGTAAAAAAGACCTGCTCTCAAAAGCCCAAAAGAAATCCGGACGGATCATCGAATCCGATGCCGGGCTGGCGGAAATGTTTGGAATTGAGCTGGACAACCCCTTGTCCTCCAAAACCGCCAAAAAGAACGTGCCGGCAGGTCGCAAACAAAAGAAGCCGGAACCTGTTAAATCGAGCCCACCAAAAAAGTTATCCAAATCCTCCAAGCCCCGAAAAAAGGCCACTGCCACCGACAAGGTCGCCAATATCTTGCGTCGCATAAAAAAGGGGCTGCCCGTATCCGAATTGATCGAAAAATCGGGTGTGGAGGCTCAGAAAATGAGAAATATCGTGTTTCGACTTAAACGTGCGGGAAGAATTGAGAATGTTTCGCGCGGGGTTTACCGGTGGGTTGGTTAGGAATGGAGATGAAATATCCCCCGTCGTTGTATAAAGAATGGAAAAATTATCGTTTTGCCAACAATTCCCGCAGCATGGTCTGCCGCCGGCTGGTGTCCCGGTTGTGCACGGCCATGGCCATGGCCCGGCGGGTGCCCACCAATACCGCCAGTTGCCTGGCGCGGGTCAGCCCGGTGTACAGCAAGTTGCGGAACAGCATTTTGAAATGCTGGGTAAGCACCGGCATGATGACCACGTCGAATTCGCTGCCCTGGGATTTGTGGATGGTAATGGCATAGGCCAGGTCCAGCTCCACAATATCGTCACGCTGGTATTCTACAATGCGATTGCCCGGGAAAAAGCTCACCTTGCAGGTCAACATGTGGTTGTCGATCTCCACCAGGCGGCCAATGTCACCGTTGAATACCCCCAGGTCATAGTTGTTGCGGCGGTGGATGACCCGATCACCGACCCGGAAAAGACGTTCCCCCACTTTCAGCTCTGGCTTGCCGGCCGCGGGTGGGTTGGCCGCCGCCTGGATCATGGCGTTCATACTGGCGGTTCCCAAGCTCCCCCGCGTCATGGGGGACAGCACCTGTATCTCGCGGTCCGGGAAATAGCGTGGAATCCACTCCACATAAAGCCGCCGGACAACATCTGCGGCCGATAGCCCATGGCGTAGGGATGACCAGGGATGAACCTTCTTCAACACGGCCATCAGTTCCTGGGCCCGGCCGTCGGCCCGGATCACCCGATCCAGGTCCACATGGGCGAATTTTTTGGGAATGGTCAACTCGGTTTCGTAGGGCGCCAGCGGTTCACGGATGCGAAATTCATAGGGATTGTCCACGCCGGAATCGCCGGGGGCCTCGCCCTGACGCTCGCTGGCCCAGCGTTTCACCCGTGAAACGAAACCCAGTTGTTCCCGGGTGGCCTCGTCCGCGTCCATAAACATGCAATCGGCCCCGCTGTTCCAGATATCCGGTTTTTTGAAGGGTGAATCGATATACGGCATATCGCCCTGGTTGATCTGGTGGGCATAATTGATGATCAACGATTGAGATGCCTGTCGAAAAATCCGGGTCAGCCGGAAACTGGCCACCCGACCGGAGGCGATGATATCTTTTAGTACGTTTCCGGCGCCCACAGATGGCAGCTGGTCCGCATCGCCGATCAACAGCACCCGGGCATGCTGCGGGACCGCCTTGAGCAAAGAGGCGGTCAGGCCGATATCCAGCATGGAGCACTCATCAACGATAACCGCATCCGCTTCCAGGGGATTGTCCGCATCACGTTTGAACCGTCCCAGTTGCCATTCCAGCAGCCGGTGGAGGGTTCTGGCTTCGCGGCCGATCACATCGGTCATGCGTTGGGCCGCTCGACCGGTGGGAGCGGCCAGGATCACCTTCAGGTGCATGGCTTCAAGCAGCCGCACCAGAACCAGGGTCGTGGTGGTCTTGCCCACACCGGGACCGCCGGTGAGCACAGCAATCTGGCGGCCAACGGCACCTTGCACAGCCTGGGCCTGTTCATCGCTCAAGGTGAGTCCACCGGCCTGGCAGTATCGGTCGATCCACCCTCTGACCCGGTCGGAATCCACATTCAGGGCGACATTCAGATCCGCAATCCGCCGTGCAACAGCCAATTCATCATAATAAAGAGATTTGGAATAATAGCACGGCTCGACACCCCCATCTTCGTCCCGGCGTTCACGAACCATCAATTGACCGGCGGCCTGCATCTCGTCCAGCAAGACCGTCAGCCGCGCTTCCAGGTCCAAGCCCAGCAGGTCGTCAACCTGTGTCAGGATCTGCGCCCGGGTCAGGTAACAATGTCCGAATTCCCTGCTGGCCGCCAATACGTGTACGATCCCGGCCATGACCCGCTGCCGGCTGTCAGCCGCCAAACCGATGCTCAGGGCCACCCGGTCCGCCGAAAAAAAACCGATTCCGTAAAAATCCCTGGCCAGCCGGTAGGGGTCTTCGGTGACGTTGGCGATGGCCGCATCACCATATTCCTTATAGATGCGTACGGCAAACAGGGTGCTGATGCCGTGGGATTGCAGGAACATCATTACGTCGCGGATCGCCCGGTGTTCGCGCCAGGCCTCGCTGATCATCTTGAGTTTCTTGTCGGCAATGCCAGGGACCTCGGTGAGCCGCTGGATGTCGCCTTCGAAAATTTCAAGGGTCTGCTTGTCGAAATGCCGGACAATTTTTTTGGCTGTTTTGGGTCCCACGCCTTTGATCAGGCCCGAACCGAGGTATTTTTCCAGGGCGGCACTGGTGGCCGGCCGGTGCTCAATGGCTCGGGTGGCGTTGAATTGCCGACCGTACTTGGGATTGACCGTCCATGAACCGACAAATTCCATGGTTGCGCCGGCAAACACCTGTGTCTGATGCACGATGACGGTCTCTTGTTGGTACGGATTGTCCAACGGCCGCACACGCAACACCGACCAACCATTGTCGGCATTGTGAAAGGTAACCCGGTCCACCATCCCCCGCAGGCGTTCGGAGATGACACCGGTTGAATGAGCCATGGGAGGTTGCATGGTTGCGTATTCGCCTTTGCCGTTTTTGAATTCGTCAAACGGATCATTGACGACCCGTTACTGCCAGCAGACAGGTTTGTCAGACATTAAAAACCAATATACAATCAACTTGCATCTTGATGATCAAGAGATATATTATATAATCGTTTAAATTGCATACGCGTTGATTGCCATGGGCTATATTTTCGATTTTCATGATGCCAGACGCTATGATCGGTGGTTCGCTCAGCGAAAAAATCGCTTTGCGGCCGATCTGGAGAGCCGCCTCATGTTGAGCATGCTCGATCCGGCCTCTGGAGAATCGGTGCTGGATATCGGTTGCGGCACCGGTGCATCTGCGGCCCCGCTGCTTGATCGGGGGCTGGATGTAACCGGCATCGACCCCTCGCCCTACATGCTGGATATCCTGTCGGCCAGTCTGGGCAATCGGGTTTCTTTGTACCGTGGCTTTGCAGAGGACCTGCCCTTTGACGACAATTCCTTCAATCATGCCTGCCTGTTTACCAGCCTGGAATTTGTGGACGATCCCAAAAAGGCTCTGTCCGAGGCATTTCGCGTGGCCAAGGATCGGGTGTTCATCGGTTTTTTGAACCGCTATGCCCTCACGGGAATCGGACGGCGGGTAAAAGGCATCTTTACGCCAACCATTTACAACCGGGCCACGTTTTTCAGTGTCTGGGAAATCAAAAGTCTGGTTTATGACCTGGTGGGGTCGATACCGGTAAGCTGGCGAACGGTCTGTCAGCTTCCCGGACCATGGGGAACGCTGATGAAACAGATCGAAGGCTCGGGTCTGATTCAGCGCTTTCCCTTCGGCACCTTTGCCGGGGCCGTGATCACCCTGGTTCCCCGATTCCGTACCCGTCCCCTGGCCATCCGGTATCGGCCGAAAAAAGTCGGCAGCGTGGCCACCGGTGCTGCCGGATGCTCCGGTATGACACCATCCAGCGAATTCGGCAACACGACGAAAACCACCAGGAAAGACAGGTATCTATTCGGTTAAAAAAACGGTCAATGCGCACAGCGAGATTGACAAGCCAGCCAAACATTTGTTTAAATTAGTAAATTTATTTTTTTCAGTGCCCCGATAAAAGGATGCGACAGGGGAGATTCGGTTACCATGGAAGCCTGGTTATACGAACGGCTGCCCGAGAAACAGGTACGGTGCCATTTATGCAGCCACCACTGCATCATCGCCGGCGGCAAGCGGGGAAACTGCCAGGTTCGCGAAAACCGCGACGGCATTCTTGAAACGCTGGTATACGGGTGTCTGATTGCTGCAGGCGACGACCCCATCGAAAAAAAACCGTTGTTTCATATGATGCCCGGCAGCCGTTCTTTCTCCATTGCCACGGCAGGCTGCAATTTTACCTGCCGGTTCTGCCAGAATGCCGACATTGCCCAGATGCCGTCAGACCGCAACGGTGCAATCACGGGGGATTCGATATCGCCCCGGCAGGTGGTTGCCGCCGCCCTGGACCGCCAATGTGCCAGTATTGCCTATACCTACACGGAACCAACGGTTTTTTTCGAATTTGCCTGTGATACGGCTGAGCTGGCCCACCGCCAGGGCATAAAAAACATCTTCGTGACCAACGGTTTCATGAGCATGGCGACACTGGAGCATGTCAGTCCCTGGTTGGACGCTGCCAATGTAGACCTCAAGGCTTATTCCGATGACTTTTACAAAAAGCAGTGCGGCGCCTGCCTGGAACCGGTCAAGGCGACCCTGACAGCCATGAAACGCTTGGCCATCTGGGTGGAAGTAACTACCCTGCTTATTCCCGGGCTCAATGACGATCCGGAAGAATTGTCCAATCTGGCGGCTTTTATTGCCGGAGAACTGGGTACCGATACCCCATGGCACGTGAGCCGCTTTCACCCCGCCTATCGATTGACAGATCGTGATGTGACACCGGCGGAAACCCTGCTGGCGGCCAGGCGGATCGGCATGGATGCAGGCCTGCGGTATGTCTATACGGGCAATATCCCCGGACAGGGAGGTGAAGACACGGTCTGTCCGGGATGCGGGCGCATCGTCATCGCCCGCCGGGGATTTCAGATCGTCCGGAACCGGATTCGGGAGGGGCGCTGTACCGACTGCAGGACGATCATCGATGGCATTGGAATGCAATAAAAAAGCATTTAAAAATGATGGGAACAAACTGATACTATTTTTGCACCTATTTGCGGGGTGGAAGGAACCAATGCCCTGTAAAGCACTGTCAGTAAGCGTTTACATATCTTTTGTGTGATCATTCGGAAATCAGATAAAAAGCATGTCAACAATCGGCGAACTCAATCTGGATTATCTGGTCGGCCAGCAGGTGGGAACCTCCGTGCTGTTGAAAAAGCTGGGCCACGGAGCCATGTCCGCCGTGTTCATTGCCTACCAGAAGACACTCAAACGCCAGATTGCGGTCAAGGTCCTGCCCAAATCCCTGCTGACCGAAAAAACGGCCGCCTTTTTCCAACAGGAGGCGGAATCGGCGGCTATACTGGCGCATCCTCACATTATACCCGTTTACGAGGTGGGCGAGACCGACGAGTTCCTTTTTTTCACCATGCAACTGGTTCAGGGCAGCGAACTGTCCTACTATATCCGGCGCATGGACAAAAACATCCTGCCCTCCAGGCGTTTCATGCCGGTGCAGACGGTGATCAAGCTGATGCTCAAAATTTTGGATGCGCTGGCCTATGCCCATGACAACGACATCGTTCACCGTGACGTCAAACCGGACAATATCATGATCGAAAAACGCTCCAAGCGGCCGCTGGTCACCGATTTCGGCGTTGCCAGGGTATCCAGGACCAAAAGCGAAAGCGACCGGCTGCTGCTGGGTACCCCCATGTATATCGCTCCGGAACAGATCCTCTCGGGCTCCGTCGACGGCCGGGCGGACATGTACAGCGCAGCCGTCATGATGCTCGAAATGCTCATCGGCCACCTTCCCTACCCGCCCTATGGGACGGCCATGGATTTGCTCAAGATGAAACTGTCGCTGAAAGACCGGCTGTTTCAAAAACGGCCGTCTCAGGTGCACCCCATGGCCAATCGGACCCTGGACGACATTCTGTTCAAGGCCCTGTCCTTCGACCGTGACCGTCGCTATGCCTCTTGTTATGCATTTGCGGAAGAACTGGATCGATACCTGAAAAAACGGATCTTATCATCTTCAGTCGTATGAGGACCTTATGCCATTAGACACCGCCACCAGGAACCAGCTTCGCCAATTCGGACGAACCATTACCCTTTTTTTCAATCGATCGATGATGTACCAACCCGACCATCCCTTCGTCCAGCAGTCCATCGACATGTTCATCGACGGTGCCGAAGAACTGCTCAAAAAAATTTCTCCCCTGGTATTCATCCTGAACCGCGAGGAGTTTTTCGTAGACGAGGAACCACTGGATTCTCGACTCAATGTGGGCCGGCTGGTGACACTTTTCAAAACCAACGGTATACATTCCATCTCTGTGGAGCCCGGTTTCGAACGGCGGGATGTCAAGGTTCTGCTGGAGGTTTTCGCAAAAATCAGCAAGTACGGCAGCGCCGACGGTATCAAAAAAGCCATTTTCTCTCGCGGGGTAACCGCACTTAAGATCAACCATGTTCGCTACAAAAAGGTGACTGAAGACGACGAGGTCATCTCCCGGGATGCCCTCAAAGACCTGACGCCTCAGATGCTGGCCGCCGAAGACGAAGCTAAGACCCGCAAAATGTTTATGGATACGCTGCTGGAAAGCGTGCTCACCGAAGAATTTGCCAAAACCCTGAACATCGAAACCCTCATGGCCAATCCCGGCACCGTATCCCAGAATATGATCCAGGCGGATCTGGCGGGCGGCGGCGGAGGTGGCACAAACGGCGGCTCCAGTGGCGGGTCGGGCGGTGCGGGAACCGGTGGCGGCGTGGGTGACGGCTCCAATGGCGGGCCGGGTGGTGGCGGAACAGGGCCTGGCCGTGCTGGAGAAGGCGGCGGCGGTCCTGGCAACCTGCTCTTCCAGCAAATCGAGGTGATGCGCATTGAGGTCGAAAAACACATGCAAGGCAGGGGCGAAGTCGATCTGAGCGACTTGGCCGGTGCCGTTTTCGACATGAAAAAACAGTTGCTGGAAGGTATCGAAGCCCAGAAGGCGCTGGGTGTCGCCTATGAAAACGAAGCGGCCATTCTGGAAAACGCCAACGAGCTCACCGACCAGGTACTGGTCCAACTGGTAAAGGACGAATACCAGCAGGGCAAAATCACCCCCGCCCGCATGGCGCAAATCCTGCGGCGGCTGGTACCTGAATCGGACGATCTGAAACGCCTGCTGCCCAAAATCAAAACGGCCCTGCTGGAAGAAGGCATGAGCCACACCCAATACCTGGAGCTGGTCCAGGAGCTGAGCAAGGAGCTCCAAAGCGAAGGCCTGGCCAACATTCTCCAGGAAAGCGGGGAAGAAATCGGTGTGGATGGCGACCAGCTAATTGCGGAATTCAAAAAGAACCCGGAACAGGCTGCCCAGCTCATCTACCTGGCTTCGGAAATCCGCAAGGGCACCGGTGATGAGGACATGCTGGCCGATCTGCTCGCCGGCTACGTGGAGCAGATCGGCGGGCAGATGGCCCTGGAGGAGGCGGAGAGCGACGATCCGGCCCATCTCAAGCAGGTGGTGGGGGATCTCCAGTCCAACCTCGTCAGCCAACTGGGCAAGATGGATATGGATGAGGGAATCATCCAAAAGTTGGAAAACAGACTCAACGCCCGCATGGAAGCGGTTCTGGACCAAATGCGTGCCGAGTGGCTCAAAACTGCCGGCAGCCAGAGTGGCGACGGGGATTCGGGCGGGTACAAAAAGAACCTCAGCGTCCTTCAGACCCTGGAACAGAGTGTCGCCGAACACGACGAACTGGGAGTGATTCTCAAGATCGTCCGGGAAAAGGTCGAGTCCGGTGAAATTGACGAGAATGACTACAAACGGATCCAGGATGAAATCTCACAGCAAAAACAATTGATCAAGGAGAAAGAGGCCAACCGGGTCATGCCCACCGGTGTGGTCAAAGCAGCCGGGATGGCTTTTATTCTTGAAAAGGAAATCGCCCGGGCCAACCGCTATAAATATGATTTTTCGACCCTGGCTTTTTCCATCATACACATCAAGCCCAAACTCAAGGTGCCGGCAGGCGCCGTCAATAGTGAAGCCATCATGGAAGCGGTGCTGGCTGTACTGGCCGAAGCCTTCCGTGAAGTTGACATTGTCGGCCAACTGGGAAAAAACACCATCGTCGCGCTTCTTCCGATGATCGGCCGGGAGAACTCCAAAAAAGCCCTCAACCGGATCATGTCTGTCCTCCAGAGCGATCCCATCAATGTTAATGGCATTCCCATCGACTTCCGTTTTGCCGGCATCGCCATCACCTTCGACGGCCAGCACACGCCGGATGTCAAAAGCTTCATTCGGGTCATGTCCAGCCGACTGCAGGATATGTCCAGCCGTTTGAAAAATATTCAGGCGTTCATGTAATTAGTGCTCATCCGGTTGCGTAAATACCCATTTATAGAGGAGACGTCATGGCCTATCGGTACGATCAGCCGGACAATCTCGTTTCTCTTATTGAAACCAGCGTAAGCAAATTTGCAGACAACCCTTTGTTCGGAACCAAAAACGATTCAGGCGAATACGAATGGGTGACCTAATAAAATCGTAGGCCGGCGGATAGACAATCTGCGAAGCGGAATGACACGGATCGGTGTACAAAAAGACGATGCGGTGGGCATCATCGCCAACAATCGTGCCGAGTGGGCCATCTGCGCCTTTGCCACATACGGCCTTGGGGCACGCTACATTCCCATGTATGAAAAAGAGCTGCCCCAGATGTGGAAGTACATCATCACGGATGCCAAGGTGCGCGTACTCTTCGTGGCCACATCAGAAATCCTGGAGCAGGTACGCGGCTTCATGGACGAAACCGGACTGGAAAAAATCCTGCTCCTCAAAGACCAGGGCCAAGAGAGCATGCCGGCACTGGAACGGTCCGGCGAGGCCAACGCCGTACCCGCCGTCCATCCTGCGCCCCAGGACATTGCCGTACTGATCTATACGTCGGGCACCACCGGCGATCCCAAGGGCGTGCTGTTGTCCCATGGGAACTTCACCACCAATTTCCAGGCTGGCGGTGCCCTTTTTCCGGAATTGGGTCTCCGCAGCCGCAGCCTGTGCATCCTGCCCTGGGCCCACTCCTTCGGTCAGACAGCCGAACTGTACAACTTGATCCACCTTGGCGGCTCCATCGGCTTCATGGGCGACGTGACCACCCTGGCCGACGACATGGCCAAGTTGCGACCGACCCTGCTTGTAGCGGTTCCCAGGGTCTCCAACAAAATCTACGATGGTCTGTGGCCAAGATGAACGACATCGGTGGGCTTGCCAAAAAATTGTTCGTCATGGGCATTGAGAGTGCGCGTAAACGTAGGGGGCTGGCTGAAAATGGGCAATCCAGCGTTATGACCAATTTGAAGTTCAAACTGGCCGACAAGGTCGTCTTCAGCAAGATCCGGGGCCGTTTCGGCGACCGACTGACGACCTGTATCAGCGGCAGCGCCACCATGAACGTGGAGATCAGCCACATCATCTTGTAGAAGTAAAAGCAAATTGACAGCTACATATTGTATGTATTGCTATTTGGGACAAATTTTACGGGACTGTCAAAAAATACGTCCGTGAAAATCAGCTTCCCGAAAACCCGGCGCAATTAGTGGCCGACAGCAGCATCCAGGAAATGATCGCCGGAGAAATCACCACCTTATTGAAAGGTCGTTTTGGATGCTATGAAATTCCTAAAAAATTCCTCTGGGTTCATGAGAATTTTACCTTGGAGAATGGTACAATCACCCAGACCATGAAACTTAAACGCCGCAGCGTTCTGGCACAATATGAGGCGCATCTGGAGGCTCTTTACGACTGAGAACAAGCGATTAATTGCTGATGAACGCGTAAAAAAATCATCTTCGGGTCGCCCAGGTTGAACCCGAGGTTTAATTTACTCCTCAATCCGTGGCACAAAATGTGTTTAAAATTATATAACTTATTGAATTAATATATGTATTATGGTATCTACAGGGCATCAAACGTTCACTTCGGAGGTGAAACTTATCCCGTCTTTGTAGCTATGAAATAGGAAACTCTATATTATCAAATGGTTGAGCTTGATTAATGGACTGTATGGCACTACAAATTTCATTTTACAATACTTTTGATTGTACGACCTGGTGTCCAGGACAAATCCATCGCATCATAAATTTCTTGGTAACTACTCACCCCCACCAATCTCAGCCTGAGGGATATCGCCAGCCATGGAGTCGCTATGCGGCGCAAAGCGCCGCCTATCAACTCCATGGAGCGGACAGAACCTCCGTCTAATCGGGTCGCTATCGCGCCCCATTAGACGGAGGACCTGCCGCTCATTTCGCGGCCCGTTAGCAAACCCGGTTCAATTCTGATTAGCGTTGAAGGTGTAAGGTAATAAAGCGGGAAACCCGCAACCCAATAGAAGACTTAGTGCTGAGGACTGAGTGTTGAGGCAGGAAACCCGTAAACCATATACCCCCATTTTCTTGTTTTTTTGACAGAAACTGGGGTGTAAGGCACTAAAATAGATGATTGCAATTTCCAGCCCGATTGTCCAAAATATGTATTTTAAGCCGAATGATCGTGTAAAACTGCATAGAGTCTATCCGGAAACAGGCAAATTGGCGATTTTCGGATGCGCCTACCGAAGGAGAACCACGATGTGCGACGTCAACGTCTTTATCAGAAAAAATGGTATGGAAGAGAAAGTCCTGGAGAATGTGGATATTATCGAGGAGGTGGCCGGGGGCATGCGCCTGGTCAATATATTCGGTGAAGAAAGGACACTCAACGCCAGGATGGTCAGCTACAACAATTCCGAGAAACGGATGATCTTTCAGTCGCTGTAACCTGGTATGGATTCACGGGGTAGAAGCAGCCCATTTCCATCAAGATTCCCACGTCTCATCCGCATGCCCGACAACATGGTTGCAATACCGGGCCACGACGAACAAATAGTCGGAAAGACGGTTGAGAAAGACAAGGATGTTTCTCAGATTCTCGTCGGCTTCACCCGGTTCCCCTTCCTGATTGACCAACTCGATGGTTCGCCGCTCCGTTCGCCGGCAGACCGTGCGCGCCATATGCGCCAGGGCTGCCGACAGGTGCCCACCGGGCAGGATGAATTGTTTCAATTCCGGCAGCAACACGTTCAGGCGGTCGATGGCGTCTTCCAACCATTGGGCCGGCGCTTCGGTGAATGGCTTTAACATGTTACAGGAAGGCGCCCCGGGGGTCGTGGCCAGCCAGGCGCCGGCATCCAGCAGATAACCCTGGATGGACCGAAGCGCTTCCATAAGCGCCGGCTGCTCCCTTTCCAAGGCCGCCATAACGGCACCGATTACGGAATTGAGTTCATCCAGGTCACCGTAAGCCTCAATGCGCGGGCTGCTTTTGGAGACCCGTTCCCCACTGAACAGGCTGGTTTTTCCCTTGTCACCCGTACCGGTATAGATTTTCATTGTCTCATTCTTGATAGTCCCGTAAAAAGTCAAAAATTGAAAAATCAACCTTAATAATTTCAATAAGTTATTCAGGGTAAAATCGCTAAAAAAGACCTTTTTACGGGACTATCAATTCTTGATGCGGCAACAAACTATTTGGTCCCGAAAATTTTGTCGCCGGCATCTCCCAGCCCTGGAAGGATATAACCGATGTCGTTGAGTTTTTCATCGATGGCTGCCACATATATATCTACATCGGGGTGGGCCGCTTCCACCCGCCTGAGCCCTTCGGGGGCGGCCACCAGAAACAGGCCCCGGATATTGTGGCAACCGGACTCTTTCAAGAGGTCGATGGTGGACACCAGGGTCCCACCTGTAGCCAGCATGGGGTCTAGGATGAGAGCCATCCGCTCTTCCATCTTACTCGTCATTTTCACATAATAACGAACCGGTTTGAGGGTCTCTTCATTCCGGTACAAGCCGACCACGCTCACCTTGGCCGATGGAATCAAGTTCAGGACACCGTCCATCATGCCCAGACCGGCACGCAGGATGGGCACCACCGTGATCTTTTTACCTTTTATTTTTTCGACGGCGACATCGCCGGCCCACCCTTTAATGGTGTTGGTCTCGGTTTCCAAATCTTTGGTTGCTTCATAGGTGAGCAGCGATGCCAGCTCATTAGCCAGTTCCCTAAATTTTTTGGTTGTCACATCGTGCCCACGCATGAGGCCGATTTTATGTCTGATCAGTGGGTGTTTAACAAGATGTACGGGCACATGTCCTCCTCTTCATGGGGCCAATCCCCCATGACATGTTGTACATAGGGCCCATCCGGCGGTGGCGCCCAAAAACTGGACAATGTGATAAGCGATGAGTCAGACCAAAATTCAGGAGGATCTGACAATGGGTAAAAAACGCAAAACACACAGTCCACAGTTCAAAGCAAAGGTTGCTCTGGCAGCCATCAAAAACGACGAAACTGCCTCTCAGATTGCCAGCCGGTTCGGTGTCCATCCCACCATGGTTTCCAACTGGAAACGGCAAATGCCTGAAGGCGCCCCCGACATTTTCGACAAGCACCACAAATCCAGGAAACA
>PDTK01000022.1 GCA_002747175.1 Deltaproteobacteria bacterium | reverse complement strand
CGCCCACATCGACAAGAAACGCCAGGAACTGGGCATCGACAAGGCCCGCGACCGCGTCCTCATGGATATGGCCGACCGCCAGGCTTTGGAAGGGTAATTGATTTTCAACCAGATCCTCAACGAAGGAGGAATTTGTTATGTCTAAATTAGTCGCATTTGCCGCCATTCAGGGTGGGTACAAAGTGGTTTCCACTGCTGAGGGCATGTATAAAAACGCACTGGATACATACAATGCCGACACCAAGATCGGTTTTCCCAACACGGCTTACTACCTGCCGGTGATCTACTCTCTCACCGGCATGAAGGTGGAGACCCTTGAAGACCTGAAGAAACCCCTGGCTTTCGCTCGCGGGCTCCTGCCCCCGCATGTAAAAGGCAAACACCACCTGCCCTACCTGGGCCCCCTGCTGGACGCCGGCATGGCCGCCATCTTCAGCTATGAGATCATGGAAGCCCTGCGCATTCTGAAACAGCCGGATTTCTACGTTCCCGAAGAGGACCCGGACATCGAAGCCGGCAAAATATGGGTGGGCCCGGCCGATGACACCATTTTGCGTAAACGCGGCGTGGAATTCGTGGATGGCTCGGCTCCGGGCTTTGCCGCCGTGGTCGGCGCTGCACCAACTCCTGAAATCGCCAAGGATATCATCGAAGAGTACCAGCGGCGCAGTCTGTACATCTTTTGCGCGGCCAACCATAACGGCACCACGGTGATCGAGCAGTTGCTGAACGCCGGCGTACAGATCGGCTGGAACACCCGCATCGTTCCCTTCGGCCCGGACATCTCTTCGGCCGTTTTCGCCCTCGGTTTCGCCAACCGCGCCGCCATGGCCTTTGGTGGGGTGCAGCCGGGCGACCACAAAAAAATTCTGCTCTACAACAAAGACCGCGTCTTCGCTTTCGTCAACGCTCTGGGCGACATTGGCACCGAATGGGGTGTGGCCGCTGCCGGTTGTGTCAACTGGGGTTTCCCGACCCTGGCCGACACCGACATCCCCGAAATCCTGCCCACGGGTATCTGTACCTACGAGCACGTGGTGGCCAACGTGCCCCACGACGAAATCTGCCAGAAATCGGTGGAAGTCCGCGGCCTCAAGACCATCGTCTCGGACATCGAGATCCCCTGCGCTTTTGGTCCGGCCTACGAAGGCGAGCGTGTGCGCGGCGCCGACCTGTACGCCCAGTGCGGCGGTGGCAAGACCCAGTGTACCGAGCTGGTCAACATGGCCCAGATGAACGAAATCGAAGACGGCAAGGTGATCGTGGACGGTCCCGACGTGGACAATCTCAAGGAAGGCGACACCTTCCCCATGGGTATCTTCATCCAGGTGGCCGGCCGCGAAATGCAACCGGATTTCGAACCCATCCTGGAGCGTCAGATCCATCACCTGATCAACTACATCCAGGGTATCATGCACATCGGACAGCGCGATATCTCCTGGATACGTATCAGCAAGTCCGCCATCGAAAAAGGTTTCACTCTGAAAGATATCGGCGTGGTGCTGCATGCCAAGTTCCATCAGGACTTCGGTAAGATTCTGGACAAGGTCCAGGTCACCTTGATGACCAAAAAAGATGAAGCGTCGCAACTCACCGACCGCGCCCGTGCAGAATACAAAATGCGTGACGAACGCGTCGAGAAGATGACCGACGAGGATGTGGAAGTTTTTTACTCCTGTACCCTGTGCCAGTCCTTCGCACCCAACCATGTCTGTTCGGTGAGCCCCGAACGTACGGGTCTGTGCGGCGCCTACAACTGGATGGACTGCAAGGCCTCCTACGAAATCACCCCCACCGGGCCCAACCAGCCCATCGAAAAGGGCGAGTGCATCGATCCGGTACTGGGTCAGTGGAAGGGGGTCAACGATTTTGTCTACAAGGCCTCCCGTGGGGCCGTGACCCACTACAACTTCTACTCCATGGTCACCGATCCCATGACCACCTGCGGATGCTGCGAGTGTATCGCCGCCATGCTGCCCTCCTGCAACGGCGTCATGACCGTCAACCGTGACTACGCCGGGGAAACCCCCTGCGGCATGAAGTTCACCACCCTGGCCGGTGTCATGGGTGGCGGGGCCTCTTCGCCGGGTTTCGTGGGCCACTCCAAGTTCAATATCACCCAGAAAAAATTCATCAAGGGTGACGGCGGCCTGGCCCGCATGGTCTGGATGCCCAAGATTCTCAAGGAAGAGATCAAGGAACGGCTGGAAAAATTCGGCGAGGAGAATGGTTACGATAACTTTTACGACATGATCGCGGACGAAACCGTGGGCATCACCGAGGAGGAGATCCTGCCCTACCTCCAGGAAAAAGGCCATCCGGCCCTGTCCATGGATCCGCTGATCGGCTAGCAGGCAACACGACGGGACGGGTTGCGGCGCCTGTCCCGTTACCCAAGAGGAAACAGCGTTCCCGGCCGCTGCGGCCGGATAATCTGCCCATGCAGACAAGGAGAATCGTATGGCATTAACCGGTATACAAATATTCAAGCTGCTGCCCAAGACCAACTGCAAGGAGTGCGGAGTGCCCACCTGCCTTGCCTTTGCCATGAACCTGGCATCGGGCAAGGCCGAGCTGGATAGCTGCCCCTACGTTTCTGACGAAGCGCGTGACCAGCTCTCCGAGGCGTCCGCCCCGCCGATCCGCCCGGTCGTGTTGGGTGCCGGCGTACGTAAAGCCACCACCGGCGGTGAAACCGTTCAGTACCGCCATGAAAAAACCTTTTACAATCCCACTCTGCTGGCGGCCCAGATAGGCTCAGACATCGCTGCCGGCGATCTGGAAACCAAACTGAAAAGCTGGAACGCCCTTCAGTTCGAGCGCGTCGGATTGAACTTGCGTCCCGAACTGGTGGCGGTCAAGGATGTCAACGGTGACGCCGCGGCATTTGCCGCCGTGGCCAAACAGGTGGCCGAAACCTCCGAGTTCAACCTCATCCTCATGAGCGGAGACGCCGACGTGATGAAGGCCGGCGTGGATGCCTGTGGTTTCAAGCGGCCCCTGCTCTACGGCGCCACCGAAGCCAACGCCGACGCCATGGGGGCCCTGGCCAAGGATGCCGATCTGCCTTTGGGCGTCAAGGCCGATTCCGTCGATGGACTGGCGGCATTGTCTGAAAAATTCACCGGCATGGGTCTCAAGGACCTGGTGCTGGACCCAGGCTCCCGTGACCCCAAGCAGTCCAACGAGGACATGATCGGCATCCGCCGGGCGGCCCTCAAGGACGGCAACCGCGCCGTGGGATTTCCCACCATCGCCTTTCCTTGCGAAATGGCCTCCAATATCGACGTGGAGACCATGCTGGCCGCCATGTACATCGCCAAGTACGGCAGCATCGTGGTCATGTCCGAATTCACCGGCGAAAGTGTGTTTCCGTTGCTGCTGGAACGGCTCAACATCTTCACCGATCCGCAGCGCCCCATGACCGTTACCGAAGGCATTTACCCGGTCAACAATCCCGACGAAAACTCACGGGTATTGGTCACCACCAACTTTGCCCTGACCTACTTCATCGTTTCCGGAGAAATCGAGGCCAGCAAGGTGCCCACCTGGCTGCTTATCAAGGACTCCGAGGGCCTTTCGGTTCTCACCGCCTGGGCTGCCGGTAAATTCGCCGGCGACGATGTGGGCATGTTCGTCAAAAAATGCGGCCTCACCGACAAGATCAAACATCAGGAAATTGTCATTCCCGGCTATGCGGCCGCCATCGTGGGCGACGTGGAAGAAGAACTGCCCGGGTGGACCATCACCGTGGGTCCCCGGGAAGCCGCACACATTCCCGGCTTCCTCAAAGCCTGACCGCTAAGTGACCAAACGGTCAGGGAGAAGTCAGCCCCGCCCCCTGACCGTTTATTTTCCGGCCGGATCAACCGGCCATCTCGTTCACCGTCGCGTCAGCCGTGGCCGGAATTCCGGTCGGTCTGATGCCGATAAAAAGAAAGGAAAAGCCTATGCTGCTCATCGGCGAGAGTTTGAATGTCATTTCAAGAAAAATCGGACGTGCCTTCAAGGAGCGCGATCCCAAGCCCATCCAGGAAGAGGCCCTTTTCCAGAAGGAAAAACGGATGGATTACATCGACATCAATCTGGGACCGGCCAAAAAAGATGGCCATGAACTGATGCCCTGGGTGGTGGAAGTGGTACAGGACGTGGTTCCGGACCTGCCCCTGGCCCTGGACACCTCCAACATCGACGCCATCGAAGCAGCCCTCAAGGTGATCAAACAGGTGCCCGATGGAACGCCGCACATCGTCAACTCCATCATGTGCCGCCCCGAGCGCTACGAGCGCATGGTGCCTATGACGGCCGAATACAACGCCGATTTTGTGGCCCTGATGTGGGGACCCGACGGTTTGCCCCGCGATGAAAACGAACGCGCGGCCCTGTGCGTGGAACTGCTTTATTTTGCCAACGAAGCCGGTATCCCCAACGAAAAAATCTGGGTGGACGGCATTGTCACCCCGGTGAACATCCAGCAGCCCCAGGCCATCAGCCTAATGGAATTCCAGAAAATGGTCCCGGACATCGCACCGGGCGCCAGAAGCACCTGCGGTCTCTCCAACATTTCCAACGGACCGCCTGATCACCTGCGCCCCATCCTCAACCAGACCTACACCGTGATGCTGATGAAGTGCGGTATGGAATCGATTATTGCCGATGCGCGAGACGAAAAGCAGACCGCCATCTGTAAGGGCGAGCGCCAGGATATCGTGGACCTGATCTACGGCATACTGGACGGTGTCGAACCCGATCGTGACAGCCTCTCCAAGGAAATGCTGGATTATGCCAAGACCGTGGACGTCATTTTGGGCAAGACCCTGTACTCCGACTCTTGGTTGGAAGTGTAGGCACCCGGCGCCAAACCGGCACTAAAAAGGTCACAAACCATAAAGCCCCTTCCACTTTGGAAGGGGCTTTTTCGCCGTAAGCGTTCACAGGGCATCGCATCTTGCGTTGTTACCGGGCGCTTGAAGTATGGATTGATATTCCGAGGCGTCTATTTTTCGCGCAACGCAGATATCGGGAAAATTGGGCATTTTTGGATGGGCGCTACGCCAGTTGCTTTCCGGCCCCGGGCCCTGGAGCGACCCCGTAAATCTCTTCAATCTTCAGGATGACCGCACCTTTGGATTCGAGAGGAAACCCGGCCTTTTCACTCATATCGGCGATCCATTTTGCCGTTTCCTCGAATCGCTGACCAGTGGTTTCGATGGAGACCGTCCCTTTCAACTGATATCCTTCGTGACCTTTCCAATAGGTTACCGTAACCGTTGGGTTTGCTTTCATATTGGCCAGGGTCTTGTTAAAAAACTGGTCCGATATGAGAATCGTCTCGTCATCAAGGATTTTTTTTGCACCCACCGGGACGACATTGGGTGTTCCGCCCAAGGTCGAGGTCCCGAGTGCTACGGTCCTGACGTTCTCAAACAGCGCTTGCATTCTTTCCGTCATCTTTGCCATATAAACACCTTCCTTTCGATTAAAAGTGCATTTTCTGTCAGCATATATCGATCCGTTGATTTTCCTCTGAAAACTCATTTTCGACATAGTGGTTGACAATCTTTTCGATTCTTTTCGCCTTGCCGGAACCCGGTAGGGATGCAATTGTGTCGGCTAAATAATTTCGGGCAAGGATTGTATCCAACGTGGTTTGAAAATTGACATCAAAAATCCATCCGATTTGCAATACTTTGAAATCGTTTAGGCTTTTGACGTCGTTTATATCGACGACCCGTTTATTCACGATGGCGTCCATAACCTTGTCCGCTATTTGCGAAGTATTTGGAAGGTCCAGCTCGATGGCCCTGTTCGAATGACTATCTTCGCGTCGATAATAGCGGGTCAATATCTTCCAGATATCGAGCTTATCCGCATCCCGCAGCAGTTTTGTATAGAACAGACACCGCTTGGTCTCACCTTCGGGAAGGAAGGGGCGGTTATGGTAGGAGACGATCCGATAGACAAGCGCTTTTAAAGAGTCTTTCAACCCATCAAGGACATGATATTTTTTTAATATCCGAACACTCAATTCGGCATGGTTTTCCGATCTATGGTCGACAAAGGTCCGATACCGGGCGTATTGTTCAAAGCGTCCGACATCGTGGAAAAGCGCCGTAATCTCGGCGAAACGGAGGGAGTCCCCGTTTATTCCGAGGTCCCTGCCAAGCCGCAAAATCTCTTCGCAGACACGCATCGTGTGCTTTTTTTTCAGGGCCATGTTTTCCCGGACATGGCTTGGGCCAATAAAAAACGAAATCACATATTCATGGAACCATTTGCGAAAGGATTGCAACAATTGATTTTCTATGTATGCCATGCCGATATTCCGTTGAAAAAACAGGATACACTATAGCAAGACACGGATATATTGGCAAATGTGCATAACCAGTATAAAAAAGGCCCCTTCCGGGCTGGAAGGGACCTTTTGCTTTCCGCTGCTGCCAATAACGCCGATTTCACATTTTACGAAATCATCAATGTCCGGGCATCCGCATCTTGACCGAATGTTCACTCACCGCCCGTGCGCGGTCCGAAAACAGCTTGGCGCAGGTCGGACAATAGGTATGATCCTCCTTGACATGGGGATGGGGATCGGTGCGATGGTGGATAAAGTCCATGAAACGGGTGGTGGCAAACCAGCGTCCACAGCCCTGGCAACGTTCCAGGGGATGCTTGCCCACGAGTTCGTCCCGGATCATCACCGAGCGGACATTCTCTTTGTCTTCCACCCGGATGGCACCGGTCGGACATATATTGGCACAGGTCCCGCAGCCGATGCAGCGATCCGGCTCCGGTATCACAAAGGCCGCCCCGGCGATTTTCTTTATTTTCAGGGCACCGGCGCCGACAATCTCACTGCAGACGCGCACACACAACCGGCATCGCAGGCATCCATCCGGTGGCGGTCCCAAATCCACACCATGGTCGGCGGCCATCCGGCGTAACCTGGCCGACTGGGGAGCGAGCTGCAACAGCTTTTTAAACGCTTTGTGGCGGGCCTCTTCCACAATGGGCCCCGTCGTTTTTATCTCCAGTCCATCCTTGGCCTTGAGGATGCATGAAAGCATGGAGATCTGGTGACCGCTGCGCCCGGTCACTTCAACCGCGCACAGTTTACATGAACCGGAAGGTTTCAGGGCCGGATGAAAACACAAGGTGGGAATTGGAATCTTGTTGGCAAGGGCCACTTCCAAAGCGGTCTGTCCTTGCTTGGCCTCGAAGTTTTTCCCGTCGATGGTAATTGTCGGCATGGGTGAATCCTTGGCAGCATTACATGATAGGGTTAGTCCTGTACGGCATCATGGAGATCGGTAATATACTCCTGAAGATAGTGCAGTTCGGCAGTCAATTCACCCACATGATGTTTCACCAGGTCGGAAATGGTAAGCATGACTGCAATGCGTTTGCTTTCCACAACGGGTAAATGCCGGATGTCGGCCTTGATCATCATGGCCATGGCACTGCTCACCAGATCGTCCGGTTGGGCGACAATCAGGTCACCGGTCATGGCTTCACCAAGGGGCATTTCCCGAAAAAGCCGGCCACGCCAGGCAACATGGCACCGAAGCACATCCCGTTCGGTAAATATACCCGCCGGCATCTCGCCGTCCATAACCACCAGGGCCGATGTCTTCTGCTCGGTCATCCTGACAATGGCGTCTTCGGCTGTCTGCGTGGCATTGATGGTGTGAACCACCCGGCTTTTCTGCTTCATCACATCCCGAACGCGCATGGGTGACTCCTTAAGTCTCTATCGGCTTCAAACAATCCTGGGGCAGCCGGTGGGTGCCCTTGCCTTCCAGACTCACTTCAACCAGCGCATCCGGATCGTTGATCGCCGTATCCGGATCGGTAATGATGCCATGCAGGCCGACAAACCGATCCATATAATCCTCCCAGCTTTCGTCGCTGCTTTTTTGAAAGACCTCTACCTTTTCACCCCTTCGAAAAACCATGACGCCTCCTTACGAAGGAAATCTCGAATAACAGCTTCCAAATCGCAAATAAATTCCGAAATTCAATATCCAGATCTCAAACAATGCAATCGGCAATGTGTTCATTCACAGCCGGCAGACTTTGGTTCAGGCCAAGGCCGCAGTGAGGTTGAAACCGCAGGCGCAGCAGCGCTCCGTTGAGGATTTCAGCCGAGCGGGAACGCCGGCCTGGGCCGAAAGATGCCGGATGTGTGGATGAGTACAAACTCATACCGGCAACGTATCCACACTAAACCGTGCCGTCCGGGTCCGCACGCAATCTTCGCAGACGAACTGCTCTTCTGTGGTCTGCCCCACGGACGCGACCCGCTTGTTGATGAAGTCAATGTATTTTTGGGGTCCCATGGCCTTGCCGCAAGAACTGCAGAAGACCAGCTTCTGACGATTGAGAATGGTTCCGCACAACAAAAGCAGCCGTTCGTCACCCCGGTCCTCGATGCGCATGGCACCGTTGGGACAATTGGCCGCGCAGGCGCCGCAGGCGATACAGCGCTCTTCGGTGGCACGCAAATCGGTGTGACCGGGACGCTTAAATGCCAGGTACCCCATTTCCAAGGCACTGATGCCCATTTTGTCGCGGCAGACCACCACACATTTTCCGCAGCGCCGACAGATATCGCAACGCAGGCACCGCCTGGCTTCCTCACGGACCATGTTTTCCGTATACCCCAATTCGACCTGCTGGAAGGTGGTTCGGCGTCGTTCCATATTGAGCATATCCATCACCGGCCGTTTTATCACCATCTTGGTGCTGGCCGGCACTTCGGTGCAGGGCTCCCGACGTCTTCTGACAGGCACCGGAGGCATCTGGGGCTGGGGAATTCCAAGCAGGTAGCGATCAATGGCCTCGGCAGCCCGTTTGCCGCCACCAATGGCCTCGATAACGGTGGCAGGTCCGGTAACCGCGTCGCCGGCGGCAAAAACACCTTCGAGGGAGGTCTCCATGGTCGCCATATTCACATCAATGGTCCCGCGGCGGGTCCAATTCATGCCATCCAGCTCCCCAAGACACAACTGGTCCACTCTCTGGCCGATGGCACTGATGACCACATCGACATCCATGACATATTCGCTGCCAGAAACCGGGACGGGCGACATGCGGTTGCTGCCTCCACGCTTTACCAATTCCGCACGCACACAGCGCAGCCCCGTGATCCGATTGCTTTCACCGACAATTTTAGCGGGAATGGTGAGAAATGAAAAATGGACGCCTTCCTCTTCGGCCTGTTCCACCTCTTCCTCGTCAGCGGGCATCTCATGCCGGGTTCGGCGATAGGCGATGGTCACCTCCCGGCTACCGAGACGCAAACAGGTGCGGGCCGCGTCGATGGCGACATTGCCCCCCCCGATCACGACCACCCGTTTACCGGGAACACGCCGTTCGCCCAGCGCCACTTTCCGAAGCAAATCGATGGCCTCCATTGTCTGCGGATAATCGGTTTCACCGGGAATGCCCAACTGATAGGCGACATGGGCGCCAATGGCAAAAAAGAAAGCCTCGAAGCCCTGCCCTTTGAGATCCGCCAGGGTTACGTCTTCACCAAATCGGGTATTAAAGGCAAAGGTGACGCCCAGCTCCTCCAGCATGGCGACTTCACGGTCGATGACTTCCCGGGGCAATCGGTAACGCGGGATACCCACCATGATCATCCCGCCGGCCATGGGCAGGGCCTCGATAACGTGCACCCCGTACCCTTTGAGGGCCAGGTAGTAGGCTGTGCTGAGCCCGCCGGGACCGGCACCGATGACACAGACGCGTTTTCCCTGATCCGGGCCTTTTCGTGGATTGCGGTAGGACCCTTCGGACATGGCCCGCTCGGCGGCAAAGGCCTTGAGAAACTTGATGGAAACCGGTGTGTCGATGCGCCCCCGCACACACATGAATTCACAGGGTCGCGTACAGACCAGCCCACAAACCCAGGGAAAGGGATTGTCTCGGCGGATGACGTCGATTGCCTCGGCATCCCGCCCCTCTCCGATCAAGTGGACATAGGTGGGCACATCAATGCCCGCCGGACAAGCCATCTGACAAGGCGCCGGTGTCAGCCATTCACAGGTTCCCGTCGGGCAGTTATGGGTTTTTACATGGCTTTCGAAGACTTCGCCATGGGTCTCCATGGTTTCACGGAGCCAGGTACCCAACTGGTGCCCCTGCGATTCCCCAGACGCGCCGAGCAATTCCTGATTCAGTTGCCGGACGGCCGATAAATGGTCTTCACCGGCCCGCCCCCAGGCGACATCGTCCAGCAGGCTGTGAATCTCCTCGGCGATCCGCCGGCTTCGCGGGGACGTCAGTCCCCCCCGAGTGATAACGTCATCGATATACCGAATGCTTTTCGTGACGGGACATTGGGTAGAAGACATGAATGACCTCGCACCATCACCATCCTCCAAAGTGCCGACCTGCCGGGTTGACCGTGAAAACCAGCCTGCGGCGGCCTGACCCTATGAGGAGCGGCCCCACCGGGGGGACCGAGTCGGAGGGAGGGGTATGGGTGTTAGGGACTTAGGTTAAAAGGCGCAGTGCTCCATGGATGCGACCGTCTGTGCATGGCGTTCCCTGCGAATCTGGGTCATTTCCTCTACGCTGCCGAATTTCAGACAATGGGATGTGCAGGTGGTCACGCAGGCCGGCTCCAACCCCTGGTCCACGCGATCCATGCAATAGTCGCATTTGACGACCTTTCCGGTTTCCGGGTTCCATTGGGGAGCCCCCCAGGGACAGGCGGAAATACAGGTTTTACATCCAACACAAAGGTTCTGATCGACAAACACGATGCCGTCGCTGCTGCGCTGCTGCATGGCCCCCGTGGGGCAGGCGGCGACGCACCATGGATTTTCACAATGAAAGCAGGGCATGAAAATGTATGCCGCCCGGGGCAACCCACCGACCATTTTCGGCCCGATCTGTATGATTTGGCATAACCGTGGCCCAAGGGGAAGATCCTTGTTGGCTTTGCACTGCACTTCACAAGCGTGGCATCCGATGCATTTCTTGGTGTCCTGGAACAGATAGTATTTGCTCATCGTCCTCTTGTCCTGTTTGATGGTCTGCGGTCATCAAGACCACGAATCCATTGGAGCAGCATCCACTCCGTCGGTTGATCGGGTTAGAGACAGCCCGGTCTCGTCTACAACAATATCCCCCTGAATGGGAGAAAATCGATTCATCGCCGTATCATGCAATATCACTGTAGATGATGTCAATGGCAACCGCCGAATCAGGCCGTCAAACGCCCCTTCGAAGACGTGGTCAGACCCTTTCCATGGTTTTCGTGGGCGACACAATCGCTGGAGTCAGTCGTTGCCGCTTGCATCAGTTTCCGCCCCAGGCAACCATGGACAATCGGATGACTGTCGAGGCGAAACGTTTTTCGAAAAGCAAAAAATGTACCAGATCTAAGGTTTAACGAACCCGTAAAAAGTCGGGAATGATCGTTTTTATCGTCCCCGCATAGGCCGGAATTCTCAATTATCCACCTGTTATAATATGTTTTTTTATAATTTCTGACACGAACCGGGAAAAACTGCAGGGGGGGGCCCACCAAGAAAGTGCAATACAATAATTGCTCCGATGTAAAAATATTGCGATCAAACAACCGTTAAAAGATCCGGTAATTCACGCATACCGGCGAGAACCGCATTTTTTTTGTTGCAAGCCTTTTTTTCGAGACCGATCATACCACGATCAAAAGGGGGCGACCGATAGAGACATGATTGTGCTGATCAAATCGATTTTATCAAAAAAATATAAGGGTTATGTAAAATGCAACATCTTTATTGCAGTCAATCGTCACCATGGCACAGACCTTGCTATGCGAGACGCTGGGTCCGGAGATGAATTCAAGGATTCTCATAAGAGGTTGACGACTGTCTATATCCATTATAAATGGTGAGGGTCAATGCATTGGAAAGCGGCGTGTTGGTCGAGTACCCATCCGGAAATGCCCAATTTGCCCGATATCTGCGTTGCGCGAAATCTGCATGCCTGCCTACAGGCATTTTTTTTTATTCATCAATTTTTATTCATCAAGAGGAGGGTAAGGATGAAAAGTAAGTTCGTCTTGACCGTTGTTCTGTTGTTGCTGGTTTCGGTTGTGGCGGCACCGGCGTTGACCGATACCACTGCCTATGCCGGCAAATTGGAAGATGCCATCGCGGCGACTCCGCAGGGAACCGAACCCGGACAAATTGATCCCAACGCCAAGCCTGGCTTTTTGGGCATCCCCGGAGCTCCGAAACCCAACATGATCGCCGGCTTTTTCTGGGCCATCTGGGTGGGCTGGATTTTCTCCACCGTGGGCGCCTTCGGCGGCATCATGGCCGGTGTGGGCCACATCACCGTTTTCGGCCTGGCCGATTACGGGAAAGGCTTCAAGAAGACCTCGCCCGTGCTCAACAAACTGATCACCGACAGCATCCGCGTGTCCAACCAATGGCTGGTGGGTCTTTCCGGCGCCGTTTCCAGTTGGAACTACTACAAAATGGGACGTCTGGTGCTGCCCCTGGGCCTGATGCTGGCCATCGGCTCCATCTCCGGTAGCTTCCTGATCCCCATCATCACCGCCGGCAAGATTTCCCTGAAAGCCTACCTGGGATATTTTGGTCTGGTCGTTTTCATCATTGGTGGGTTCCTTTTCTATGAAACCACCCCCAAGGGACAGGCCGGAAAAAAGGAAGCCAAGGCGGCCGCCAAGGCATTCGAGGATGCCCACATGAAAGGTGGCTCCAAAGTGGATGAATCCGAGCAGGGCGTCAAGGTGGTTTCCTGGGGACTTTCCAAAATCCGCTTCACCTTCTACGGCGTCGAATTCGGTTTCAACCCCATCGTCCCGATCATCGGCGGTTTCTTCATCGCCGGCCTGGCGTCCTTCCTGGGTATCGGCGGTGGATTTCTGTTCGTGCCGTTTTTAACCAGTATCGCCGGATTGCCCATGTTCCTGGTTGCCGGGACCTCCGCCCTGACCGTTCTGGTGGGCATGATCATCAGTATCTTCACCTACATGGTTGTCAAGGGCGTCGCCATTTTTTGGCCCCTGATCGGCGTTGAACTGATCGGCATTTTCGTCGGATCCATGATCGGTCCACGGACCTCCAAGTATATCCCGGACATCTGGCTCAAACGCCTGTTCGTCGTACTGGCCATCTATGTGGGCCTGCGCTACACCACCAAGGGATTTTTGGGCTACAGCATCGTTCCGCCGTTTTAACGGGTATTTCCTGCAAACGGCATTTCTGGTCCAGGCCGGCGTTCCCGTTCGGCCGGTGCATTCAACCTATCGAAAACCGCGCCTGCGAAAGCAACTTCATTGCGGTCCTGGCCTGAAGCCAACCCTACCGTTTGTGGGCAGCCGAAAAACACTGAAATCACATCACCCGGGGCCGGCCTACCCGCCGGCCCCGGGTAACTTTTTGATCGGACAATTTCTATGGAATCCCTCACGGGAACAATGATCACCCTATATTACGCAATCGACGGTTTCTTGATTTCATTCTATCGTCTATCCGAGATTCCCATATTCGGATACTACATCGGAACGGGTGTATTGAGTCTGATCTGCATCGTCATCGGACAAATGACATATTGCTGGGCCTACCGCCGTAACCACCGATTTTTCAGCACGGATAGCCGGGAAATGGTCCACATGCACAATTTGTCCATCAAGGCGCTTGGAGCCAAAAACAAATCCGCCTATAAAAGCTGTAACAAGCAGGCCAATGACGCCTTTGGTAAATACTTTTTCGCCCAAGTGGCAATCGGCATTTCATCGCTATGGCCGGTCCCCTTCGCCTTGGGGTGGATGCAGGATCGCTTTGGTGGCGTGGCGTTCGCTATTCCCGTCCCCCTTCCCGTTTTCGGCTCGTCAGTGGGATTTATGTTTACGTTCTTCCCTATCTATGTGCTGACGTACATTCTGTTCGGAAAGATCAAAAACAAAATCCCATTTTTTTCGTCTTTCGAACAATGGCGCCGGGAAAGCCATGAAGATGCCGAGGAAATGATGAGTTTCTCCGATCTGACCGGCCCCAAGGAACCGAATTCAACCACACCATAATCCGTCCATTCACCGTTGCCCTTTCACCGGAACGCCTTGGACGATCACTTTGAAAGCCTATGCAATCGACCTTGCATCATTCGCTCCGGCTGGCGATGATCGCTATTGCCTGTGTCCTTTGGTCATCGAAGGCCTTGGCCACCCAGGGGCACGCAGGCATCGAAGGAATCTGGGTCCACCAGTTCGCCCACCTGTTTTTTCTTTTTTCCATGTTGCTGTTGATATACTGGCTGCGACAGGCTGGATTGGTCAAACTGCCGGGATGGCGCTACATCCAGTATGCCGCCCTGTTTTTCATGCTATGGAACGTGGACACCATCCTGGTGCACTTTTTAGATGAGCAGATAAAGGCTGTCACGGTCCAAAATCTGGACAACTGGCGGATTGGCATCCGCACCATACCCGGTTACGAATGGCTGGCACCGGTTTATTATCTGGCCAAACTGGATCACTTGCTGTGTGTGCCGGCCATGGTCTATCTGATGCTGGGCTTGCAGCACATGTTGAAAGAAGCGGAATCGGATGCCCCGGGAAAGCGAGGCAACCAATGACCGATTCCCTGATTCCCATCTGGTCGGTGGATGTCATCGGATCCATTCTGATGATCGTTTTCGCCTTTCTCAGCTTCGGCGCGAGCCTGCGACTCAAACGCAAGAATTCCAACAATATTATTGTCACCTACCTGCTGTGGGTCTGCCTGACACTGTTTGTTTTTGCCATCTCACGATCAGCGGGTCATCTGCTCAAACAAATTTTCCTGCTGGTCGGCCGCCGTGATCTGTGGTCGGCCATTCAGCCGGTTTCCGGTGCAATCAATACCTTCACCTTTATCGTCGTGGCTTCGGCAACCCTTTTTTTCGAACGCTCATGGACGATTTACGGTACGATCCTGAAAGATCGCCAGGCCCTACAGAACGCCCACGAAGAACTGCTCTATCTCAATCAGAACCTGGAGCAACTGGTTGAAAAAAGGACTGAGGCGCTGGTGATTTCCGAACAGAAATATCGCCGGATCTTTGAAGTCTCCAAAGACATGATTCTGGTCACCCGAAAAGATGGACGCATCCTCAATATCAATCCGGCCGGGAAAGACATGATCGCCGTGGACCAAGCCGGTGGCATGGATCCCATAGACAACCAATCTTTTCAGAATTTTCTATCCAACCCTGAGAACTGGAAATCCATCAGTCGGCATATCGAAGATCGAGGCTTCATCTCCAGTGAAGAATTCGATCTGTTGCTGGCAGACGGCACCAGGCGACGGGTCCTGCTGTCCGGAAGCCTGGCCAGGAGTTCCTCCGATGAAGGTGAGATCATTCACTTTCTGATCAAGGACGTCGAACAGCGGCGCCTGATGCAGAAGCAGATGGCCCAGGCCGACAAGCTGGCATCCATCGGCGAACTTTCATCCGGTATCGCCCATGAAATCAACAACCCCCTGGGAATCATATTGGGTTATACCCAATTGCTCATTCGGGGTGAAAATCCGGAATCGGACCGTTTCAACGACCTGAAAACCATAGAGAAACATGTACAGGCCTGCAAGACCATCGTTGAAGATCTGCTCAACTTCGCAAGAACCTCTAGCACCGAAAAAGCGAACACCAACATTCAGGACGTGATCCAGGACGTGATCGGATTTGTGCGTCACCACAGCAATCTGGAAGACATTCAAATTAAAACCCATTTTACAAAAAATGTGCCTGCGGCCGTGATCAATGAAAAAAAAATCAAGCAGGTTCTTATCAATCTGTTGATGAACGCTATTCATGCCGTTGACCGCGAGGGGACCATTACCATCGCCACCGGCCTGAACCGGTCATCCAACCGAATTACCGTGGAAGTTTCCGATACCGGCCACGGCATTCAAAAGGAAAACCTGTCGAGAATCTTCGATCCTTTTTTCACCACCAAGCCCACCGGAGAGGGAACCGGTCTCGGATTGTCGGTGAGCTATGGCATTATCAAAGGCCATGGCGGACATATCAGCGTGAAAAGCGAACCTGGACAAGGTGCCGCTTTTACCCTTTTTCTGCCCATCACCCCACCCGATTCAGGGAGTTAAACGATGGCACAACACCTTCTCATCGTCGATGACGAACCGGACATGCTGACCCTGCTCAAAAGAAGCCTGGAGCCCGAACTGGGGTGCCGCGTGGACACCGCTTCATCCGGGGAGACGGCCCTGGAGATGATTGGCCGCAACGACTACGACCTGGTCCTGGCGGATATCAAGATGCCGGGTATCAGCGGTCTGGAACTCCTTGAACGGGTAAAAAACGATCATGGAGAAAAAATCACCATAATCATGATGACTGCCTACGGCCATATCGAGATGGCAGTGGAAGCCATGAAGCGCGGTGCCTACGACTTCATCACCAAGCCCTTTGATCACGACGCCCTGGTGATCCGCCTGGAAAAGGCCTTCGAACGCAGCCGACTGCTAAAGGAGAACCTGCGGCTGCACCATGCGTGCCGTGCAACGGACATGTTTCAGGAATTGGTCGGCAAAAGCCAGGCCATGCAGCATGTTTACGAGACGATACGCATGGTGGCCAAGAACGACCTCACCGTTTTGGTGACCGGGGAATCGGGCACGGGAAAGGACCTGACCGCCCGGGCGGTACATGCCTCAAGCAATCGCAGCGACCGGCCGTTTATCGCCGTGAACTGCCCTACCGTCCCGGAGTACATACTGGAAAGCGAGCTGTTCGGTTATAAAAAAGGGGCCTTCACCCATGCCACCCGAGACAAAAAAGGGTTGTTTCAAGAAGCCCACACGGGAACGATCTTTCTGGATGAGATTGGAGATATCACACCCACCATCCAGACCAAGCTGTTGCGGGTGCTGCAAGAAAAAGAGATTAAACCGCTGGGCGATGCCCGCTCCATCCAGGTGGATGTCCGCATCATCGCCTCCACCAATCAACCCCTTGCGGAAAAGATAAAAGCGGGCGAGTTTCGAGAGGATTTCTTTTACCGCCTCAATGTATTGCCGATCAAAATGCCGCCCTTGCGGGACCGGGTGGAAGATATTCCGTTGATTGCCAACCACTTGCTGGAAAAACATTGCACCAAGCTGAACAAGCCCCTGAAACGCCTGTCCGCCGAGTTGATGGACACCTTCATCAGCCGTCAATGGGAGGGCAATGTTCGCGAAATGGAGAACATGATCATCCAGGGAATCCTATTTTCCGCAACCAACGACATCACGCCCAAGGACGTCGGCATGGGCCTCAAGCCGCCCAGAAGCCAGATCACCGAAATCACCCCGCTGCTGAACATGCCCTATAAAGTCGCCAAGGAAAATAATTTGAAGGCCTTCAATGCCGCTTACATCGGCCACATGCTGACCCTCAACAAGGGCAACGTCACCCGAGCGGCAAAGGCCTGCGGCTTGGAGCGCCAGGCCCTACAGCAGATCATGCGGCGGTATGGGATTAAAGCGGATATGTATCGACCGTAAAAATAAGCAGCGAAATTATATTTTACTCAACTCAACTTTCGAGATTCGATAAATCATGCAAATTTATACTATAAGATATTGAAATAAATCAATAAATAACTTGAAGAGCCCTGCTTGTTAATATATAGTGAAATTGCTATTATTCACAATAAAATCAATAAGAAAGGGATCAAGACGATTCATGGCAAGTTTAACTCCAAATCGCAAGTCGATATCCAAATTCATGATCAAATTGACGACTTCTTTAACATTTTTCATATCGGCACACTACTCCACCGA
>PDTK01000032.1 GCA_002747175.1 Deltaproteobacteria bacterium | reverse complement strand
GCACAACTTTCCTGGCCCGCCCCCTGTAGGGGGGCAGGGCCTTGTCCCCCCTATGGGGGGATTAATCAAAACCGCGCCCTCTGGGTGCGGATATTTATTATCAATATGTTTCGAAGAGGAAAGCATGCTCCGGAATCAAAGACCGAAAACAGCAACTCAGGAATTCAAGTGCCGATATCGATGGTGAGCCGGTGTCGAAGCGACCATAAGCCAATATGATAGTCTGACTGGAGTAAAACATTTGCTGAAAGTGGCCTAAACTCTGAGACGACTTTTTACCGGGGAATCAATATTTGATGTCCTGTAAAAAACATAATAAATATATTAATTAAATAGTTTATATTAAATTAAACGCCTTTTGGGCTACGAATTGAGGAATATTTTAAGGCTTGAATTTTAATAAAAACATCCATAAATGGAATGTTTACCAAATATTCATGGTCGTCGACCCGACACACGACGCCCCTGGTCACGGAATAAACATGACGAATTCGATGTAACGCACTGACCCACAAGTATTTACAGGACGTCCAACAACTCAACGCACCAAGAGGAGAGCCGACAATGACGGTTGCAAGCAAAATTAGCCAATTTATGACCCAATCGTCCTGGATCAGAAAAATGTTCGAGGAGGGCGTCAGGCTTAAAGCCGAATACGGTGCCCGCAATGTGTTTGATTTCAGCCTGGGCAATCCCAACCTGCCACCGCCGGAACAATTCAACGAGATCCTTCGTGACACTGTGGATTCCTGCGGACTCGGCGACCACTGCTACATGCCCCAGTCAGGGTATTCACAGGTTTGCGAATCCATCGCCGAGTACCTGACCACCGAACAGGGTGTAGCCATCAACTGGGATGACATCCTGATGACCTGCGGTGCGGCCGGTGCGCTCAATGTCATCTTCAAAGCCCTGCTGGACCCGGGAGACCAGGTCCTCACGACGGCGCCTTGTTTCGTTGAGTACCGGTTTTATGCGGACAACCATGGAGGGATGCTCAAAATGGCGCCCACGAAACCGGATTTCAGCCTTGACCTGGATGAAATGGAACGCGCCATCACCGACAAAACCAAGGTGGTACTGATCAATTCGCCCAACAATCCCACCGGCCAGATCTACGACAAGGCCAGCCTGGATGCGCTCGGCGCATTGATCATGAAAAAAAGCAAGGCATATGGCCGCACCATCTATCTGGTATCGGACGAGCCTTACCGCAAGATCGTGTTCGGAGACACCGAGGTGCCGTCCGTCTTCCAGAGCTATCCCCAGAGCATCATCGCAACCTCTTACTCCAAAGACATTTCCATACCAGGGGAACGCATCGGCTTTGCGGCCGTCAACCCGGCGGCCATATTCAAACAGGAACTACTGGACGGTATGGCCCTGGCCAACCGGATTCTCGGGTTCGTAAACGCACCGGCCCTGATGCAACGAGTCGTGGCCTGCATGCAGGGCATGAGCGTGGATATCGGTGAATACCGGCGCAAGCGAGATCTTTTGTGCGACGGTCTGGCCGAAGCCGGTTACGACTTCACCATACCGCCGGGCGCTTTTTACCTTTTTCCGCGCACACCTACTAAAGACGATGTGACCTTTGTCAAGGATCTGCAAAAGGAATTGATTCTCGTGACACCGGGATGTGGTTTTGCAGGGCCGGGACATTTCCGGATCGCCTTTTGTGTGGATGATGAGACCATTGTGAATGCGTTGCCGGGGTTTAAGAAAGCAATGCAAAAATACCGATAGAGTTGTGTTTGGAAAGGGTATCTTGCACCCAATGGTTGCATAAAAAATGAGAAGGTTCGAAAAATCCTTAGCCCCGAATGGCCTTCTGGTCGAACATTGTCAAAGGGATTGATTTGAAGGGGAACAAGGTCCAACCACGAACTCTAAACCTTGAACGCCAACCCCAATCTCAGATCGCCACCACCCGGTCCCTTCCCTCACGCTTGGCCTGATACAGGGCTTTGTCCGCCATGTTCAGCAGTTCCGTGCCGCTAATGTCATCATTGGTCGGCCGGGCGGCAACGCCCATGCTGGCTGTTATATGGAGCGTCAAGTCCTCGTAGGTGAAGTCATATGCTTTCACCCGTTCACGGATTCGTTCGCAAAGGGTGATGGCTCGATCCAATGTCGTATCGGGAAGAATGACGGCAAACTCTTCACCCCCGTATCGGCATCCCACATCGTATTTGCGGATGCTCGTGTCCAAGAGCCGGCCGAATTCCTGAAGTACCCGATCACCGCACAGGTGTCCGTGAGTGTCATTGATAATTTTGAAGAAATCCAGGTCGATCATGCACAATGCCAACCCGTGGCCATATCGTTCGGATCCGGAAATTTCACGTTCCAGTGATTCCTCGAAGTAACGGCGGTTGAAAATGCCCGTGAGCTCATCACGGATAGACATCTCGGCCAGTTTTTTCTGGGCTACACGCATTTTGCGTTTCAGGTCGGCTTTTTCCAGGGTATTGGAGATTATTCGTAAAAGGCTCTTGTCGCTGACTTTCGCTTTGGGCAGATAGTCGTAGGCCCCGGCCTGGATGATCCGGGAAGCGATCAATTCATCGCCCTGTCCGGTGATGACCACCACCGGTGTTTCGATGCCCTTGTTGTTTATGCGTTCAAGGAATTCCAAACCGGTCCCGTCCGGCAGCAGATAGTCCAGGAAGATAAGGTCGAATGACTCTTTTTCCAATAGTTCGAAGGTGTCGGTGATATTTCGGGTTCGGCTGATTTTTAGCTGTTCATGGTTGTGCAGGATGTGTCTGACCTTTTCGAAATATTCGTCTTCATCCTCGACGGACAGAATAGATACACGCTGGTCCAGATTGACAATGGTCTTTCCATCGGCGTATTGCCTGGGCTCGTCATGGCGCAGGGTCTGGATCTTTTTGACGATGTCCGAAATCCGGGCGGCCGCATCGGTAACGTTCTGCAATCGCGAAGACAGATGCTCAGGCAGACCTTTTTCCATTTCTATGAGCTGCGCATTGCTCATCAGAATCATCAGTGGCTGGTTCAATTCATGGGCGGTGGCACCAGTCATCTGGAGCAGAACCTTGAGGCGTTCTTCCTCGATAACCGATTCTTGCTGATCCCGAATTTGCTGATTGAGGGCCTCCAGTTTTTCCACCCTACGACTCAGCGCGGCATTGCTGTCCTGGAGCTTTTTACGCTGTTGAAAAAGCTCCAGGAAGACATTGACTTTGCTCTTCAGAATAAAAGGATCCAAAGGTTTAAAAAGATAATCCACAGCGCCTTTTTCGTAACCGGTAAAAACATGGGTGTCTTCTTTGCTGATGGCTGTTACGAAACCGATACCGCGTTCCGGACTTGGCAACAGGATCGGTTTGTCTAAATGTTAATGGTGGAGGCGGCGGGAGTCGAACCCGCGTCCGAAAATATTCCACACAGATCTCTACATGCTTATCCTGATCTCTAAGTATCGCCTCTGCGAAGCCTCCATCAGGCAGGGTGCTGCAAAGGCTATCCCGCTAAAAGTTCGCCGTTGCTGTAGCAGGCATTCAGCTACGGCTATCCCACTAGTCGACGTTCTATCCAGGCGCGTGGGAAAAACCTGGTAGAACGGTAGCTATGCAGCTACGGCGTAGTTATAATCGTCAGCGATTATATTTAATTCCCGCCAGTTTTACGAGACGGCAGGAACTCGGCATGCAACCTGAGCTTCTTTATCCCCGTCGAAGCCGTTTCGCCCCCATATTTATGAAAATAAGGGTTATACTAATTCACGGGCCTGGCAAAGTCAATATGGCTGTTTCGTAAAAGCGGATGCGTCTTCCCCGGTTGCCGGCTTGGTTTTTCTCCGAATACGGATGGATTTCCACAGCCGCTCCTTTGAAAAACAAGTCCACCCCCAGCGCAACCAGGATACCAGGCTGAAAGCCATCCAGAGCGACCAGGAGAGCATGATCAGCCGGTAGGTCCACATGGGCAGGCTGATGACCCAGGGCGTTGGCAGCGTGGTGTCGATGCGGTCCTGGGTCCAGTTTAATTGCAGATGGCTGGAATGATTGCCGGCGATCTGCATATCCGGGATGCCCAACAGGCCGCGTTCGATGGCCGTATACAGGCCGGCCAGGGCTGCCAGGGTAAGGGCTGCCAGGGTTAGTTGCACCAGATTGAAGGATAGGGCGCCGCGGGGCATGGTTTTACGGCAGCGGAAACCCAGGGCCATCAGCCACCCCACGACCAGGATGGCCACCGGTGCCGGTATCTGGGTCAGGCCCAGGGTAAGCAGCAGCCATTGACGGGTGCCAAGTGGCGTGACATGGGTGCGACCAAGTCCCAGGGAGATGAGGACGGCCACAGCCACATAACTCCAGAACAGAACCGCCGGGCCCATGCTGGGACCGCCGACGAACAGAATCCAGCGCTGATCCGGCATCCGAAAGGAGACCGTGGCATTCACGGCGGCATGGCCGATACCTACCACCGGCGCACTGATCCGTGTCAGGGATTCGGTCAACTGTTGCCATTGGATGCGTACCTGCCGGCTGCCGGGTTCCAGGGGAATGTTGACAAGGCGGCCGTCCTGGTGAATGGGCAGGCTCTGCCCGTTGATTGTCACGGTTTGCAGGTTGGCCATGGGCGGCAATTCGATCTGATGCTGGCCGCCGTTGCTGGTACGGATGCCCATTTCCAGCCCGGATCTGGAAAAACGGCTGCCGGGGGTCACCTCCAGGTGCACGTGATCCACGGTCATGGTCCGGCCGGGCACGGCTTCGGGCCGGGAAACCCTGATGCTCACCGTTTCTCCGGGCCAGGGTCGCCATTGGGGTTTCCATGTATGGCCTGCATCCTGATGGTGAATGACGGTCAGGCCGGATGTCTCGCAGCGCCAGATGGGTGATGCATCCAGGGTCCAGGTTTCGGTCCAGGGAACGCCGGCGGGCGCTTTCAGTTGTATGGCTTCGGTTAACGCCAGGGTGCTGGTGAAATGGGTTTCAACCGCGTTGGGTCCCATGGTGATCTGCGCCTGTCCGGCTTCGGTGTGTACGCCGGGTGTCGTTACCGATTCACCCGCTAACAGTGGTACGGAAAGTACGACAGGCGTTCCCGGATCCGTCTGCCGCCGTATGCGGGTGGTCACCTCCCAGCGGATGCCCAGATGCAGCGTGCGGGACAGATGGAAAAACGGTTCAATGTCGGACCCGGATGGCCGGTGATGTTTTACCGCTCCGTTTTTGACACGGGTCAAAACGATTCCGGAATCGATGCTGCCGTCGGCGTGGATGCCTTGGGCCTGCCATCCCACCCCGGCATACGTGATTTTATGGGGACGCATGGGAATGGCCAAGCGAATTTCATCGGCCTTGCCCGCCGGGCCGGTCAATTTGAGCTGATGCACCCCCTCGGGAACCACCGTCCACAGCATGCCCTTGCCATCCCGCAGAAGGCTTGACACCGGCTTGCAGTCAATCATTACATCGGCCGGGGACCAGGCACCCCGCAGGACCGGAAGTGGAATGGCCGTGTCTGCCAGGGCATGCACCTGCATGATCAGCCTCAACTGGTCCGGCATGGCCGCCAGTTCCAGACGGCTGATGTCGGCACAGTTCGGCAGGCAGGCCGGGGGTTCGAGCAGGCGCTGTTGCAGTTCATCCAGCAGCGCCTGGGGCGGGAACGGGTGACGGCCCGATTCGGCCAGCGACACGGGCGGCGACATCAGCAACCCTGCTGAAATCAAAAAGGCGACCGTGACTTCTGCCACAGGAGCCGACAGATACCGGCGCCATCGTTTGATGTCCACGACGATACCGATCAGCACGAACAACAGCATCACCCGAATCAGCCCCAGAATCAAATTCATGAACGGAGATATCAGCCATAGGCGGATCCGGTGGTCACGGTCGACCGGCCCGTTCCAGCGTAATGGAACGCGGTGCCATCGCCAGGTCGGCAGGCCCGGTCCGGTCTGGATCAGGGCATCGGGGTCTTTTTCTTCCAATTGATAGCGGGAATCAAGACCGGGTTGGGCGGCCTGCTTCATCACCAGTGGCTGGGCCTTGTCGATGGCAGAGCGGTTCATTGTGCGCACGCTGGCCAGGGATTTTTTGGCTACCGGTGGCGGCATGGCCGCGTCGGACATTATTCCCTCGGTAGCCGGTGTGAACCATAGGCCTCCGGTGGATGCGTATGCGGCTTTCAGCTGGGGATAGACCGCCGTTCGGATCTGTTGCACCATAAAGGGCAGAGAAATGGCCAAAAGGGCAATCACAGCACCCACGCCCCAAAGCCGGATCACTTTGCGAAACCATCCATCGGGGAGGTATCTAAGCAGAGCCGCCACGATCAGCAGATGCAGCCACACATGGCGCGGCGCACCCGGCTCATGGAAGATCAGGACCAGGGTCACGAGGACCAGCAGGCCGACAAGCGGGCTGCGCAGCTTCCAGGCACTGATGGCGATGATCAGCACCAAAAACAGGTCCAGAAGGGTCCAGCGTTGAAGCCAGGCGTCGGGTGGCACATCGACACCGGCGGTGGATAACAGGGTCCAGCCGGGAGGCAGATTCAAGGTGCCGCTGATACGCTGGAAATCGTGGTCCCATCCCACTGCCGGCAGGATCGATGATTGCCGGGCCAGACGGCTGTCCGCCTGCATGGCCAACCGGCCGCGGCGAAGCTGGACGCCCGGCAGTTTGTTTTGACGGGTGATCAGCCGATCCTGACCATCCACCACGATGCGTCCCAGTTCCACAGGCGCCTTCATGGCCAGGTGCCATGTTCGGTTCAGGCTGCCGGACAGTCGGTCGTGCAGGGTAAAGGCCCTGCCGTCGAAATCCAGCCACCAGGTGCGCTCAAGCTGAAGCTGATCCGGTGCCGGATCGGTGTCGCCACGGCGGATGACATCGAAAGACAAACCTTCGCCCGGTTGGACGCGATAGGCAGGCAGGTCTTTCCAGTCGTCGGGCATCTGGGTTCGTGACGGCTCTATTGTCGGTGCACCGGTGACCTTAACCATGCGCAAGTGATTGTATGCTTTAAAGGACCAGATTTCGGGGCCATAGTGATCGTTCGCGATGGACAGGGAGGTCGTATTGCCCGGCATGCGGGCGGTCACACGAACATCCCAGCTGCCCGGACGGGCCTGGATCAGCAGCTCGTTGTCATCGGACATCTGGGCGGGCAGCGGGCTGTCGATGTCCATGACGAAACTGTTTTCAGGCAAGAGGGAGGCCAGTCGGATTTCCCGCGGGCGACCGGAAACCTGCAACAGGGCATGTGTCACCACGCGCATGGGAATGTCGTCTTCGATACATCTGAACAGATGAACCGATACACGATCCTGCTGGGTATCCCGACCGCCGCTGCCATGCAGCCGCAATTGACCGTTTTTTCCCGGATCGATGGTAGCGATCTCCCCGTTGTTGATCCGCAGGGACACAAGCCCCACCTCCGGCGGAATCGGCAGTACGTCGGGCAGATCGTCCCAGACAAAGGCACCGTCAATGCGGTGCTCACCCGGCATCAGCCAGACCGATGGGCGACCGTTTCGATCGACCACCGAGAGCATGCCGGATGGCCCGGAAACCGTTTCGGGCCAGTCGTGTCTACCGCCGGGCAGCGTCACCCAACTGGGGGCATAGACCATGACCTGCTGCTCGAAAAGGCCGCCCGTATCGCTGGCGTTCACAATCAGGCGGGAAGGCCACCAGCAGTGGCTGCGGGTGCCGTCGTCGAAATGGGACGGACAGGTTCGCTCCTGTTTGCCATGCAGCACCCAGTTTTCCCATGGCTGCAGGGATGGGGGCACATCGAGAGCAAAGCCAGGAATGGCGTGCAGGACGCACAACATTAGAAAGCCAATTGCGGATACTTTGACGTGATTCATGGTTTCCCCTATAAAAGTCCTGTTTATTGATGGCCGCCAGGGATTCACCAAATTCGTCCGGGCTATTTTGTTCTGTTTACCGGAAGTCCGATAGTGAATTTCGTTCCTGTGCCAGGTTGCGATTCGACGGTCATCTCACCGCTGTGATTGTCGGTGATTCTGCGTTTTCCTAATGCCAGCGTTGGAGAATGATTTTTTACTGAAACGGGTGCAGTGGAACCGCATTTGGATACTCCGTAGAGATGCAAGCGTCGACGAACAAGCGATTTGTTCATGCTGAATGTGTGCCTGTATCCATTCTTACCTGATTATCCGGTGTACCCTGAAACTTTTCAATACTTTTTTTGATAAGCGTTTACAAGGCTCCCTGGTCCATAGGGAGGCGATTGCCGATGTTGGCGTTGGGCGTTCCACCTATAATCCGGATCGCATTGGGTGCACAGATAGATGCCAAATGGCCGAAAAACAAAACGGTTAACCGGGATGACGCCGGTTAACCGCTAAGGAGGAGAAAGATGAAAATTATTAGGTGAAAACTTGTACAAGCAAACACTTTGCCAATCTTCCGAGAAAACATCAAAAAGCGATTCTGTAATACCAAAACAGTGTAATTTTGAATGGATATAAAAAAGGCAGCACCAGGGAAAGCCAAACAGCCGGCATTTATCGTCGGTTGTCGGTTACGAAATATTCACAATCGTAAACCCGATTTGCCTATGGTTTTTCCTAAGGTGTTTAGATATAAATGAAAAACCATTTTCAAGCAATGTTCAATATTTTGAACTTTTGGCAGGCGCGTTTTTCGTATTCAGGTAACATCTTGTAAAGATAATAAATAAAAGTTTCAGATTTTGAACCAGGGGCGGAAGGGAATGGGAAATCGTCGACCACCCGCCGAGCGGGTGGTTTGATGAAGCCCCCTGTTCGACGTTCTTAAAATTTTTGCTGGTTCGTGTCTGTCCGGAAATAGGCAAATTGGGTTCAGATTAAGGCGGTGCTCAGCGATCGGCTGTCTACACCTTGACAATCGACAATTAGCCCCCATAATTATTCATCTGATTTTATTGAACTGATTATAACCATTGATAAAAATATAATTTCAAAGCACTCAGGAGAGCCCATGGAAGCAAAGAAAGAAACCCATCAATTCAAAACCGAAGTGCAGCAGATCCTCAACCTGATTGTCAATTCACTGTATTCCAATCGGGACATCTTTTTACGTGAATTGATTTCCAATGCATCGGATGCCATCGACAAGGTCCGATATAAAGCAGAAACCGAACCTGGGATTCTTGGTGGGGATACGGAATTCAAAATTGAACTGAAGCCGGATGCCATTGCCCAGACGTTTGAAATCTCAGACAATGGCGTCGGAATGACCTATGAAGAGGTTCTGGAAAACATCGGTACCATCGCCAAAAGCGGAACGGCCGGCTTCATGGAAGCCCTGGAGCATGCCAAGGGACAGGAAACGCTCATTCCGGAGCTGATCGGTCAGTTCGGTGTTGGTTTTTACAGCGCCTTCATGGTCGCGGATTCAATCACTCTCGTCACCCGGGCTGCCGGGGTAGATGCGGACAAGGCCGTTAAATGGGTTTCTTCCGGAGACGGATCCTATTCTGTCGAAGAGACCGAAAAAGCCACCCGCGGCACCACCATTACCTTGAATTTGAAGAAACCGGAAAAGGATGACAAAGATTTCACCGACCAGTGGGTCGTACGCAGCATCGTCAAACAGCACTCCGACTTCGTCAACTATCCCATCACCATGGAGGTGGAGAAAGACGAACCCTTGCCGGACGAAGAGATTATCAAGGACAAGGACGGAAAGCCCGTGGGTGCCACGACCCGCAAGGTGATGAAAGAAGAAACCCTCAACTCCATGAAAGCCATCTGGACACGCAGTTCAAGCGATGTCACGGATGAAGAATACGAAGAATTCTACAAGCACCTGAGCCACGACTGGAATCCGCCCATGGAACGGCTGCATCTCAAGTTCGAGGGCACCACCGAATACGATGCCTTGCTGTATATCCCTTCCAAGGCACCCTTCGACCTGTTTACGCCCGATCGGCGACACGGCATCCATTTGTATTCCAAGCGTGTCTTTATCATGGATGACTGCAAGGAACTGATGCCCGAATTTTTCCGCTTCGTCAAAGGGGTCGTGGATGCCTCGGACCTGAACCTGAACGTCAGCCGCGAAATTTTACAGCAGGACCGCCTGGTGCTGAACATCCGTAAGAACCTTTTGAAGAAGCTGTTTGACCTGCTGGGAAAAATGGAGACCGAAAAATACAACACCTTCTATGATGAATTTGGCGCTGTCTTAAAAGAAGGGATCTATACCGACCCGGCCAGCAAAGACAAGATCGCCCCCCTTGTGCGATTCAAAACCACCAAATCCGAGGACGCCTGGGTATCGCTGGACGATTATGTCAAAAACATGCAATCCGACCAGAAAGAGATATTCTATATCACCGGGGACAAGCTTTCAGCGTTGATCAACAGCCCGCACCTGGAGACACTCAAGGAAAAGGACTATGAGGTCTTGCTGATGACCGATCCGGTAGACGAATGGGTGGTTCAGTCATTGACCGAATACGATGGAAAACCATTGAAAAGCGCTGAAAAAGGCGATCTGGATCTGGATGCGGTGGATGACGCCAAAAAAGATGCCTTCAGTGCCCTGTTTGGATTCATCAAAGGACATCTGGCGGACAAGGTCAAGGAGGTCAAAGCTTCCAGCCGCCTCAAGGACTCGGTGGTCTGCCTTTCAGGCGACGCCATGGACATGAGCGCCTACATGGAAAAACTGCTCAAGGCCTCCGGTCAGACCCCGCCCGTGACCAAACGGGTTCTGGAGCTGAATATGGATCACCCGGTCGTGGATAAAATCAAGGCATTGTTCGAAAGTGACCGGGACAATCCGAAACTGAAAGATTACAGCCGGTTGCTTTTCGATATGGCCGTTGTCAGTGAAGGCGGCAAGTTGGACAACCCGGCCCGCTTTTCCAAAATGGTGGGTGAATTGATGGCCAAGGCGATGGCATGACATTTATCCCCCCGGCCTTGCCGGGGGGGGTATAATTGCAGTTAATTAAACCTCGGGCTATGCCCGAGTGATCTGAAGAGGGCGGAGGGCTTAGTGCTGAGGACTGAGGACTGAGGCGGGAAACCCCTAACCCATGTACCTCACCCTATTCAAAATTCGAAGTTCGACGTTCTCAGGTATGGCTTATCGCCCCCTTTGCGGGGGCTTCATCAAACCGCCCGCCCGGCGGGTGGTCGATGATTTTCCATGCGAGGCTCTCGGTATGAAGCCGGTGAAGTGGCTTTTTCATCCCATTTTGGTGTTCGTTTTCTCCGTTACCGCACTGGTGGCGTCGCTTTTTCTCTACATATACTGGTACATCGGCGTCAGTTCGGGACTGCGCTCGGCCATGCAGCGTTTCAACCTGGAACAAGATCAGGTTTTTACCGCCGATACCTGGGTCGTCATTCTGGTTTTGTCCCTTTTGATCGGCATCATTTTGCTGGGTATCTTTATTATTTTCGTGTTCAGCCAGAAGACCCTGCAATTGTACCGCATGCAAAACAATTTCATCAACAATTTCACCCATGAGCTGAAAACGCCGGTAACCTCGCTGCAGCTCTATTTGCAGACATTTTCCAAGCATGAATTGCCCCGGCCGGATCAGGTCAAATATATCCAATACATGCTTGCCGATGTGAATCGCCTGACTGAAAATATCAATCGCATACTCAACCTGGCCCGATTGGAGAGCAAACGATACATGGGTGAATTTGTGGTGTGTGATATGGTCAGGACCGTGGAGCGGTTCCTGGAGGAAAATGAACACATGTTCCAGGGCTGCCGGATCACCTTCGACCATTCGGAAACCGACGGTGTCTACCAGCGCATCAACCGGCATCTGTTTGAAATGCTGGTGATGAACCTGCTGACCAATGCCATCAAATACAACCGGGACGCTCAGCCCCGGGTGGATATTTCCCTTGAGCAGCAGTACCGCCGGGTGCTGTTGAAATTTACAGACAACGGCATCGGGTTCGACCGCAAGGAAATGAAAAAAATCTTCAGGAAGTTTTATCAGATCGGCCGTCTGGACAACATGACCGCCAAAGGCAGCGGCCTGGGATTGCACCTGGCCCAGAATATCGCACGCTTGCACAAGGGCAAGGTGGTGGCGGGCAGTCCGGGGCGGGGGTTGGGGGCGACGTTTACGTTAATTCTGCCGGCCCTGGAATAGTGACAATTTATAAACGTCGTTTTGCCTGATATCTGTATTGCGCGAATTGTGAACCCGCGCCAGACCACGGTATTTTGTGCAACTTCAGGAACCAAAACCATGGACGCCAAAAAGACATGTATCCTGATCATCGAAGATGATCGCCATATTGCCGAAGGCATTCAACTGAACCTCGGCCTTCAGGGGTATGAGGTGATTATCGCCGGAGACGGTGTAGACGGTTTGAACCAGTGGAAGCAGGCCAGGCCGGATCTGGTGATTCTGGATGTCATGCTGCCCGGTATCGACGGCCTGTCGATTCTGCAAAGCATTCGTCTGGAAGATGAAAGGCTGCCCATATTGATCCTGTCCGCTAAAGGCGATCCCGAGGACCGCATCAAAGGATTGGCATTCGGGGTCGATGATTATCTGGCCAAACCGTTCAATCTGGAAGAATTGCTTCTGCGTGTGGAGCGCCTGCTCAAGCGCGGCGGCTGGAACCAGGAAAATGCATCCGCCAACCATAACTCCTTGGAAACCTATTGTTTTGGCGACAATACCATCGACTTTCGCACCCATATGGCCCATTGCCGCAAGGGTGACATCTTTTTGACCGAACAGGAAGCCAAAGTGCTTAAAGTGTTTATCGCCAACCGCGGCAAACCCCTTTCGCGGGACAAGCTGCTGCAGATCGGCTGGGGATATTCACGCAAGACGACCACGCGAACGGTGGACAATTTTATCGTTCGTTTCCGCAAGTATTTCGAACCGGACCCCAAGACGCCCGTCTATTTCAAAAGCCTGCGATCCATCGGGTATTTGTTCGACCACGATACCAAATGATATCGGTTATGCGGAACCCGCGGCCAGCAGGGCACCGGCAACAGCCAATAAAATGGCGATCAGTCTCGGAAAGGTTACCGGCTCCTTGAGAAAAATGGCCGCCAGTATGAATATGAAAATGGTGGCCAGTTGGTTGAGAATGGCGGCCACCGAGACCAGGGTGTATTTGAATCCCGCCAGCCAGGCCATCATGGCCAGGTAATTGCCGACAATGGCACCCGGCAGGGCGATTTTCCACGCCTGGGAAGGCACCAGGACGGCCATGATCGTTTTTCGCTCCGGATGCAATCCGGCCATGGCCAGCAGGCCGGCCACACCGGCCAGCAGACGCACGAAGCTGGCCCAGAGCACACTGGTGTGTTCGAGCAGCGGTTTGACGATGATAATGCTGGCGGCCATCAGGCTGACGGCCAGTCCTCCCCAGAAAAGCCCCGTAAACAGGTCTCTTTTCGAGCAGTTTACCAACTTTCCGGAATAGGTGCCGGCGAAAATGGCGGCAACGACCAATACCGCACCCATCACGCCTTGAACGCCGATTTCTTCGTTGAGGAAAATCGCCGACATGATAATGACAGAAGGGAGATAAAAACATTCCACCACGGCCCACAAGCCGGCCCCCAGACGTTTGAGCGCCATGAAGAAAAAATTGTCGGCCAGGGCGATACCGATGAATCCGGAGGCGCCGAACAAAAGCCATTCCTCAATCGGCCGTTGGGGAAAAAACGGCGTTTTGCTGAGTATCAGGGTCGGCACCAGCAGCACAAGGGTGACGATGCCTTTGAAAAGGTTCAAGGCTGTCGGGCTGAGGAGGTCGCCGCTTTTCTTGAACATGATGATCGCGCAGGCCCAGAACAAGGCGGCACCCGTCGCACAGAGCATGCCGATTATCTGCATCGCTCAGGCCTTGAGCAGAAAGAGATGAATGTGCCGCGGTTCCAGGTTGCCGGTCGCCACATTTGCCAATTCCTCTGTGATTTCATCGAATAGGGCTTCGAAAACCCACCCCAGTCGCCGGGACACTTCTTCCGATGGCATTTCGCAGGTGTGCGCAATCCATTCCAGAAAATCGCTTTTACGCGCGTCTTCGATAATGGCGCCATGTGGGGTGGGGGTCCACAGGCTGCGGTAAAAATTTTTGAACGCATCCAGCCCGATGGTCACGTCCGATGTTCCGACATCGACCGGTGGCAGATTTGAACAGCTCCGGGCCCATTGGGTAAGCAGCAGGTTCTTGTAATCGGCAAAGGGGTGCGCGGACACGTTTTCATTTTTCAGGCCCAATCGGCTGAAAAGTTGATCCAGGGCCATCACCTGTTCCAGGGCATTGCGGGTTTGTTCGATTTCATCCATGGCCGTGAAATCACGGTAATTGGTCTCAGGCAGGTTCGGATCGTAAAATTGGGGCCTCTTGATCAACAAGCCGCCCAATTGTCCAAGCCAGTTTTCGCCCCAGAACGTGAGATCAATCTTCCGGTTAAAACTCCAGCTTTCGCGATACCAGCGATCTGCCTGCCACTTGAGTTCCAGGGCACACGAATAGCCGGTTCTGAAGATGTCCGCAAGCATGTGGCGCTGGATTGCAGCGCAGGCTCGTGGCTCGGGTTGATGGGACGCGGCCACCGTAATCCGTTCAAGACCGATGCTCAGGTAGCTGCTGACTTTATCGACCACGACCTGAAGCTGCCGACGGCCCCTGATGACCATCTGGTCCGCGGCGATCACCTGATTGCATAAGCTGGCCACCTCGCTTTGAAGCTGTTGCAGCACAGGTGCTTTGGAAATGCCTTTTAAGGCACGGGCGAACAAGTCGTCCCCATCAAGAAATACGGCCGAAAACTGCGGGGCCGGCAGTAGCGAGTGGTCGTTTTCAGCAGGGCGCATGATTTTTTGGCTCCTGGCCTCGAGGTCTCCGGGACGCAGCGGTTGGTACACACCGATGGCCTCGTCGAAGGGCAAGAAGCCTTTTTCCGCCAGGCGCACGTTTCGCAGCCGAAACAACGCCTCTTCTGTTTCGCCTGGAATCAGCGAGGCGGCTTCCAGAAGCAGGCCCTGATAGCGAGGGTGATCGTAAATGGATAACCGGCGCAGCAGTTGGCCGAGCATGTCGTTGCGCAGGGCCTTGATCGATTCCTCCTCCGGTGTCTCGGTCGGGTAATCCACGAAGCGAATATAGAAGGTGTCGTCATCCGTGAAAAATCCCTCGCCGAGATCCGAGGGTGCCTGGTCCGATTCCCGGATGCAGACCTCTATATTGCGGAACAGGTACAATTCCAGAAATTCCAGTTTCTCTTCAAAGCACCAGCTTGTCAATCGCTGTGAATCGGCCTGCAAAAGCAGTTGCAGCCATGCCGTTGTCCGGGGAATATTCAGTCGATCCCGGTGCCAGATTTCCGTGTCCAGAAAATATTCCCATTGTCGATTTGAGGCCAGGGCAATCAGCGGCAATGCGTTTTCCAGACCGATATCGTGAATCAGAAAATGGAGATCCTCCCCGGTGAACGAATGGACCAGTGCCGCCGGCTGGGGGTGTTCGAAAATGGCCTGCATGGCCTCGGCGGGCTCAAGGGCCAGGGTCTGCTGCCGGGCTGCGGCCAGTTGGCGAATCCGTTCGGTGGTGGCGATTTCAGGTGATTTTGAAGATGACACGGGTGTTGGACTCCTTTTTTGTTCGCACCGGTTTTTTTCATGAAATGGATATGAAATAAATTTGGGTTTCTATGCACTGCGCCGGATGCGCGGCAACAAAAGCAGGCCCGGCAGGGCGATCAGGGTACACAAGACAAAAAAACCTACCCACCCCATGTGTGTGGCCAGATAGCCGGTGGGTGCCGATGCCAGCACACGTGGAACGCCCATCAGACTGGTCAGCAGGGCATATTGGGTGGCCGTGAAGCGTTTGTCGGTGATGCTGGCCATGTAGGCGGCATAGGCCGCCGTACCCATGCCCGCGCTGAGATTTTCGAAAGCGATGACCCCGGCCAGTCCGGCCAGACTGGGGCCGATTACCGCCAGCAGGGCGAAACCGGCCGTGGAAAGGGCCTGCAGGACGCCGAATATCCACAGGCTGGGCCAGATGCCCAAACGGATCATCAGGACGCCGCCCAGCAGTCCGCCGCCGACGGTGGCCCAGAATCCGAACAACTTGACCACGGCGCCGATCTGGGTTTTGGTGAAGCCGATGTCCAGGTAAAAAGGCGTGGTCATGGCCGCAGCCATGGTGTCGCCGATTTTGTACATCAGGATGAAAGCCAGTATCCATAGGGCATTGGGGCGGCTGAAATATTCTTTCAGGGGATCGGTAATGGCCCGTGCGAGTGTTTGAGGCGCCGAATTCACCTGTGGTTCGGGGGTCAGCAAGGTGGTGCCCACTCCCGGAAACAGGCACAGGGCCATGATCGTGTAAACCCATGAAAAAGGAATGTGGTCAGCCAGAATCAGGCCGCCGCCCGATGCCAGCAGCATTCCAACCCGGTATCCGTTGACGTACAGAGACGAACCCAGCCCCAGCTCATGGTCGGGCAGGTCTTCGCGCCGGTAGGCATCCACCACGATGTCCTGGGAGGCACTGAAAAAGGCGACCGCTAAGGCTGCCAGCGCGAGCAATTCGGAATGGGCGACCGGATTGCTGTGGCCCAGATGAATTAACGCGGCCATCAAGGCGATTTGGGAGATCAGCAGCCATCCCCGTCTGCGTCCGAAAAACGGCAGGGTGTAGCGATCGACAAGCGGGGCCCAGAGAAACTTGAGGGTATAGGGAAGGCTTACCAGCGTCATTAACCCGATGGTGGTCAGATCGACGCCCGCTTCGGTCATCCAGGCTTGCAGCACCGACAGCGTCAGCAGCAGCGGCAAACCACAGGAAAATCCCATGACCAGGGAAACCAGCATGCGGCGGTTCAAGATGGCGGATGCAAAAGAATCTTGAATGATGGGTTGCGTGCGCTGTTTCATGTCTTCGATATTACAAACGATGCCTGCTCAGACCATCCATTGGGGTCAATGCGGGCGGTCTTGAACCCCTCGAATAACCAATTTTACCATGGATGTCTATTTCGAAAGAGATGCCAAAAGGAAAAAATAATGGTTTCCGGCCATGACCATGGTGGTTTCAAACAAAAGGGCGGCAGAATTTTTTCCTGCCGCCCCAGTGGGTGAGTCACGCGTTTTGCCTTGTTGCGATGCAGCCCCAAGTCCCGGAATGGCCGGGTATCATCCTTCCAGCAATTGATCCGGCGTGACAATGGGACCGTACTTGGTCTTCAGATCAATCAAGCCGTCGCGCTGTTCCCGCAATACGTCGAAGAGCATCTGGGGGATGTTTTCCTCCTTGGCATAGGCCGCGGTTTGCAGATCGTTGCGGGCCAGAATGTTGTCAACATACAAAGAGAACTGGCGGTCATACAGGTCTTTGGGGTAGGCTTTGTCGATAATGGTTTCGAAAAGCGTTTTCAGATCCTCGTAGCGGGGGATGAATCCGATGGGTGTTTCAATGGCCTCCACATCGCCGTGGGCCCTGCGTTCCAGCCATCCCAGCCAGACCTTTACGTCCTTTTTTTCGCCCAGCAGTTTTTTGCCGCTGCCACCCCTGGCCTCATGGGTAAGGAAGTAATTCAGCCCGGCCATGATCGGCTTTTTGTCTTCAGCGATGGCCGCATTGCCGAAAAAGTCGAATTGGGCTTTCATATAGTCGCCCAGCGCCCCGGGAATGAAGGGCGCGTTGGCCCACGGCGCCCGTTTGACGCCCGAGGCGCCCACTTCCGTGGCCGTTGCCGCTGAAACGATGCAGGCGCCGATGACCACCCCATGGGCCGAGCTTTTGGCGGCCCATACTGGCGGCATGGTGTCACTGTCCCGCCCGCTGTATGTGATGACACGGGTTTCTACACCTTCCGATGCTTCGGCTTTGTCGGAGTAGTTGGCCAGGGCGGACGAGGCGATGGTACAGCGGGCATTGGGGTGCGAGATGGGAACGGTTTTGCCGCCGGCATCGGTCAGGTCTTTTTTCCAGGGGCCCTGGAAGTTGCGTCCCCGGGTCGGCCGGGCTTCGCCATTACCGGCCCAATGGGGAACACCATTTTCATCGATAAGGACATTGGACCAGATCACTTCGGAACCGGGGTTTCTGAGGCGGTCCATCAGCATGGGGTCGCCTTCCCAGTTGACATCCTCAACGATCCCGAAAATACCGCACTCCGGGTTGATGGAGCGGATGCTGCCGTTTTCATCGATCCACATTTGTGCCAGGTCGTCGCCCACGAAATGGTTGCCGGCCATGGCCGTGGTGGTTTTACCGCACCCGGAAGGTGCTGCGCCGGCGACCCAGGTAATACGGCCATCGGGGCCGTCGATGCCGGTAATAAACATATGTTCGGCCAACTCCCGTCCGTTGCCTTCGTACACAGCCTTGTCCACCGAAAAACGATGGTTGCCTTTTTTCAGCAGCAGGGTATTGCCCGCATAGGTGCAATTGAAAGAATAGGTGGTACGGTGGCTGCGGTCCATGAAGACCCGAGCATTGGGCAGGTCTTCGGCACGGTTGAGGCCTTCGCTGTGGATATTGGTATAAAAATGCCCCAGTCGGTCCACTTCCTTCTCGAAATCATCGAAGGCGTTGCGATATAGGATTTCAGCACTGTGGCAAACATAAGCCGAGCTGGTGATTTCCAAGGCTGGATTGGATGCGGCCGCCCCCACGGGGCCGCGGATGTAAAGACCGACGATCATGGTGGCACCACTCATGATCCCGGCCATCTTTTCCTGAATGACCTGGTGGGCCTCATCCCTCAGAATTTTGTTGGCCAGGCTGCTGATTTTTTCGCCCGGGTTGGTGATATAGAAAGTCCGATCGATGATGCGCCCCTGCTCCTCCTTGAGGTCGTAGTGGATGGTATGCCCATCCAGGGCCAGGGAGGACTCTTCCCCTTTGTTCAACGCCAGTTGGCGGATAAATTGGCGATCGGAGTCGGTGCCGGTATTGATATATATCCGTGCAGGATCGCACATGGCAATGGCATTGGCAATTTTGATCAAAATCTCCGGATGGCTCAGTCTCCGGATGCGGGAAAGGTGTTCCGGGTCCAACCGCTGTTCGTACAGCGCCTGGGCTTCTTCAACGGTTTGAATCCCTCCCAGTTCTTGAACAATGTCGATTCCTTCATTTTTTTTCAACATGCCGTTTACCCCTTTATGAATGAATAAAAATCGTCATATTTGGCTGCCGGAATCCTTTGGCTGACTCTGGCAGCCGACAGGTTGCGGATCCGGTATATGCTGATCAATCCATGTGAGCACCTTATCGAATTCATTTTGGATCTGTTGCAGCGCCTTGCCGCGATGGCTGACCTGGCTTTTTTCCGCACGGCTCAATTGTGCGAAAGTTTTGTTCAGGGCGGGGAAGAAGAATACCGGATCGTAACCGAATCCGTTTTCGCCAGCGGGCTCCAGGGTGATGATCCCTTCGCAGCGATCTTCGTAGGTCAATGCCGGGCCGGTGGGAACGGCGATGGAGATAACGCATTCAAAGGCCGCTCGCCGGTCGCTCTTTCCCTCCAGTTCGGTCAGCAGTTTTTCACAGCGTTGGGTGTCCGAGGCAGCCGGACCGGCCCAGCGGGCGCTGTGTACCCCCGGCGCTCCGTTGAGGGCATCGACAACCAGCCCGGAATCGTCGGACAGGGCCGGATATCCCAAGACCCGCGCGGTAAAGCTGGCTTTCTTGTAAGCGTTTTCTTCAAAGGTGTCCCCGTCTTCGATGACTTCGGGGATGGGACCGAAATCATCCAGGTCTTTGATCAACACCGGAAAAGGCGCCAGCAACGCCTTGATTTCGGCCGATTTGCCTTTGTTGCGGGTGGCGATTACAAGAATTTTATTGGTACCCATAGACGCCTCTGAATTGATACGATGACAACCTTTTTTAGCTACCACATAACCCGTCAAACATCCAGCCATAATCGGCTGGTTTGCAGGTTTCCCGCATTTGGCCCATGGGGGCGCATTGGAAACATAGAGATCGAAATGGGTCGGCGCCCATAAAAAAAACGCCGGTTTCACGATGCGCGTGAAACCGGCGTTCAAAGACAATAAATGGTCACTGAGGGTTCAGGGCGGAGTACTGAGTGCTTAGGCGGGAACCCCCTAACCCATGTACCTACACCCTATTTTCCTGTTTTCTTGAAAAAACTAAGGTGTAAGCCTTTAGCTATTAGCCATCAAAACTCAGTCCTCCTATCTACTTCCCGATGGGCACTAACCCTTCAACCCGTAAGGCGTTCCACAGATTTTCCAGCAGCCGTCCTCTTTGACCAGTTCCAATGTTTCTTCAAAGTGGTGGGCCTGCCCCAGTTGAAACAATTTGGCCACATAGGCAAAAAACGGATGAATGCAGGTCCGACGTAAACCCTCGACATGAATGGTGGCGGATTTCGCATTCTGGGCAAGCGTTTTGGTATGGATGCGGTAAATCGTCTGCCGGACCATTCCTTTGCCGAAGCCACGTTGCCGAGACTCCTCGCTCATCTTGTAAAGATAGGCGCTTGCGGCCGATTCATCATCATCTCCGGCCAGCTCGCCGCACAAATATTTCTCCATGTCGGCATCCAGGAGGAAATAGGCTTTGGAAAAATCAATGGCCGTTCCCGTGGCGGTTTGTTGGCAGTCTACCAGAACGAATACCGTCTGAAGGCATAACGCCAGAACCACAACCAGTAACCAGAATACGCGATCATTCCTGTTTGCCATGCTTTTCGTCTCCTTATCCATCAATGTTGACGGATTCGTAAAAAAACCGATATCTGCGTTACGCTTCATCCCTCGTCACTGCGGCGTACCCTGTGTACGCCTCATTCCTCGGGATTCGCAAGCCTTGATCTCGGATTTTTTGCAAATCCGTCTGAAATTTGACGTTTTACACGTTCATCAATGTTGGCAACCGGCGAAAAGTGTCGCCGTGTCCAGGTTGACGGAATCAATTATCGAGGGAAAAAATCAATATTGAAATCAAAGATGACCCTTAGCATGGATCGGTTCGATACACAAGGAGTATATAAATGAGAGAACGGAGACCGGTGAACAGAAAAGAAACGGCCAGAGGAATCCAGATCCCGCCTTGCCAGGGGGTCGCAGTAAAGTGCTCAGGTAGCCGGCACAACATGCCACCCCCCTTGTTTTTAAAACTGAATCGGGCTATCTGAGGTACGCAATCGCGCAGCCAAGATGTAAATTTAATTTTTCCCGAACGTTATAAGAAGGAGGATCGCCATGACCAGGCACGAAGCCATAGAATTCGATGTTCTTTTTGTCGGAGGGGGACCGGCCAATCTGGCCGGTGCCATCCGATTGATGCAGCTTGCCCAAGAGAAAGGGCGGGAGCTTGAGGTCGCACTCATCGATAAGGGCGGTGCTGTGGGCAGCCATGCCATCAGCGGAGCCGTGATGAATCCTGTTGCCATTTCAGAGCTTTATCCCGACTACCTGGAACAGGGTTTCCCGATCGAACAGACCGTCCGTGGCGATGGGCTGTTTTTTCTCACCGGTCATCATGGCTATAGAGTGCCGCTGGTACCCCACCAGATGCACAATACCGGATTTCCGATTGTCAGCCTGTCGCGGGTCTGCCGGTGGCTGGGAGATAAAGCCGAGGCTTTGGGTGTCAATATTTTTCCGGGATTCGACGGCAAAGAAGTGCTTTTGGCGGATGACGGGGTGACCGTTACCGGGGTCCGTACGGGAGATAAGGGGTTGGACAAGGATGGAAAGCCCAAAACCAATTTCGAACCGGGCATCGATCTGCTGGCCAAGGCGACCGTGTTGGGCGAGGGGGCCCGTGGAAATCTGATGAAATCGCTGGCCGGCAAATTGCCCATTCGGACGGGACGCCTTCCGGAGCTGTTCGAAACGGGTATAAAGGAAGTGATTCAACTGCCGGACACCCATTTTTTCACCGACAGTCCCTTCAACGACATACATACCATGGGGTATCCGCTGGATATGAACACCCCGGGGGGCGGATTCATCTATGAAATGGGGGAAAACCGCATTGCCCTGGGGTTTCTGGTGGCATTGGGTTACGAAGATCCGTCGTTGGACCTTTATGAGACGTTCATGCGTTTCAAGCAGCATCCGCTGGTCCGCAAAATCATCCGTGGCGGTAAAGTGGTCGAACAGGGGGCCCGTGCCGTATCCACCGGAGGGTGGTATAGCATGCCGGAACTGGCTGTAAACGGTGCGCTGTTTACCGGCAATGGCGCAGCCATGCACAGCGCCCCGGCCATCAAGGGGATTCACCTGGCCATGAAGTCGGGAATGCTGGCGGCCGAGACCATCATGGAGGCACTTGATTCAGGCGCTACCCACAAACACGCCCTGGCTGCTTATGGGCGGCGCCTGAAGGCCAGTTGGGCCGGCCGGGAAATGCTGACGGGACGCAATTTTGCCCAGGCCCTGGCACAAAAAGGGCCGTTTAAATGGGGGCACCTGGCAGCCCAGTACGTTTCCAACGGCAGAGGGCTGATTGATCGTCTGTCGTGTGTGGATGACGCCACGACACTGACGACAGTGGATGGTGAGACCGGTCCCGCCGGGTTCGTGACCCAGGCCGCTGCGCCCGACCGGAAAGATCCGGCCTTGGTGGACAAGCTCACCGGCGTATACCTGTCCGGCACCCTTCACCGGGAGGACCAGCCCAGCCATATCCACATTCACGACATGCAGGTATGTGTGGAGCAATGCTATCATGCATACGGATGCCCCTGTACCCGATTTTGCCCGGGAGATGTATATGAGATGGAAACAAACGAAGACGGCATCGGCATCAAGGGAATCAAACTCAATTTCACCAACTGCCTACACTGCAAAACCTGCGACATCAAGGACCCGTATCACAATGTGACCTGGACCTGCCCGGAAGGTGGGGAGGGGCCAAGCTACAAGCAGGCCTGAAGATTAAGTTCTGAGTTCTGAGGGATGAGGGCGGAGTACTCAGCACTCAGTACTTAGAACTCATCCCTCAACCCTTTCCTCCTCCACCCCATGGCAGGCAACGAGGACGCCGTTTTTCACCATACGGGCCGTGGGAACCTCTTTTCTGCAGCGTTGGTCGGCATGTATGCAGCGTCCATGAAAGACGCATCCGCTGGGCAGATGGATGGGGGTGGGCACCTCGCCCTTGAGTTTGATGTGTTCACTCTTTTTGCGTCCCAGCCTGGGAATCGCCGAAAGCAATGCCTGGGTGTAGGGGTGCCGGGGGGATTCGAACAGGGCTTTGGCCGGCGAAAGTTCGCACAAGGTGCCAAGATACATGACGGCCACCCGCGTGCTGATGTGTTCAACCACGGAAAGGTCGTGGGTGATGAACATGTAGGTCAGGCATCTTTGTTCCTGTGCTTCCATGAGCAGATTGAGGATCTGGGCCTGGATGGACACGTCCAGGGCCGATACCGGCTCGTCGGCCACAATGAATTCGGGGTCTACCATCAGGGCCCGGGCGATGCTGATGCGTTGCCGCTGTCCACCGGAAAATTCGTGGGGATAACGCCCGGCCCATTTGGGATCCACCCCCACCTGGGACATGACCTCGGTCACCCGATCCTTCACCTGGCTTGAAGCGATGCCCGGATTGTGAAACGTCACGGGCTCTTCCAAGGTTTGCATGACTGTCTTGCGCGGGTTTAAAGATGCGTAAGGATCCTGAAAAATCATCTGCATCTTGCGGCGGAAAGGCAACATCTGCCGGGCATTTTTATCGTCGATGCGTTCGCCGCGGTAGATAACCCGGCCGCTGTTGGGCGGATAGATGCCGATGGTGGTACGAGCCAGGGTCGATTTGCCGCAGCCGCTTTCACCCACCACGCTGAAGGTTTCCCCGGGTGCGATATCAAAACTGACATGGTTGACCGCTTTGACCGTTGTGCGCTGCCGGGTGAGCTTGCCGTTTTTGAAACGAAGTTGCTCCAGCAGACCGCCGGAAATATCGAAGTGTTTGACCACATTGTCGAGGGTCAGCAGGCTGTTTTCGCTGTTTGTTGTCGATTGGGATGGTTGGGTCGTCATGTCGCTGTCTTATTGGTGTCGGGTTGTACCATGTGGCAGGCCACCTTGCAGGTGTCCGGGCCGATGGTGATAAAGGGCGGCTCCTGCTCCCGGCAGATCGGTTCGCACAGGGTGCAGCGTGGGTTGAAGGCGCAGCCGGGGGGGATGTCGGTCAGGGTCGGCATCATGCCGGGGATCTGATTCAATCTGGCCCCCGGTTGCAGGCTGCCGGGAAGGGCCTTGATCAGCCCTTGGGTGTAGGGGTGCCGGGGGGCATTGACCACCTGGGCCGTGGGACCGGTCTCCACGATTTTACCGGCATACATCACAGCGATGTTTTCGGTTACCTGGGAAACCACACCCAGGTCATGGGTAATCAGGATCAGACCGGTTTTCTCGGATTCGCACAAATCCTGCAACAACTCCATGATTTCGGCCTGAATGGTGACGTCCAGGGCCGTGGTGGGCTCATCGGCGATGATGATATCCGGATCGGTAAGCAGGGCGATGGCGATGACGATGCGTTGGCGCATGCCGCCGGAAAATTCGTGGGGGTACTGGGCCAGGCGTTTTTCCGGCGACGGGATCTGGACTTTTCCCAGCTTTTCCAAGGCGATGCTCTCGGCATCGGCCCGGGTGATGCTGCGATGGGCCATCAGGGTTTCCACCATCTGGGTGCCGATGGTCAGAACCGGATTGAGGGTCATCATGGGGTCCTGGAAAATCATGCTGATCCGGTTGCCCCGGATTTTGCGCATGGCCTCATCGGAAAGCGTCGCCAGATTCTGGCTGTTGAATATCACCTGACCGTCGGAGATAAAACCCGGTTTGCTGATCAGGTTGATGATGGCAAAGCCGGTGACCGATTTGCCGGCGCCGCTTTCACCGACCAGCCCCATGCGCTGGCCGCGATCCAGGGAGAAGCTGATGCCGTTGATGGCTGTCAGGTCGCCGGTGCGCAGGCCGAATTTGACTTCCAGGTTGTTTACTTCCAGTAAGTTGCTCATTGCAATGTTGTTTTATCCCTCGCCTGTTTCGTGTCTTCCCGGAAACAGGCAAATTTGATCGGGATCAAGGCTTTCGCCCTAACCTTTATACAATTTGGGGTTCAGCACATCCCTCAGCCAGTCGCCCAGCAGGTTGATGACCAGCACAAAGAGCACCAGCCAGATGCCCGGAAAAACCGTAATCCACCATGATCCGGAGAAAAAGAATTCCTGGCCGGCCCGGATCAACGAGCCCAGGGAAGGCCGGGTCACCGGCATACCCAACCCCAGAAAGGAAAGTGCCGCCTCGCTCATCACCGCATTGGCCACCTGGATGGTGGAAATGACCATGACCGAGGTGAGCGAGTTGGGCAAAATATGGCGAAACACAATGGTCCGCGTGGGAAGGCCGATAACCCGGGCGGCCTCCACGTATTCCTTGTTTTTTTCACCGATGACCGAGGCGCGGATGGTCCGGGCGAACATGGGCCAATTGGACAGACCGATGATGACGATCAGCAGGGGCACGGCCAGGCGTTCAAAACTGCCCAGGCCGAAGGCCACCTGAAAGATGGCCGACATGAAAATGGCCACCATCAGGTAGGGAAAGGAGAACTGGATATCGGCCAGCCGCATGAGTACGGCATCCAGTTTCCCGCCCATGTAGCCGGCAAACAGGCCCACGATCACCCCGATGATTCCCTGAAGCGCCACGGCGCCAAGGCCGATGACGATGGAGGTCCGCAGTCCGTACAACATGGTGGAGAACATATCCCGGCCCTGGTTGTCCGTTCCCAGGAGGAATTCACGGCTCCCTTCCTCCATCCAGACCGGCGGCATTTCCGAATTCATGATGTCGATATTGTCTGAATCATAGGGATCCATGGGGGCCACCCACGGCGCAGTTAGCGCTAACAGCAGGAATATCATCAGGGCAACAAAGGAAAAGATCGCCACCTTGTCCCGTTTGAAACTGTAAAAAAAGTAGGATGCTTTGAATTTTTGGAGTTTTGTTCTCATTTCGTCCCGGCGATTCTTACGGTGGGATTGATAAAACCGTAAAGGATGTCAACAATCGTATTCACAAGCACAAAGATGGTGGCCACCACCACGAGATAGGCAATCAACAAAGAGATATCTGCCCGGTGAACGGCCTCCAGGAACATGAAACCCATGCCCGGCCATTGGAAAACCAGTTCCGTGAGCAGGGTGAACGCGAACATGATGCCGATTTGCACCCCAAAGACCGTGATGACCGGCAGCAGGGTGTTTTTAAAGGCGTGCACCATCCACACCCTGGTCGGCGTGAGGCCCTTGGCCCAGGCGAATTTGATGTATTCGGTTCCCAGCACTTCCATCATTTCGGACCGGATCAGGCGGATGAACAGCGGCAGCATGAGGGTGGACAAGGAGATACAGGGCAGGATCAGATGCAACAGGCCATCTATGGTGAGCATTCCGGTTTCCCACAAGCCCAGGCCGAAAAGATCCACGGTCGCTCCCCTGCCATAGGAGGGCAGAATCTGCCAATGGATGGCAAATAAAAAAATCAGCAGGATGGCCGTCAAAAACACGGGCATGGAGACCCCCAGGGTGGAAAAACTCATGATAAAACGGGAGAGGATGGTTTTGGGCCGCAAGGCACAATAAACCCCCAGTGGCAAAGAGACGACGATGATAATCAGGGCCGTGCCGAACACCAGTTCAATGGTGGCCGGCGCATGTCCGACAATGACTTCCAAGTTGGGCTTGTTATACAGGAAAGAACGCCCTAGGTCTCCTTTGGTGATGGCGTTTTTCACAAACCGGAAATACTGAGTGGCAAAAGGGTCGTTGAGCCCCATCTGTTCAGCGATCACGGCCCGCTCCGCAGGGGTAACCCGCTCGCCCACCAGGTCTCTGACCGGGTCGCCGATTTGGTCCTTGATGGAAAAACCCACCAGGCTGATGACCAGCATGACCAAAACCGCCTGGATCAGTCTGCGTACGATAAAAACGAACATAGATGTTATTCCAATTCCGTGTTCAGATCTCGTTCAACAAGGTGACAACAATGAAGGCGCCCCTTCGTTTCCCCGTCATTATATAGTGCTGGGGATATCTCCAAAGGGGCGCCATTTTACCACCAGGGCGTTTATTTCACCACCAGATCTCCAAAGTAGGGGAAGTTCATCGGGTTGAGGATCGGTTTGATCATCAAATTCTTTTTGGCGCCATAGGCGTGGTTCTGCCAATGCAAGGGCACGAAGGCCGCATCATCGTAAAGGATCTGTTCAACTTCCTGGAGAATCTTGGCACGCTTGGCCAGGTCCGTCTCGGACTGGGCGGCGAGCACCAGCTTGTCCACATCGGGATTGCAGTAGCCGGAGTTGTACTGGCCGTAGCCGGTATCTTTGTTTTCGCACATCATGAGAAATTCAGAGAAGTTGCCGGAGTCTTCGGTATCGGAGTGCCAACCGATCAGCATCATGTCGGCCGCCCGGGCATCGAATTCGTTCCAGTACTGGGCCTTGGGCATGGTTTTCAGGTTGACTTTGATACCGATTTTGCCCAGCATCGAGGCGGCGGCTTCGGCGATTTTGGCATCGTTGACATAACGGTTGTTGGGGGCCATCATGGTGATCTCGAAGCCGTTGGCAAAGCCGGCCTCTTTCATGAGGGCTTTGGCCTTTTTAAGGTCGTACCTGGCGGTCAGGTTCTCTTTGTAGCCGGCATAGCCCTTGGGGCCCTGCTGAGCCGCGAGAGTGGCTTTGTTTTTCATGATTTTTTTGACAATACCGGCGTTGTTGATCGCGTACACAATGGCCTGGCGCACTTTTTTCTCCCGGAGTGGGGGACACCGTTTCTGGTTCATCTGGAAGGTAATGATGCGTCCGCCGTTGATCATCACCAGTTTGAGATTGTCGTCTTTTTCAATGCGGTTGAAATCCTGGGGCGGCAGCGGAGCGATGAAGTCCACGCCGCCGGAAAGCAGGGCCGCCACACGGGTGGCATTTTCCTTGATGGGGGTCAGGATGAACTTGGTGACATTGCCCGGTGACTGGGTATCCCAGTAGTTCTTGTTTCTTTCCATCTCCAGGACCACATTGTGTTGTCTGTTGGTCACGATGAAAGGACCGGTGCCGGAGGCGTTGTTCTGGGAAAAAGATTCCCCGACTTTGAGGATCATGTCCTTGGGCTGGCCATTCTTGTCCGTTCCGGTGTAAAATTTGGAGTCCATGGCAAAAAAGTAGGTGGTCATGTTCAGGACCAGGGGGTAGGGTTTTTTGGTTTTGATGTCGACGGTATAGTCATCCACGATGATGCAGCCTTCGAAAGGGGCCAGAAGTCCTTTGAAGTCGGCCGATTTTCGCATGCGTTCAAAGGACCATTTGACGTCCTTGGCGGTGAAGGGATTGCCGCTGTGGAATTGTACGCCTTCGCGCAGATAAAACCGCATGGTCAAATCGTCGAGACGTTCCCATCGGGTGGCCAGGCGGGGCTCGAAGGTCATCTCCTGGGTCCAGCGGACCAGGGGATCGAATACCCAGTGGGAAAGTTGCAGCATACCGCCGGACAACTGAACCTGGGGGTCCAGGGAGACCGGATCGGCATCCAGGCCGACTTTTAGTGTGGCGGCACCGGCGGCGGTGGCGAACCCAATTAAAACGACAAGGGTCAAGGCTGCGATAATAAGTCTTTTCATTTGGCTTCTCCTCCTGGTTGTGGTGTTCGTGGCCGCCATCTGCTCTGGTGCGGCAGTTGGCAGCCTGTTTTTCAAATTAGTCATGTAAGTTATAACATAGTGTCTTTCCGGAAATAGGCAAATTGGCCATTTTCGGAAAGGCACCAAAATAATCCGTTACCTATCAGTCCTCAGCACGTATCCCCCAACCCTCGCCTAACCCAGCGGGTGGTCGATGATTTGCCTCTATCGCATAACCTCACAGATGCTTCGACGGCCGTCGATCATTCCTGAAATAACCGATAGGTTGCCGAATAGCTGACAAATGATACGGCATTTTTTTATCACGAGTTGACGGCATACAAACCGAGACAAGCCCTCAAGTTCAGGCGGGATATGTCATCTTAAAGGATTTACATAAACAGATTTTATCCTTTATGGGCACTATTGTCAAAGTGCAATTTCAGCCTTTACAAGGCAATCTCCTGAGCCGGTGGCAGCTCATTTTTTTTCACCCTGCCGGGAAAGCCGCGCGCTGCGCATTGCATAAAATATTCTCAAGTCTTTCCACCAATCACCGATATTCATCCTCAGCAAGAGAAAACGCCGGATTTTAGGCATTGATGATGCCCTCTCGTCAAAGCAGGCCCCAAAGTTCTGGTTTTACATTGATGCCAAAACCGCCGAGCGGCTGGGACAGGAAGGTTTGTTTTAAATTGTTAATATTAACAGAATGATAGAATTTTTGCAAAATGGAGGGCTGACACCATGAAATGGAACCTGAAAAACAAATTTTTGATCCCGATGTTAACCCTGATCGTCGTGGGAATGGGGTTTTCCGCCACAATCTCGTATATCAAATCACGCAACGCCCTCAAATCGGCCATTTTCAATGATGCACAGCATGTGGCCGACGCCACCTCGAAGATGATGATTTCGTGGATCAACGACCGCAAACAGGATGTCAAGACATGGAGCAAGGCGGATGTCCTGAAAAGGGCGCTCAAAAACGGTTTTCTGGGAGAGGCGGCGCGAGAGTCCACGAATCAATGGCTCACCGGGCTGACCGCAGCATATGCATACTATGAAAGCCTGAGTCTACTCGATGCCGACGGAACGGTGATCGCCAGTTCCGACGCGGGACACATCGACAAGTTTAACCTCAAGGACCGCGGTTATTTCAGGAAAGCCATGCAGGGACAGCACGCCATTTCGGATGCTATCAGGAGCAGGGCAACCGGCAATCCCGTTTTCGTCATTGCCGGCCCCGTGGCCGAGGGCGCCACGGTCAAAGCGGTTTTTATCGGTGTCATCAAGATCGCCTCTTTCAGTGATAAATTTATCGATACCGTAAAAATCGGCGAAAATGGATATGTATATGTCTATGACTATCGGGGAATCGTCATCGCCCATCCCAAGGACAAAAAGCGGATCCTGGAACAGAACATGAACGATTTTTCCTTTGGCAAAGAGATGATTGCCATGGGGTCCGGGACCATCGAGTACGAATATGATGGCAAAGTGAGAGACATTGCCTTCAAAAAGGACGACCTGGTCGGCTGGACGGTGGTTGCCGGAGCGGATAACGGAGATCTGATGGCTCCGGTCAAGAGCCTGGGGACCCTGAACTTTACCCTTGCCCTGATCGTTGTGGTATCAGCGATTATCGTGATCCTTTTTCTGGTGAGCAAGGCGACCCGACCCATTCACAGCGTGGTGGAGCGTTTGAAGGACATCGCCCAGGGAGAAGGCGACCTGACCCAGCAATTGGAAGTGAATACCCGTGACGAGATGGGGGAAATGGCCACCTGGTTCAATACCTTTTTGGGAAATCAGCGGACCATGATCAAGGATATTGCCGACAGTGCCACGTCTTTGGCCCAATCGTCATCCGATCTGGCATCCATATCCAGGCAAATGTCTGCGGATGCCGATGAAGCACTGGGCAAATCGAACACGGTGGCCGCGTCTGCAGAAGAGATGAGTGCCAATGTCAATTCGGTGGCCGCAGCCATGGAGCAGGCTGCCACCAATTTGAACATGGTGGCCACAGCCACCGAGCAAATGACGGTCAGCGTGGGTGAAATCGCCCAAAATTCTGAAAAGGCCCGTGAGATAACGGGAACGGCCGTATCCAAGGCCCAGGGGACCTCGCAAAAAGTGGATGCCCTGGGAAACGCGGCCCAGGCGATCAGCAAGGTGACCGAGGTAATCACGGAAATTTCCGAACAGACCAATCTGCTGGCTTTGAATGCCACCATCGAGGCGGCCCGAGCCGGTGAGGCGGGAAAAGGGTTTGCCGTGGTGGCCAACGAAATCAAGGATTTGGCCAAGCAGACATCCGAGGCGACCCAGGAGATCAAGAAGCAGATTGAAGAGGTTCAACGTTCCACCCAGGAAACGGTGACCGACATCGGTGAGATTTCGAATGTCATCGGCAATGTGGATGAAATCGTCAGTTCCATCGCCACCGCCGTGGAGGAGCAATCCGTGACCACCCGGGAAATTTCCGACAACATCGCCCAGGCCTCGTCGGGTATCCAGGAGGTCAACGCCACCGTTGCTCAGAGTTCGGAGGCCACGGCATCCATCTCCCGGGACATCATCGAAGTCAATCAGTTCTCCAATGAAATCACCAACAGCAGCTCCCAGGTCAAAACGAGTTCTGAAGGACTGTCAACCCTGGCTGGGCTTATCAATGATAAAGTTCGTAAGTTTAAGGTGTAGTGAGGGCGTAGTTCTGAGTTCTGAGGGTTAAGGGCTGATAGCTTACACCTTGTTTCTGCCAAAAAAACAAGAAAATAGGGCGGGGTGCCTGGGGGGCCCCGCCCTAGACCCTTTGCACCAGCCGAAAATTCTACCGAAAATTTCATCGTACGCCTTCGCCAGGAACCGTATCTGATTTGTTACCGGATACCTGACGTCTGGCCCACACGTCTGTGTGCCCGTTCAAAGGGCCGGGGCAGAGTGTCCATCTCTCTTTTTATTCCGCCCACACTGAATTCGCGATAGAGCGGGGCAGCCCAAGGCTGTGGGCGTTTTGCAGCCGACGATCAAATCTTGTGATGTTTGCGCTGGGCCGGAAGGAGTGCTTTGTGAACGCCTGCATTCGTTGCCGTTTGACATCGCTCAAGCAGACCTTAATTTTAATGTCTGTCCGGAAAAGGCCAATTTGCCTGTTTCTGGACGGACAACCGTTTACCATTTGCGCTTTTTTATAAGGATACCATAACCCCTGCCCATCGCGCGTTGCGCGAACCGACCTGTTTAATTAGGAGATAAATTGATGGCTTTTGAAACCAAAGAAGAAGTCTTGGAAAAGGTCATGGGAATGGAAAAACCCACCTGCCCGCACTGCAGCATTCAGATGAGCATCTGGGAAGTGCCGCCCATCAACGTGGGAGACGGCCTGGGCTGGGGAACCCCCTATCTGTTCATGTGTTTCAATGACGAATGTCCCCTGTATACCAAGGGATGGGATAACCTGTTGGACAACTATGCGCACCATGCCTCTTATCGCTGCATCAACTACCCCGGTACGGAACAGTTTGAACTGATTCCCGTTTTCAGCCCGGTCGGCGCCCAGGGACAGGTTATCGACGATAAAATCCTCGCTGAGGAGGAAGCTCTGAAGCAGAATATCAAAAAAGGATTCTCCGTACTGGCGGACTGCTTTGTGAACAATGATGGAATTACCATTTTGCGTCTGCTCACGGATCCGTCCGAGCCGGTCCGGGTGCGCATGAAGGCCGCTGAAATGATAGGTGATATCGGTGAACTGGAAGCCATTGAGCCCATCCGCAACCTCAAATTCGGCAACCAACGCCTGCAGGAGCAGGTGGATGCTGCCATCAGCAAAATCCATGAACGGTTTTTCACGCGTGAATGCCCGTTTTGTGCAGAAATCATTAAAAAACGGGCCAAGGTGTGCAAACACTGCGGCAAAGATGTCGCAGGTCAATAGTCCGGACGGCGCCTGGCGGCTCTGTTTTGCAGATGTTCCGTATCGCACACAATTATGATTTTGAGGGATGAGACCTGTCCACGTTGACATTCATGGAATCATAGGAACGGAAGACGAGCTTTACCCTGGCCAGCCGTTCGGGCGGTAAGGGGGGCTGCGGCTTTTCCCCGGCCAATTGAACCGCTTCGCTTCGGCTGGGGATGGCGGCCATCTCTTCACCGATTTTTTTGCCGGTGGCGCCGTCGAAGATGATGGCATGGGTCCCATCGGACACGATGGCCCGCGGCAATGGCGTGGCATGGTAAAGCCGCGCTGCAGAGACGATCTCCCGCTCCCGTGAACCCAGCGACCCGGCGGCACATTTGAATGCGATTACCGGCGTTTCGCCAATCACCACCACCAGGTCTATGAATGATCGGTATTCGTCGCCGTCGATGTCCACACAGATGGGGGCGCTCACCCGAATATCTTCGACACGAAACCCTTTGTGTTTGACCAAAAAACGTTCCACCTGTTGGCGGTTGGCTTCCGCCCCGATGTCCGCCACCGCCTTGCCGGTGATGAAATCGATGATGGTGTCAGAATGCATCGTCTCCTCCAGACCTGTTAATGACTTCGCAGGAAGCCCGATATCTGCGTTACCCCCCCAATGGCGCATTGGGTGAATTCCGGAACCTTGCGTTCAATCGCTTTACAAAACACCTCATGTTGCATACAATGCTTTGAAACCGATTCCGAATTGAAACCGCATCGCAACACGACAGATTGATATGCCGAGTCTAATTATCTCAAAGAATTCCCATTTTTTCAACGTGTTCCCCCTGGAAGACAACACGCACATCGGGCGTGGTCAGGGAAACGACGTGTTATTGGATGCGGCCGGGGTCTCCAGAAAACATGCCCGCATCGAAAAAATTGATGGCCAGTATTTTCTGATTGATGAAGGCAGCACCAACGGCACCTATGTCAACGACCAGCGGATTCAGCGATATCCGTTGGATCACAGCGATTCCTTTCGTATTCACGATTACCTTTTTACCTTCGTGAACGATACCCGTTCCCAACAGGGGGCGAACTTCGGATTTGTTTCTTTTTCCGATCGGGATGACACCTCGTGGGATGAGGTCACGTCAACCAAACTGATCACCCACATCGATACGAAGCACGATTTGCGGTATAAACTCAACCGGGTCTTGAAACTGGTCACCGAGTTGTATGCGTCACCCGCAGATACGGATCCCGGTAGCCTGATCCTGTCGGCACTGTTGGAAACCACCGGGGCCAAACGCGGAATCCTGGCCGGTTTGAAAGAATCCGGAGGAATGACCATCGCGCATATGCGGGGGTTTGGGCCGGACGTCGCGCTGCCCAAAACGATCCACGCCATCTTGAAGCAGGTCCTCAACCAGGGGGACGGGGTGTACTGCCGCAGTGCTGCCGAGGAGCTGAACATGCCGGAATCCACCCTTCCCATGGACCTTCGCTCGGTGCTGTGTTTCCCCCTGATAGAAAAGGAGCATCCCATCGGATGCATCTACCTGGATCACCCCGAATATAATGGTGTTTTCTCGGATACCGACCGTGATCTGATGACGGCATCCGCCGGCTATATGGCCGATGCGATTTTTGCGCAAGGAAATCCCAAAGAAGGCCTCGGCCGTGATGAGAAGCGACTGATCCATGAACTGGAATCCGTCGGCATCATCGCCCGCAGCCCCAACACGCTTAAAGTGTTTCAGGATATCCAGCGCATCGCCCAGTATAATGTGGCAGTGTTGATTTATGGCGAAACCGGCACGGGCAAGGAGGTCATCGCCCGTTACATTCATACCCGATCCTGCCGGACGGGGCAGTTCATTGCCTGCAACTGCAGCGCCGTTCCGGCTTCCATGTTCGAAAGTGAATTGTTCGGCCATGAAAAGGGGGCTTTTACCGGCGCCACCAAACAAAAACCCGGCCTTCTCGAACTGGCCAACAAGGGCACCCTGTTTCTCGATGAAATCGGAGACATGCCCCTGGAACAGCAGGCCAAACTGCTTCGCGCCCTCCAGGAACAGGAAGTCTGGCGGGTGGGCGGACACGCAGCCGTTAAAATCAATGTGCGTATCATCGCCGCCACGAACAAGGATATCAAGCACAACCGGGCACAATTGAATTTCAGGGACGACCTGTATTACCGGTTGGCGAACGTGGAAATAACCTCACCGCCATTGAAGGACCGGCCTGAAGATATCGGTCCCCTGGCACGCATGATCCTCAGGAGTCTGGAAGGTCATGAAGACCTGGCCATATCACCCAAGGCGATCCGACTGCTGGAAGCCTACGATTGGCCCGGCAATATTCGGGAATTGCGCAACACACTCTTTCAGATTGCCTATCGCTGTGACGGCGATATCATCAGAAAACGGCACCTCAAGGACCGGCTGGATGTTTTCGAGGCGTCCCCGTCGGTTTCCCGAGAGCAGGAGCCGATTGTACCACTCATCGAAGTGGAGCGTGCACACATCCTCAAGGCCATGCAACACACCCAATGGAACAAATCGGCTGCCGCCAAAATTCTGGATATTGACCGCAACCGTCTCAGCCGTCGGCTCAAGAAACTGGAGATCGAAGTGCCTCCCCAATAGGGACCGCGACATTTACGGGTGGCAATCCCATGGTTGCAGCATTGGGGATGACAAGCCTGTTTCTGCCTAAAATCACCGACCACCCGTTTAGCAGGTGGTTGGGTGAAGCCCCCTCCGAAGGGGGCTATAAGCCAGACCTAAGAACGTCGAACGTCCAACTTCGAATTTTGAACAATGGATCAACTCAGGTTCTGGACAGGCACCAGGTTACAAGATTACATCGGCCAAAAGCCGCTGTCGTTCCAGACCTCCTCTTTGAGTTCGGCATCAATGTCGGCCAGAAACTCCAGATGCTCTTTCTCCCAGTCGGCCAGCCATTGGTACAGCTTTTTCTCTTCGGCGTCCTGCGCCTCATTACCCCGTTTTGCATACAGGGCGATTGCCCGCTCTTCCATCAGCATGGCTGCCGAAATGGCGGCGGCCTCGAAATCGGCAGCGGCAATGCGGGATTTGATCTCCGGGGTCAGCACATTTTTTGAAATGGTACCGGATTCCTGGTCTTCCGGGGTTTTGAACCGGCCGGTCGCTTTGAAGACCTTGTACTGGTCAGAGAGGATTTTGACATGCTGGACCTCTTCGGCTGCCATGGTTTCAAAAAATGCCTTCACATCCTTGTTGGTTGATTGGGCGGCCGCCGTTCGATAAAAGGCCTTGCCCCGTTTTTCAAGTAAGATCGCATGCTTCAAAATATCCAGAGCCTTACTTTCCGTGCTTTCCGTCATCACATCCTCCTTATCGGGTGAAAAACCCCGAAATTCTGTTTTCCGATTCATCGATACATTCACGCCTTACGATTCGGTCAACATAAGAATTGTCGGCCCGAAAAGCAAGACATTGGGGTGACGTGCCATCACCCATGTGTGAATTGTCCACGATGAACATCTGGTTGTTATCAATGGGATGCGACCTGAACTTACGCCCACCCGGATAGGCCACGCAGCAAAGCTCGCAAGTGTAGCGGCAGCGCCGTGAGGCATGCACGGGGTCAACCATCTGGCTGCCGGTGATCGTTGTATCATTCAAGTTTCTCGAAAAACCAAGTATTCCATTTAGAAAAAAACATGGCGCTGTGGTATAAATGCTTGATTGACGATTCGGCGCCAGATGGTAAGATAAGCCTAACCATCCGTGTGCCGAAACAGTCTACCTGGTTTGGTCACCATTTCCATGAAAATGTTTTTATTCCGATATCTTATCCAAATGGGGATGGGTCGTGACTGGCTGATCGGGATGCGGTTGTCGACGGCTACCTGTTTACCCTTTTGGTGATGGTTGGTGCATCATGAGCACATGGATTTTATTGATGATGCTATTCGCCGCCGCCTACGTGGCCGGCTCGATAAATTTTTCCATTCTGGTTTTCAGGGCCACCGGCCGTGATGATCCGCGCGGTCACGGAAGCGGTAATCCCGGCGCCATCAATGTATACCGACAGGCCGGTATTGGCTGGGCCGCTGCAGTTTTGCTGCTGGACGTGGGCCGGGCCATGGCCGTGGCCATGGTGGCCGCGAGGCTGTTGCCTGCCGGGCAGGTTCCCTGGATCGGGCTGGGGTTGATTCTGGGCAATCGGTTTCCCTGCTTTCACGGTTTACAGGGGGGCAAGGGTGTGGCCAACTATCTGGGATTCACGCTGGCGGTCGCTCCGGCCTGGGCCGGTGCTGGCATCCTGGCCTGGGGGTCAGCACATTTGAAATGGCGGACGCCGTTTCTGTCATCCTTTTCCATGGTCGCTGTCCTGGCTGCGGGCACAGCCCTGGGCGTTTCCTGGTACGGTGGTCTGGGAAGTCTGGCAACCCTGATTTTCATCGTGGTCTGCCACCATCGCAATATTCGCCAGCGATGGGGCCGGCATGGGTAAGGTGCAGCGCTGCATCAAAGGGATCGCAGAAGCCACCTGATGACACAGCCCAAGGCGATGGCCGACACCCTGGCGTCACCATCCGCAAGGGTTGCGTCTTCTCGGCCGACGGCAAGCACCTGCTGGTGATGGGTACACCGGCCGGTTCGGGCATGGATACCAATGTGGCTGCACTCTGGTCGGAAAACCCGTCATGGATTGAGTTACATCATATCAACCCTGTCCATAACAGAGAGACCCCAATGACCGTTGATAAAAACAACCTGGCCCCCCAGACGCTGTCGGCAAGCATCATGGAAATATTGTATGACTACTGCCGGGTGCCCAGCTTCACCAATAGCACCGGGGAGACGCTGGTAGCGAACTTTTTCAGGCAGCAGCTATCCGTGCTGCCCTACTTTACCGATCACCCGGATTTCCTGGGGTCCTGGGAGATTGCGTCCGACGCATTGAAACGCCGGGTGAGTTGGGCCATGATTCAGGGGGGCTCACCGACGACGGTGGTGCTTGCCCATCACAGCGATGTGGTGGTAACTGACAATTACGCTGAGTTGCAGCCCCTGGCCCTGGATCCGAAAAAACTGGAAGCCGAATTTCAGAAAAATCAGAGGTTGCTGGACAACTCGGCCCGCCACGATTTGCAGTCCGGTCAATGGCTGTTCGGCAGGGGCACGGCCGACATGAAGGGCGGCGGTGCCATACAACTGGCCCTGTTCAAGGCATATGCACAACTGCCGCCGGAATCTCTGAACCGCATGCCGACCCTGGTGCTGCTGGCCCTTCCGGATGAGGAGAACCTGTCTGCGGGTATGCGCTCGGCCGTATCCTTGCTGGCCCATCTCAAGGACCGGTATGGTCTGGCCTATGAACTGATGATCAACAGTGAACCCCATCACCGCACGACGCCGGAAACGGGTGTGATCTACCAGGGTTCCATCGCCAAGCTCAATCTTTTCGTATATGTCAAAGGCGTGATGACCCATGTGGGCAGGGTACTGGAAGGCGTCAATCCCAACGGCGTCATGGCACGCATCGTTTCCCGGACGGACCTGTCCGCCGACTTCGTGGACGAGCGTGCCGGCCAGATCAGCATCCCGCCCACCTGGGTATACCTGCGCGACGTCAAGAAGCAGTACGATGCCTCTTTTCCGGAGGGCTGCTACGGCCAGCTCAACATCCTCAATTTCGACACCCGGCCGGAACAGGTCATGGATCTCATGATACGGATTTGCCGGGAAGAACTGGGGGCCTATCTGGATCAGGTCGATGCCGAATGCAGACGATTCGGCAAAAAAACAGGCCGATATAAAACAGAAGGCCGGCAGCAGCCCCAGGTCATCACATACGGCGAACTGAAGCGGTTGTCAGGAAACGACAAGATCCGGGATTTTACGGATATCGGTAAAACCCTGGCAGCTTTGTATCCGGGCGAACCGGCGGTGATGGTGGCCTTTAGACCGACCTACTATCCCGGTGTCACCAATCCCCGACCGGAGCGGCTGACACGTCGCGTTCAAGCTTATGCCAGCGAAAAATGGGGTCAGGCCTACATCAACCGGGCCTACTTTACGGGTATTTCAGATCTGAGTTATGCCATGGCCGCAGGTGACGACCAGGCCATGGACCACATGATGGGATGGGGCCGCACTTACAGCATCCCCTTCGACGAGATCAAAAAGATATCCATGAACTGCATTAACATCGGTCCCTGGGGAAAAGACCTGCATCTGCCATCGGAGCGGGTCTTCATCGAAGACCTCGCCCACCGTACCCCGATGCTGATCGATCATGTGATTCGCGGTTATGGCAAGGCTTGTTAGTGCCTTACACCTCAGTTTCTGTGAAAAAAAACAAGAAAATGGGGGTATATGGTTTACGGGTTTCCTGCCTCAACACTCAGTCCTCAGCACTTAGCACTCAGCACTAAGTCTTCTATTGGGTTGCGGGTTTCCCGCCTTAGTGCCTATCCAGAAATGGCCAATTTATTCGAATTGGTTGTTCCTCTCTTTGAGCTATTCCACGGTGCGAGGGATTGTTTTTATTTCGAACGATTCATAGTAAGCTGCTTGCATGCAGTCTCCTTCATCATTACAGCCTTGCAGGCATGGCGATTGCCGCAAGTGATGATGGCTCTGGAAGCTTCAGAGGATGCCGATGATACGCAGGCAATCGGTAACTTCCGCGTAATTGGATGGATAGGTCCACTTATACACTTTCGAAGCGGTCATGGCAGGATGCGTAAATTTTAACAAAAACAATGCCTTGGCAACTTTTCTGGCCAATTTTGGGTCGGTTGTCCCACATGAAGCCAAAGGCCATTCCGGATAGAGGCGGGTGCTGTGAACGAACGGATAGCTGTCATCCGCCTGATTGATAATTCTGAAATCCTGCATCCGGATAAGGTTTTCCGATGCCATCCGTTCCAAAGTGTCTGATCTTACGGTACCCACATCGGTATTTCTGTCTCTTACCGCCAGCACCACATTGTCGTGGGTGCCCCCCTGTTGGAAGGCTTTGCAATCCGTCTTGGGGTTGACGCCATGCTCCAAAAGAAGACGCCAGGCCATCTGAGCACCGCCGAAGGACGAGTACTTGACACACATGAATCGCTTGCCCTTGATTTGTTTGATCGAGCGAATGGGACTGTCTTTACGAACGAACAATACCCCGCCGAATTCTTTTAGGGCAATGTTTTTTTTCCGGTTGATCATGGTGTTGATCGCCTTCAGATTATACTTGTCTTTAAAACGCGCATAAAAGGCAGAATTGGCAAGGAGAAAATGAATCTCACCGTTTTTCAGTGCCGGCTCGATTTCGACGAATTTCAATGGAACCAGGGTACATTTTGTGGACAGTTTTTTGGAGAGATACTCCGTGGTGGGGCCCCACTGTTCATTGGCCTTGGCAATACCCCGTTTGGCCAGCACGCCGAATTTTATCTCCGCTTGTGCCGCGGGCGGTGCAAACAGACCTGCCATGGCGATCAATAGTCCTGCCCAGATGATGACACGTGATCGTTTTCCCATTTCCAATCCCTCCATATGATGATGTTGTTCTCCCTTCCTTACATGATGAAACGCTGCCGGATGAACAATTGTGATACGGCTCGAGCCATTGTTGTTGTCCAGAAGCGGCCTGGCTATTGATTCTATATTTATCGGCGAGATGGATGAATACTTAACTTTTAATTGCAGCTAAGGCGGGAAACCCACAGCCTATGTACCCCATCCATTTTCTTGTTTTTTTTGACAGAAAATAGGGTGTAAGGCATCAAGACAAGCCGTTCGCCATTAATGCCTGGTCCCTTTTTTTTTATAGATTTGTTGCTAACTGTGAAGCGGTGTTTCACTGGTTTATTGCCCGTAATGCTCTTCGGAAAAGAAACTTGCCGCCAGGTCGATATTCTCCGGGCAGAAGACAAACAGGCACTTGGCATCTGGACCGGCGACGGACCCATAAACGTAATTGATATTGACACCTTCCTCCCCGAACCGGGAAGAAAGTCTGGCCAGTTCACCAGGATCGTTGTTCAACTTGACCGCGATGACCGGTAAAATGTCAAAGACGTATTTGTTCTGGGAAAGCAGGTCGATGGCAGCGTTGGTTTTGCCGTCCTCAGCCAGTAGCCGTATCAAAGCGAACTGTGCCGAGTCCTTGCGCATGGAATTGTAGCTGGCCGCCGAGGCGATTCGTTTGAGGGCTTTTCCCCGGGCTCTGAATAATTCCAATACGTAGGCGGAGGCGTCCTGGATGGTCAAGGCATCGATGTTGATACCGGCCTCGCCCATCAATGTGGCCAGCCGGCCCAGTTCTCCGGGCTCGTTTTTCAAAAACAATGAAATCTCGGTTCTGACCATGGCTTTCCTCCTGTTCAATACGCGTAAAATCCGCGGCCGGTCTTGCGCCCCAGCCATCCGGCTTCCACATATTTTCTCAACAGCGGACAGGGCCGGTATTTGGAATCCTTGAAACCGTTGTAAAGGGTCTCCATGATGGCCAGGCAGGTATCCAGGCCGATCAGGTCGGCCAAAGCCAGAGGGCCCATGGGATGATTCATGCCCAGCTTCATGACCGTGTCGATATCTTCGCGGGTTCCAACTCCATGATAGAGGGCGTAAACGGCCTCGTTGATCATGGGCAAGAGGATTCGGTTGGCGATGAATCCGGGGAAATCGTTGGCCAGGGCCGGTGTTTTGCCGAATTTTTCAGACAAATCCCAGGTGGTCTGGAAGGTTTCATCGGAGGTAGCCAGGCCGCGGATTACCTCTACCAGCTTCATCACCGGAACCGGGTTCATGAAGTGCATACCAATGACCTTTTCCGGCCGGCTCGTTTGGGCGGCGATGCGGCCGATGGGAATCGATGAGGTATTGGTGGAAAGGATCACTTCTGGTTTGCAGATTTCGTTCAAATCTTTGAAGATTTGGAATTTAATGGTTTCGTTTTCCGTGGCGGCTTCGACCACGAAGTCTGCATCGGCCATGTCCTGAATATTGGCAGTGATCTTGATGCGCCCCAGGATGGCATCCTTGTCTTCGGCGCTGATTTTGCCTTTGTCCATATTTTTGGTGAGAATTTTGGTGATATTGGCCAGTCCCTTTTCGGCCAATTCGATTTTGATGTCACTCATGATCACGTTGAGGCCGGCGGTGGCCGCCACCTGGGCAATGCCGTTGCCCATCTGTCCACTTCCAATCACGCCGAAGGTCTTGATTTCCATTTTTCACTCCATTTCTTTGTTTTTTAGCCCGTTGGTTTCTCTTTCATTTAACCCCAGCGTTGCAAAATCCGGAGGCCCTCAGAGCCAAGGCGCCAGAGGTGAAGTCGCAGCACTTTACTGCGATCCCTTTTTTATGTAACCATGGGGTTGACAGCTTTGAACGACCGGTTCTGATCGCCATCGATGGTCAACGTTTGACGAGCATGGCCACTGCTTCCCCCCCGCCCAGGCAGAGCGATGCCAAACCGGTTTTTTTGTCCTGGCGGATCATTTCATATAGCAAGGTTACCAGTACCCGGCACCCGCTGGCACCAATTGGATGGCCGATGGCCACGCTGCCGCCGTTGGTATTGGTTTTTTCTGCGGTGAGCCCCAATTCTTTCATTACGGAAACGGTGGATCCGGAAAAGGCTTCATTGATTTCGTACAGATCCACATCGTCGATGCCGATGCCTTCTTTCTCCAGGCATTTGGGAATGGCCCAAATCGGCGCCACCAGTACATATTTCATGTCGATGCCGCAGGAGGCCTGGGCCCCGATGGTGGCCATCACCTTACAGCCCAGGGCCTCGGCCTTTTCCCGGGACATCACCACCACGGCGGCAGCACCGTCGCTGATGATGGAGGCGTTACCGGCGGTGCCGACGCCATTTTTTTTGAAGGCCGGCCGCATTTTGGCAAGGGTTTCGTAGGGTGTGTTCCGAGGGCATTCATCTTTGTCGAAAATCTTGGGGGCACCTTTGCGCTGGGGAATGGATACGGGAACGATCTGTTCGTCGAAACGCCCGCTCTCGATCGCGGACAGGGTTCGTCGGTAGGATTCGGCAGCGTAGCGGTCCTGGTCTTCCCGACTGATCGCATAGCGCTCGGAGCACAACTCGTTGGATATGCCCATGTGAAAATCGTTGACGATATCCCACAAGCCGTCATGGATCATTGAGTCCTGGAGCTGGCCGGGTCCCATGCGGTAGCCCCAACGCGCCTTTTCCAGGTAGTAGGGCGCCATGCTCATATTCTCCATACCACCGGCCACGACCACATCGGCATCGCCCACTTGGATGGCCTGGGCTGCCAGCATGACGGTTTTGAGGGCTGAACCGCATACCTTGTTCACCGTAATGCATTCCGCCTCCCAGGGCATGCCGGCTTTGACGGCCGCCTGTTTGGCCGGATTCTGGCCGTAGCCGCAGGGGAGCACCTGCCCCATGACCACTTCGTTGACTTGTTTTTTTTCGATACCGGCCCGCCGGATGGCTTCCTCGATGACGATAGCGCCCAGATCCGTCGCACCGATACCGGCCAGGCTCCCGTTGAAACTGCCCAGGGGTGTTCTTACGGCGCTGACGATAACTGCTTCTTGCATGTTTGCCTCCTGGTGAATAAAGAATTTCAAGGTATGAGAATCCAAGAATCAGGGCGGCAGGGTCAACAATTTTACATATTTCGCCTGTATTGCCCCCCCACATCATACAAAGCACCCGTAATCTGTCCCAAGCTACAGGTTTTAACGGTTTCCATCAACTCTGCAAAAATATTTCCGCCTGAAAGCGCCACTTTCTGCAATTTTGCCAGGGCATCGGCGGAGTGGTCCCGGTTGCGCTGGTGGAAAGCCTCCAGGCGATTGAGCTGGGACTCCTTTTCCTCGGTGGTGGCACGGGCCAGGTCGATACACGATGCCCCTTCGGTCATCACGTCGCTTTCGGTGTGCGGATCCCGGAAGGTGTTGACGCCCACGATGGGATACTCACCGGTATGTTTCAGTGTCTCATAATACATGGACTCTTCCTGGATTTTGCTGCGCTGGTAGCCAGTTTCCATGGCACCCAGTACGCCGCCGCGGCTGGTGAGTCTGTCGTATTCCATGAGTACGGCAGCTTCGACCAAATCGGTGAGGTCGTCGACGATGAAGCTGCCTTGGTAGGGGTTCTCGTTTTTGGCCAGTCCCCATTCACGGTTGATGATCAACTGAATGGCCAGTGCCCGGCGCACCGATTCCTCCGTGGGCGTGGTAATGGCCTCATCGAAGGCATTGGTATGCAGGCTCTGGGCGTTGTCGTAAATGGCACACAAAGCCTGCAAGGTGGTACGAATGTCGTTGAACTGGATGTCCTGGCTGTGCAGGCTGCGGCCCGAGGTCTGCACATGATATTTCAGCATCTGGCTGCGCACCGAAGCGCCGTATTTTTCACGCAGGGCAATGGCCCAGATGCGGCGGGCCACCCGGCCAATCACCGTATATTCCGGATCCATGCCGTTGGAAAAAAAGAAGGACAGATTGGGGGCGAAGCTGTCCAGGGGCATACCCCTGGACAGGTAGTATTCCAGATAGGTAAATCCGTTGGCCAGTGTGAAGGCCAGTTGACTGATGGGATTGGCGCCGGCCTCGGCAATGTGGTACCCGGAGATGGACACCGAGTAGAAATTGCGAACATTTTTTTCGATGAAGTATTCCTGGATATCGCCCATCATTCTCAGGGCGAAATCGATCGAGAAAATGCAGGTATTCTGACCCTGGTCCTCCTTGAGGATATCGGCCTGCACGGTACCGCGCACATTCTCCAATACCATGGTTTTGATGTTTTCATATTCATCCGCAGACGGCCGGCGGCCCTTCTCCGCAGCATATTTATCCACCTGCTGGTCGACGGCCGCGTTGAGGAACATGGCCAGCATGATGGGCGCCGGTCCGTTGATGGTCATGGAGACCGAGGTGGTGGGGGCGCACAGCTCGAAACCGCCGTATAGCACCTTGACATCGTCCAGAGAGCAGACGCTCACACCAGAATTGCCCACTTTGCCGTAAATATCCGGTCGCCGATCCGGATCGTAGCCGTAAAGGGTCACCGAATCGAAGGCTGTGGACAAGCGTTTGGCATCACTGTTGGCGGACAGCAGTTTGAATCGTTCGTTGGTGCGGGCCGGATCGCCCTCACCGGCGAACATGCGTGTGGGGTCCTCACCCACCCGTTTCATGGGAAAAACACCGGCGGTAAAGGGAAAGAAACCCGGCAGATTCTCTCTGCGCATCCAATTGTAAATTTCCCCGGGATCCGAATAACGCGGCAGGGATATCTTGGGGATTTTCTGGTGGGCGAGGGACTCGGAATATAGCGGTACACGAATCTTTCTGCCGCGCACCGTGTAAACCAGTTCGTCGCCCGAATAATCCGCCTTGGTTTTTTCCCATTGGGTGACCAGTTTTTCGGTCTCGTCGTCCAGGGCTTCCCGTGCCGTTGCGATTTCGTTCTTGAGGCGGTCCAGCAATTCGGCCGCATCATTGGCGAGATCGCTGCCGCCCACCCTTTTGGCCGTTTCCTCCAGGTGCCAGACCCGTCGCATGGCATCGGCCTGATTTTGGGTCTCGCGGTGATAATTTCTCACCGTTTCTGCGATCTCGGACAGATAACGCGTGCGTTCCGGTGGAATGATGATGGTTTTGGAAGTGGACTGCTTGGTGTCGCTCCGCGGCAGGCTAGATTCGAAAACGACTCCGGTTTTTTCCCCGATGGTGTCCAGCAGTGCATGGTACAAGGCGGTGACCCCATCGTCGTTGAATTTGGAGGCGATGGTACCGTAAACCGGCATATCCTCCGGCATCTTGTCGAAAACCTCCCGGTTGCGCTGCACCTGCTTGCGAACGTCACGCACGGCATCTTCGCCGCCGCGCTTTTCGAACTTGTTGACCACCACCAGATCGGCGAAATCCAGCATATCGATTTTTTCCAGCTGTGATGCCGCCCCGAAATCGCTGGTCATGACGTACACGGCCACGTCCACCAGATCGATAATATGCGAATCTCCCTGGCCGATACCGGCCGTCTCGGCGATAACCAGGTCGTAGCCAGCGGCCTTGGCCACATTCAACACCTCGCCCATGGCCTCGGGAATCTCCGTGTGGGAGCGCCGGGTGGCGATGGAGCGCATGTATACCCGGGGGCTGCCGATGGCGTTCATGCGGATGCGGTCGCCCAGGAGAGCCCCACCGGTCTTGCGGCGGGATGGATCCGCGCTGATGATGGCGATGCGGATATCCTTGAGATCATGGAGCAGGCGCAGGATCAGTTCGTCGGTCAGGGATGATTTCCCTGCGCCGCCGGTACCGGTGATACCGATGACCGGCACCTTGCGGTCCCCGATTTTTTTTTTGAGTTCCTGGCGGAATTCGGCCAGGTATCCGTTTTTTTTGGCCTTGGCCTGCTCCAGGGAAGTGATGATGTTGGCTATGCGCAGTTTGTTGTCCGGGGTCAGGTCTGAGAGACCCAGGGCAGCCTGATCGGCACGGGAGAAATCCATGGTTTCGACCATGTGGTTGATAATGCCCTGCAAACCCATGCGGGTGCCGTCTTCGGGCGAATATATTTTGGCCACACCATAGGCTTCCAACGCCCTGATTTCTTCGGGAACGATAACGCCGCCGCCACCGCCGAAAACCTTGATATGGGGGGCGCCGTCCTCTTTGAGCAGATCGATCATGTACCTGAAAAATTCGATGTGGCCACCCTGGTAGCTGGATATGGCGATACCCTGGACGTCTTCCTGGATGGCTGCATCCACGATCTCTTTGACCGCACGATTATGACCCAGATGGATTACCTCCACCCCGGTGCGCTGCAAAATGCGACGGAAAATATTGATGGAGGCATCGTGGCCGTCAAACAGCGATGTGGCGGTGACGACCCGGATGTTGTTTTGGGGTCGGTATGTCTGAATTGTGTCGTTCATGCGTCCTCCTGTGGCTGATCTTGGTTGCCGGCCGCCGGGCCAGTGGCCTTCCCGTGTCCGCTCCAAGCCGGTGATTGCCCGGCGGACATAGATGAAAGCGGCATTGTGGGGCGTGCCCTGGGCTCAGGCCGCAGCATCAACGAAGCGTTGTTGATGGGTACCCCGGAAGGCGTTTTGGAGACGACAGGCAGGGGGCCTTCCGGAAAGAAGCGGCATTTCAGATCTCAAATTTGAAATGCCTTTACTTCAATTTGCCGATCAGGGCGCCGGCGATGGTGTTTTTCTGGATCTCTTTGGTTCCTTCATAGATCTCGGTGATTTTGGCGTCGCGGTAAAAGCGCTCGACTTCGTATTCGGTCATGTAACCGTATCCGCCCAGCAGTTGGATCGCTTCGTCAGCCACTTCCACTGCGGTGCGGGCTGCGTACATCTTGGCCATGGATGTCAGTTTGGGATCAATGCGGCCCTGATCGAAGTTCCAGGCGGCCTTGTAGGTAATCAGGCGCGCCAACTCGATTTTGGTGGCCATGTCCGCCAGCTTGTGCCGGGTGACCTGGAATTGGGCGATTTTTTGGCCGAACTGTTCGCGCTGTTTCACGTAAGCCAGCGCCCGGTCGTAGGCTCCCTGGGCTGTTCCCAGGGCCTGGGCGGCAATCTGAATGCGGCTTTCGTCGAAAAAGTGCAGGACGTGATAAAATCCCTTGCCCGCTTCGCCGATGAGATTTTTCAGGGGCACGCGGACATCCTTGAAAGTCACTTCGGCGGTGGCCATCATACGGATGCCCATTTTGTCGCCCACGTCGGCGGTGAACACGCCTTGGCGGTCGGCCTCCACCAGAATCAGGCTCTGGCCGCGATACCCGGGATCGGCGTCGGGATCGGTCTGACACAACACGTTGTAAAATCCGGCCAGCCCGCCGTTGGTGATGAACGTTTTACCACCGTTGACCACCCACATGTCACCGTCCTTGACGGCCGTGGTATTCATATCGGTAATGTCCGATCCGTGATCCGGTTCGGTGAAGGCGCCGGCGGAGAGCATTTCTCCCTCGGCCACGGCCGGCAGGTACTTCTCTTTCTGCTCGTCGGAGCCGTAATGCATGATGATTTCGGACGCAAACGGGGCGAGCGCAATGGCGCTACCGATGGTCGAATCGCCGCGGCACAATTCTTCCACCACGATGATCGCTTCCAGCGACCCGAGACCCTGACCGGAATATTTTTCCGGGAAATGGAGGCCGATGAGACCCAGTTCACAGGCTTTTTTCCAGATTTTGCGAGGAAATTCGTGTTTCTTTTCCAGTTCGTAAGCCAGTTCCTTGTCGAATTCGCCCTTCACGAAATCCCTTACCGCTTTTTGAATGTCTTTCTGGGTTTTGCTGAATTCAAAATTCATTCCGCCCCTCCTGAATTGATAAAACAACCTTTGATTTCCCTTCGGGCCGCTCGGGCATAGCCCGAGGTTTAATTTACTGTAATTATTATTTCAAATATTAACGATAACTTTCGCATTTTGTATGCTACCATGGGGTTTACACTGCATTTTCTTTACACATTCCCAGGATGCTGCGGGTTTGAAAATCGACATATTCGTCAATGCTGTAATGGTTGGCAAGGAACCAGCGTCTGAACGTCCACATGTGCCCCAGAACAGCAATGTTGTGGGCTACCAGTTCCAAGCGCCTCGGAGCAATACGTGCAAGGTCCCCGGTTTTGGTCAGTTTGGCCAGGACCCCGGTGAAAATTCCGGTAATACGAATTTCATTCTCCAGGACGACACGCTGCCATTTAGCGGGAAGGGATTGGGTCTCCTGGTAAATCAGCAAAATGTGATCGCTCATGCGACGGCATACCATAAAATATTCCCGAATGACTTCGGCCAGCGGATTCTTGCCGTTTTGGACCCGGTGTATGGCCTCTGCCACACCCTGTTCGATTTCGGCATGTATCGCGTCACATACCAGGTAGAGCACATCTTCCTTGGTGGAGATATACTCGTAAAGCGATCCAATGGAGATGCCGCTGGCGCTGGCGATCTGACGGGTGGTGGTTTTGTGAAATCCATTTTCGATGAATAAATTCACGGATGCGTCCACGATCTGCCGGCGGCGTTGAGCCACCAATGCCTGATTTTTGACCTGGGTTGGAATTCGTTGTTTTTTCACTTTTCTCCGAACCATTGAAGTTTATTGAGACCCAAAATAAGCGATTAGCTCTTTTGTTTCAGATAATTACAAGAAATCTGGGTTAAGCCCGACGGGTGGCGTCATGCTTTTCGTTAACGAACCGGAATCCTTTTGCGAATAGCTAACGGCTAACTGCTGCTCAATTCAGTTGAAAATATTGTATAAAGGCGGTGTCCTGGGAAGAATCCGAACGAACGATCAGTCAGTATATTGATGTGTTAGATCAGACCCCTTTGTTTGTCAATGGTAAATCGTATCTGGTGAAAAAGTGCTACCGCTTCGCTCTTGGGCCTTGGCTCTGACGCTCCGGCTTTTGCAAGGTTGGGGTCCAGTCTGCGGTTTTGTGTATGATACCAATTTTCTGGTTTCAGACGGTTATACGCCAACAGCGATGGATGGTTTTGCGTTTGTGCGCATAATCTTCGGGAATGGTGCGGTCGGTGATTTCGATGGCGGTCGAAACATTCAATCCATCCAGATGTGGTTCGAACCCCTGGTGGTTGGTTGAAAAAAAGAGGGTGGCGCCGGGTTTCATCAAACAAATGACCTCCGACAACAGCCGCGGGTGATCCCGGACGATGTCAAAAAACAGGTCTCGCGTTTTGGTGGTGGAATAGGAGGGGGGATCGACGACGGCCAGATCGAAATGCAGGCCTTTGTCTCTGGCGCGTTTTAGAAAATCGAACGTGTGGGCATGAACCAGGCGATTGGTATCCATGTCGATACCGTTGATGGAAAAGTTCTCGCGTGCCCACAAAAGGGTGTTTTCCGAGCGGTCTACAGACGTGGTGCTGCGGGCACCGCCCTTGGCGGCGTAACAGGAAAAGGAGGCGGTGTAGCAATACAGGTTGAGGAAGGTTTTGCCCGATGCCATGGTTCTGATCAATTCGCGGGTGTTGCGATGATCGGAAAACAGGCCGGTATCGACATAATCGTATGGATTCACCAGAAACCGAAGGTCCCGTTCACGCAGAATGATTTTTTTATCCGTGTAATCGATGCGTTCATAGCGCTTGCCATCGAGATGTCCCGCTCGGCGAGCCTTGAGATGCACCTTGCTCTGGGGAACCGACAGTGCCTCAGCCACTGCCCGCGCCATCATGGGCAACCATTCGGGTACAGATTGGCGCCGCATGTACTCCCCGATAACCAGGTGTCCGCCATACCAGTCAACCACCGCCCGGATTTCGGGGATGTCCCAGTCATATAATCGGAAAACCTCGATGTGTTGCCTGGCAAAGCGTTTGCGCAGATGTTTGAATTTTTTCTTTACACGGTTGGCAAGCATGTCCGCCTGACGGTAGAAATGCGGGGAAAATTCATGTTCGTTCATGTTGTCGATCCCCCATGGTTGCATAAAAAAATGACTGTTTGTAACCACTTATTTTATCATTTTTATTTTTTTCTTGATATAAAGAACATAAAATGTTCCTTGCGCTACGCGGGCTGACAATAGGCTTGCAAAAGCGGGCAATTTCTGGTGAAGTTGCCACTGATTTCGTGCCTGTTCACGGGGTAGAAGCAGTCAATACCTGTAAAGCACAGCCGGTAAACGTTTACAGGGCGAACGTAGATGCGCGGCTTCGGGTACGCAGACGTATGGGGCATACTTCAAGTGTCCGGTAACAAAGAGCAAATGCGGTACCCCTGTGAACGCTTACCTGATTTCTATTGAGTGTCTGTCTAGAAATAGGCAAATTGGCCATTTCCGGATGGGAACGATTGAACCGGGAGAACATCCATGACCGACGATTTGAAGGAGCACGCCACAGAGGCCGAAGAGAGTTTTGCCGACCTGTTTGAATCATACAGTGCCGGTATGAACGAGAACATCCAGGTGGGAGACAAAATTCAGGGAAAAATCATCGCCATCGGCAGTTCCAGTATATTCGTGGATACGGGAACCAAAGTGGATGGTGTGGTGGAACGGTCCGAACTGGTGGATGAAGATGGCCAGGTAAGCGTGACCGAAGGTGATACCCTGGACCTTTATGTCATTGCCGCGGATGAAAGTGAAATCCGCCTATCGAAGGCCATTTCCGGCATTGGCGGATTGAATATGCTCCGGGACGCCTGGGAACAAAAAATCCCGGTGGAGGGCAAGGTGGTTGCTGGCATCAAAGGCGGATTCCATGTGGAGGTGATCAAGCATCGGGCGTTTTGTCCCATCAGCCAGATTGATCTGAACTACGTTGAGGACCCGGCCGTTTATATAGGTCAGACCCTGCCTTTTCGGATCAAGCGGTTTGAAGAAAAGGGCCGCAATATCGTCATCTCGCGGCGCGACATTCTTCAAGAGGAAGCGGAAACCGAGCGCAAGGCATTTATGGAACAAATGCAAGCGGATGCGGTGTATCCGGGAACGGTGGTCCGCATCATGCCTTTCGGTGCTTTCGTGGCGCTGGCTCCCGGTGTCGAGGGTCTGGTACACATCAGCGAACTGAGCTGGACCCGGCTGGACAACCCTGAACAGGTGGTTGCCATCGGCGACAAATTACAGGTCAAGGTTTTGGGTATCAAAACGGGGGACAAGCCCGGAACTCAAAAAATATCCCTTTCCGTCAAGCAGGCCATGGGCGATCCATGGGACGAGGCACCCCAGCGAATCCGTTTAGGAACCAAAATGAAAGGGACGGTAACCCGTTGCGCCAATTTCGGTGCATTCGTAGAGCTTTTTCCCGGTATCGAGGGCTTGGTCCACATCAGTGAAATGAGCTATACCAGGCGGATCATGCGCCCGGAAGACATCGTCTCCCCCGGAGATCCGGTAATGGTGATGGTCAAGGAGTTCGATTCGAAACGCAAGCGAATATCCCTGAGCATCAAAGATGCCGAGGGTGACCCCTGGGCGGACATCGAGGACAAATACGCGATCGGTGCAAAGGTTCAGGGAACAGTGGAAAAAAAGGAAGGGTTCGGGATTTTCGTGAATATAGCTCCCGGCATTACCGGTCTGCTGCCCAAGTCCAAATTGGCCGCTTCGGAGAAAGCCTCACAAATCGAAGCCCTCAAGCCCGGTGCAACGATTGGTGTGACCATTGATGGTATCAACGCGGCAGAGCGTAAAATCTCCCTTGGGACCGGCGATGCCGTTGACAGCAGTGGGTGGCAGGAATTTGCCGGTGGATCGTCCCAGGCGTTGGGATCTTTGGGAGATCAGTTGAAAAAGGCGTTCGCGCAGCAAAAAAAGGGAGGTTGAGCATGGGGACGTCCAATTTTTATGATCTGGTTATCATTGGCGGCGGACCTGGCGGTCTGTCGGCCGCGATATATGCCATGCGTGCGGTAATGAAAACCGCGCTGGTGGAAAAAGGCGTTGCCGGCGGTCAGGTGCCCATGAGCGATGAGGTGGAAAACTATCCGGGGTTTACCCATATCAGCGGGGCTGAATTGTCGATGAAGCTCACCCAGCACGCCCAGTCCTACGATCTGGAGATGATTTCCCAAGAGGTGACAGAACTGGATCCCGGCCCGACCCATCACACGATCAAGCTGGCCAACGGGGATTCGTTGAAGGCCCACGCGGTGATCCTGGCCACAGGCGGAAGTCCCAAGAAGCTATCCATTCCGGGTGAAGCGGAATACTACGGAAAGGGTGTTTCCTATTGTGCCACCTGCGACGGGTTCTTTTTCCGGGAAAAAACGGTGATTGTCGTCGGTGGTGGGGACAGTGCCGCCGAGGAGTCCCTATACCTCGCCAAGTTGTGCAAGAAAGTTTATATCGCCCACCGCAGGGATGAGCTGCGGGCCAGTAAGATTCTTCAGAAACGAATTTTTGACGACGGCAAAATAGAGGTCCTTTGGAACACGGTGGTTTCTGAAATCAAAGCCGGGGACGATGGGGTGGAGCGGGTCAGCCTGCAAGATACCGTAACGCAAGCGACCCGGGAAATGGCTGTTGATGGTGTGTTCATCTTTATCGGCTTCAACCCCAACAACCAACTGGTTCCCGCCGGGACACCGATGAATGCCGATGGTATGGTGATCACCGATGAAAAGTGTGAAACCAATACGCCGGGCATATACGTAATCGGTGATCTGCGTCAAAAATTCGCCCGCCAGATCGTGCTGTCGGCCGCAGACGGCTGCACCGCCGCCCTGGCCGCCGCCCATTTTGTGGAAGCCAAGAAACCGGTAAATGAAGATGCTGGTGACTTGCCGCCGGATGCGGCTGATTGATACCTGCAGTGCAGGTTCCGGTCCTGCGGCAGGCCGGCGGGAGGCTCGATGGTACGTCACCGGAAAGCGTGGGGCCTGATTGCATGGCTGCCGAGATTGGTTTGCGGGGACACCTTTGACGCGGATATCGCTTCTGATCCTTTCAGGATTGTCAGCCCATGTTTGAACTCTTCAGAGCCTGGAAAGAGCGACATTTCTCAGACCCCCAACGGGTGATTCTGACGATCATGCTGCTGGCCGGTGCCGGGCTGATCTATTTTTTGGGCAGCCTGCTGGCGCCCGTACTGATCAGTATCATCATCGCCTACCTGCTCGATGGTATCGTGAGCCAGCTGCAGCGGTTCCGATGGCCCCGGCTGGCCGCCGTATCGATTGTCTTCACGGTGTTTATGGCCGGTATGGTCATCATCATTTTGTGGCTGCTGCCGCTGACCATCAAGCAGGTCAGCCAGTTCGCTCAACAGCTCCCCGGCATGCTGGCCACCATCCAGCACAGGTTGCAGCAGCTGCCCTCCAGTTACCCGGATCTTATATCCGCCAGCCAGGTCCAGCAGGTTATCGAATTCCTCAATGCCGGCATTTCCAGCCTGGTTCGCCGCGTCCTGTCCCTATCCCTCGCTTCGGTCGTGGGGCTCATTCATCTGGTGGTCTACCTGGTACTGGTACCTTTCATGGTTTTTTTTCTGCTCAAGGACAAATCGATGATTCTGGAATGGGGGCGACGATTCCTGCCGGGCAATATGGATTTGACCGAATCCGTATGGCAGGAGGCCAACGTTCAGGTCACCAATTACATCCGTGGTAAGGGGTGGGAATTTTTGATTGTCTGGGGGATCAGCTATTTGATTTTCAGGGCCCTGGGATTGCAATTTTTACTGTTGATCTCCCTGTTTGTGGGGTTGTCCGTGATCATTCCCTATATTGGCGTAACGGTCATGGGGTTTGTCATGGCGCTGGTGGCCTTCATCCAGTGGGGGTGGAGCAGCGAGTTTGCATCAGCCATGATCGCCTACCTGGTCATTCAGATATTGGATGGCAATCTTCTGGCACCGTTGCTGCTCTCCGGAGTTGTCAACCTTCACCCGGTGGCTATCGTCATTGCCGTATTGCTATTTGGCGGTTTGTGGGGGCTGTGGGGGTTGTTTTTCGCCATCCCTCTGGCAACCTTGGCCAATGCCGTGATTAAAGCCTGGTTCGCCCGACTCGATCATTTACCCGAAGATGGCTGACCGTTGAAAAAGAGGTTGCGCTTATCCGTGCTTGGATTAAGAATTGAAAAGAAATGGCTGTCAGGCCATGGAGGATCAGTATGCAGGAAACCGATTTTCTGAAAGGCAATCAGCGGGTTCTGAAGGATATCAAGAAATTCGAGATTTTCGAGCTGTTTCAGGAGGATGAACTCCATCACCTGATGTCCATGAGCAAAATTCGCAAATACGACCCCGGAGAAACCATTTTCGATCAGGGCAGCGCCGATACCTGGCTTTATTTCCTGGTATACGGTAAGGTCCGCCTCGTCAAGGATAGCAAGCCAGTGGCGCTGCTCCAGCGGCGGGGGGATGTATTCGGCGAGATGGGCGCCATCGAATGCGCCCCCCGCAGTGCATCGGCGCTTGCCGTCGATCAGACCGTTTGCCTGGCCACGGATATTTATTACATCGAGCAACTCACCGGTGCAGACAAACTGGCCTTTGGTTACGTCATTTATCGTGTATTTTCCGGCATCCTCGCCGAGCGGCTGCGTGTCACCACCGAAGAGTTGTTGTCCCTTAAAGGACGCAGCATAAAAATCTGGTAACCCTATAGGAAAGCAGTGATATGGATGTCGATCTCAAATTGACGATTTTGGATCGCATGGTGGAGATATACGACGATTTTGTCGGGGCCTTCGATTTGGCATGTGAGAAATACTGTGCGCACTGTTGTACGGCCAATGTGACCATGACCACGCTGGAAGGATTCCGAATCATCCGCCATATGGGACAATCCGATGGATTGCTGCCCTTGTCGTCCATTGAAGGGCTTGCCCACCCGGACCGATTCATCCCCCAGGTATCCATCAACCGGATGGCCGATATCTGTGCCCGTGACGGCGAGCCACCCGGGGAGAGTCTCAATCCTGAAGCCGGACCCTGTCCCGTTCTGACAGACGATTTGTGCCGTCTGTATCCTGTGCGGCCCTTTGCCTGCCGCTGCATGGTGTCTGCGAGAAATTGCGGCCAGACCGGATTCGCGGATATGGATTCGTTTATTCTGACGGTTAACGACGTATTCATGCAGCATATCGAACACATCGATGCCCAGGGGTATACGGGAAATTTAAGCGATGTGATGCAGTTTCTGTCCGTCGATGAGAACCGTCGGCGCTACGCGGCCGGGCAGATAAACAGCCAACCGGCCGACATGGTGGCCAACCAGCCCGTGTTTGTACTGATGATACCGCCGGAACACCGGGAGCGGGTTCAACCCCTCCTGGAGCAGATTCGTGGTATCCATCTATAGAAGTGTGTTTTAATGGAGGTTTCAAATCATGCAGGCCTATCCCATTCCCATGGTTCCGGGTCCGGTTAAAGTTCCCGAGGCGATCCGTCGGGCGTACCTTGAGCCTTATGGATCCGGCGATCTTGAACCAGATTTCATAGAACTTTATTCCCGTACCCAGCGACAGTTCAAATCGATTTTCAACACCCGTGACGATATCGTGATCATGTCCGGAGAGGGCATGCTCTCGCTGTGGAGTGCCCTGAAAAGCTGTCTGGTGCCCGGGGATCGGGTTCTTGCCGTGGCCACCGGGGTGTTTGGCTATGGTATTGGTGAAATGGCCCAGTCAATGGGTGCGGATGTGAAAACCGTAGGCTTTAGCTATGATGAGACCATCAACGACATGGGCCGTATCGAAGCGGCCATCGCCGAATACCGGCCGCGTATGATTACGGCCGTTCATTGCGAAACACCTTCGGGTACCCTGAACCCACTGGAGGAACTGGGGCGCCTGAAAAATGCCTACCGGGTTCCGTTGTTCTATGTGGATACGGTGGCCGCTGTCGGTGGCGCTCCGGTGCTGGCCGACGACTGGTATATCGACCTGTGTCTGGGCGGTTCGCAAAAATGCTTGTCGGCACCACCGGATATGTCCTTTTTATCGGTGAGTCCCAAGGCGTGGGAAATTGTCGATGCCGTGGGATATGTGGGATACGATGCACTCAAGCCGTTTCAGCACGCAGTGGAAAAGCGTTATTTTCCTTATACCCCCAACTGGCAGGGCATCGCGGCCCTGCACACGGCCGCCGGGCGGCTGCTGGACGAAGGCCTTGAAAACTGTTTTCTTCGGCACGATGAAGTGGCCCGGTATTGCCGCAACCGGTTGATCGAACTGGGTATCGACCTGTTTCCGGCCTCGGAGGCCGTGATGTCGCCCACGGTAACGGCAGCTAAGATTCCGGAAGGCTTCAACTGGTCATCCTGGGACCGGCGTCTGCGCGAGGAGGGATTGGTGGTGGCAGGCAGTTACGGCCCATTGGCCGAAAAGGTCTTTCGACTGGGGCATATGGGTGCCCAGGCGGATATGGGTTTGATGAAAGAGGCCTTGGATGTGGTTGAAACGGTGATCGGTTCGTGCTGATGACGCGTGCCGTGTGAACGCTTACCATCACACATCGCTCAACACTATTTAAAAACCAAAGGAGGGAAAAATGGCAGAGAAATCAAACAGCCAGGTCGTCAAGGACGTCGGCAAATGGGAATGGTCCGAACTGCTCAAGAAAGAAGACTGGTGGGCCATATGGCTCGGCTTTTTCATCTTGTTGGCAGGTGTGGTTCTGTATTTCCCCCAGGCCGGCACCATGAAGTCAAAGCTCATGGGCATTGAATCCAAATACTTACAGGCAGCCCAGCGTACCGACAAATTCAAAACCATTGCCTGGTATCAGATGTATGATGCCAAAAAGAAGGTCAAAGCCAAGAGTAACGCGACCGGCAAATTCATGGCCAGATTCTCGAAAAAGACGCACAAGTGGACCAGCAATCCCCTGGATGCTTTTTTTATGAGCAAGGAAAAAGCAGATGCCAAGAAGGCCAAAGGGGTCGCCAAATACGACAAGGCCAAAGCCGCTGCGGCCCAGGCTCTGGTGGCGGCCACAGCCGCCGAAACCGCTGCCGAAGCGGCCGGTTTTAGCGACATAGCGCTCAATGATGCCGCCAAGGCCTCCATCCTTAAGTGGCGCGACGCCCACCTGGCCGCCAGTAAAGCCAAGAAAAAAACCAAAGCCAAGCCCTACAACCAGATCGGCTGGCTGCTCTTGCTGGGCACCTGCTTCGCCGTTTTTTTCGGCATCGGCATGAAGGCCATGGGCAACGATTTGGGAAAATTTCTGATCGGATTCGTCTTCGTATTTGTTGTTGCCGTCATTGCCTATCTGGCCTCCAGTCAGGCAACCATGAAGCAATATGGTATCGGTTACGCCGCCTGGGCCATCTTCTTCGGCATGCTGATCTCCAATACCGTGGGTACACCCAAGTGGGCCATGCCGGCCGTTCAGACCGAGTATTATATCAAGACCGGTTTGGTGCTCCTGGGCGCCAAAATTCTGTTCGAAAAAATCATTACCATCGGTACCGCCGGCATTTTCGTGGCATGGGTGGTCACCCCGACGGTCTGGCTGGTCACCTACTGGTTCGGCCAGAAAGTGGTCAAGATTCCTTCCAAGCGCCTAAACGCCACCATCTGTTCGGACATGAGCGTGTGCGGCGTCTCCGCAGCCATTGCCACGGCGGCCGCCTGTAAGGCCAAGAAGGAAGAGCTGACCTTGTCCGTGGGGCTTTCTCTGGTGTTCACATCAATCATGATGATCGTCATGCCGGCGATAATCAAATCCACCTTCCCCGTGGACAAACAGTTGATCCTGGGCGGTGCCTGGATGGGCGGCACCATCGACGCCACCGGCGCCGTGGCTGCAGCCGGTGCCTTTTTGGGTGAGAAAGCACTCTACGTGGCCGCTACCATCAAGATGATCCAGAACGTACTCATCGGCGTGATCGCTTTCTTTGTGGCCCTGTATTTCACCACCCGGGTAGAGGCCGCCGAGACCGGTCAGAAGGTCGGCGCCATGGAGATCTGGTATCGCTTCCCGAAATTTGTGCTGGGGTTCATCGCCGCATCCATCATCTTTTCCCTGGCCTACACGGGCTTCAACGCCCAGGTGGGTGGGTTGGGTCCGGCCATGATCGATCAGGGCGTGATCAAAGGCATGAGTGACCTGTTCCGCGGGTGGTTTTTCTGCCTATCCTTCGTGAGTATCGGCCTGGCCACGAACTTCCGAGAACTCAGGGAACACCTGGTGGGCGGCAAGCCGTTTATTCTTTATGTCGCGGGGCAATCATTCAACCTGTTCCTGACCCTGGCGGTGGCCTATATCATGTTCTACATCGTATTCCCCGAACTGACGGCCACCATCTAACGCATGATAAGCGGCGCTTCGCGCCGCTCATCTCGCGGCCCGATGAACAAAATGCCCCCAAGGTTGTATAAAAAAATCCGAAAGTTATTGGTTAATAAATGCTGAGACTCAGCAATTGGGACGCAACCCTGTTTTACCCAAGGTTCTGGGATTCACAAAATGTACAATCCAGGGTGCAACGATAATTTTCTCATTTTCCCCTGACGAAAAAGCCGGAGGAAACCAGATTCCGCGTTGCCGGGGGATCGCAGCAAAGTGGTACGGCGTCACCCCTGATACCCTGGCTCTGAAGTCCTCCGGCTTTTGCAAGGTTAGGGATTGTTGAAACAAGTCAAATGAAGGACACATGCCTTCATTTGACTTGTTGTAAAAAGATTCATACCGGAGATAAGTCCAATGGAATCAACCAAACCGCCCGCCATGTCCCGTACCAAAGCCTGGGGCATCCTTTTGGGAACCTTTTTTCTGCTCTGGGTGTTCGGCGTTGCCATCGGCCCCTGGCTGCAACACCACATCTACAGCATGGACGAAATCGTACAGGTCATTGAGGAGAACGACATTGATTCCGGCGCCTATTTTTATACCGAAATCGAAGGATCATACACTGGTGAGAAATATCTGCGGCAATCTCTGGAGCTGGCCGCACCGGACCAGTTCGGATTGACCCTGTCCTTTATATCCGGGATCGTCGCCTGCATCTTTTTGTTGATCCTGGGCTTCAAATACCTGCCGGAGTGATTCCATGGCTGATGCCTCAACTCACACCCGCAAGCGGGACCTGATTTTGGCTGGAGAGCGCAGGGTCGCCGCAATGGTGTCCGCCAGGGTCATCGAAAAACCCAAACTGGCTGTCTGGATGATTCTTATTCCCGTGTTTTTCGTTTTCTATTTCTGGCAGCTCAGCCGCTATTCGGACGGCAGGAAAACGTTTTCCGCAAAGTTCATGATGACCCGGCAGCGGACACTGGATGAGGTTCTGCGATCAATCGAAGCGGGTGTTGATACGAACATTCCCGCCGTGGTTCAAGTGGCCGATATCCCCGATGAAATTCGAAAAGATTATCGCGGTTGGGTGGCTCTTCTGGCCGACCATTACCGCGATCTGATCCAAGCCCATGGCAACAGCTATGCGGCGCTGGTCCGATCCGCCTACAAATCCCGCACCAATTATCTGCTCTTCCTCAACCGCCTGAACCAGGTGGAGCGGGATTTCGACGCGGCCCTCAAACCGCACATCGCGCATACCGCCGACGATGTCAGCGGCATCATCAAACGCATGGAGGATAGCACCAGCGCCATCCGGAGGCAAATCGCCGAAGAAATTTTTCAGTAGTCAATGTACATCCAGGAACAGGCAAATAGGATCGAAAGCCCCGACAAATTCGTCGTTTATAGATAGGCAATGTTTAGAGTCCCTGACTTGAAAAAAACACCACCTTGTCACCGGCAAAGCTGGCTTTAATGTGTTTGTCCACATCACCCCATGTGCAGCTTTTCAATCCCAGCGCGCCGCTGCACGCGTCCGACTCGCCCAGCAACAAAATGACTTCATCGTATGCCATGCCGATGTGCAATTGGTCGTAGTTTTCGGTGGTCAGCTTGCTGCATCCGACAAACAGGAAGCAGCCTGTCCCCAGGATGGCCAGGCATATCTTCCAAAATATCCGTTTTCGCATCAATGGCTTATCCTTTCTGAAAAAAATGATCACGGATTCTCGTTCGCCGCCATCCGGTCACCGTGACGGCGGCCACCATCCCCCAGAGGACGCTGTTGACCATGATCGGGACAGCAATCCACGGACCCGGAAACCAGTGGCGGGGATACAGGGCCAGGCCGATGACGGGAAAATACAAAATCCGGGTCAGCCCATAGAGCATTTCAAGCAGCAGGACCTTCACGCTGCCGCTCGAGAGCAGGTTCCCGGACCGTAACGTCAGCGGAATGATGAGCATGCTGCATAAAAAATGGCATCCACCGACTGCCAGTCCCAGCAGGATAAATGGTTTGGGTTTCATTTTTTGGGTTCAATCCGTTTTCGATGTTTTTCCCATGATATTGATCGCAGGCTGCACATCAATCCGGTCCATCCGAAAATGGAACCGGCCCGAAGGACGATCCTGAAAAAAGTGCCGCAGGGTTTTATGAACCACCTTGAACGCAATCTCTTCCCAGGGGATGTCGCTTTCCGCCATCAGGCACACTTCGGAACTCTCCCGGGTGGGATGGAACGTCGGTGCCGCCAGGCGTGCGCGGAACATCATGTATATCTGGTGAATGTCTGGGATATCGACCATCAGATAGGGCTCCAGCCCCACCACCTGTGCCCCGGTTTCTTCCGTTGTTTCCCGCCTGGCACCCTCTGCCGTGGTTTCACCGTTTTCAAGAAAGCCGGCAGGCAAGGTCCAATATCCCCTGCGCGGCTCGATATCCCGGCGACACATGAGAATCCGGTTTTCCCACAGCGGGATGCAGCCGACGACAACCCTGGGGTTTTGATAATGAACCGTGCTGCATGCGGGGCAGACATGGCGGGGGCGGTCATCATCGTGGGGGACGGTCAGTTGAACCCGCTGGCCGCACTGGGAGCAGAAATTCATAGGGTCATATCTCCAGCCGGCTTACCGAGATGGCGCCGCCGAAGCAGACGTCCACATCACTGCCGACAGATCGGGGACGGTTGTGGATGACGCCTTCGTATCGATAAATACCGCCGTCTTTTTCGTAGCGATAACGATGCGGATTCTTGTCCACCGGACAATACCGAAGGATGAGCGGTGTCTTGGCATCCACGGGACTGGGCAGGTTGATGTTCCAGAACTGTCCGGTCGCCAAAGGCTTTTGCAGCACCAATGGCAGATACCGCCGGACCTGAGCCTGCGTTGCGGCCCAGTCCACGCTCCAGTCCCGGGCAATGTACTGGGATACCGCCACGGCATGCACCCCTAGAATGGCGGCCTCACGAGCGGCGGCCACTGTGCCGGACTGGTATACGTCGCTGCCCAGGTTGGCGCCGGGGTTGATGCCGGCGATGATCCAATCCGCATCGGGAACGAATTGTTTGACGGCCAGGCGACTGCAGTCCGCTGGGGTGCCGTGAACCACATAGGTACGCGGGTGCGCCAAGTCATCCACCCGAATGGGATCTTTCATGGTTACCCGGTGGCCCACATTGGACATGGGCGTCGCCGGAGCGATTACGGTCACTTCACCCAGATGGGCAACCGCTTCTACAAGCGCTTCCAGACCTGGCTGATCGTAGCCGTCATCATTGGTTACGACGATTTTCAAACGAGACGCCATCCTATGCATCATGAATGAACCGACAGCGCAAGAAAGAATATCTGATAATTTACGCGCTGATCAGCAATACCTGTAAAGCACAGCCGGTAAGCGTTTGCAGGGCGCCGTAGATGCACGGCTTCGGGCACGCAGACGCATGGGGCATACTCCAACTGCCCGGTAACAAAGCAGATGCGTCTGCCCCGTGAACGCTTACGATCAGCATATTCGAAACGGTCCGCTTAAACAACCCTTATATCCGAACCCGTCAGGTACCTGTTCACGGGGTAGAAGCAGCCAGTACCTGTAAAGCACAGCCGGTAAGCGTTTGCAGGGCGCCATAGATGCACGGCTTCGGGCACGCAGACGTATGGGGCATACTCCAACTGCCCGGTAACAAAGCAGATGCGTCTGCCCCGTGAACGCTTACTTTCCTTCAACGATCAAATTCCAGTCGAATTCCCGCCGGCATCGGATCGACCCGCCCGTCCAGGTAGGCCGGATGGCCGCATACAATGGTCGCAGCAACCTCGGAGCGAAAACGGTATCCGGCAAAAGGGGTCCACCCACAGTGATAAAGAACTGGCTGTTGATCGACATCCTTGGTCTTTTGCAGATTGACCAACACCAGATCCGCCCAGTATCCCTCCCGGAGGTAGCCCCGTTCCTTGACCTCGAATAGTCGGGCAGGCGCATGAGCCGTCTTCTCCACGATCTGCTCCAGGGTCAGCGTCCCGTCGTGAACATGTTCCAGCAAGCTCACCAGCGCGTGCTGAACCAGGGGGAGGCCGGAAGGCGCCTTCATGTAAGGTTGCTGCTTTTCCGCCAGCGTATGCGGCGCATGATCCGTACCGACCACGTCAATTTTTCCCGATTGCAGTGCCTTCAATAGTTGCTTGCGGTCTTTTTCTGTTTTAATGGCCGGGTTGCATTTGATCAAACTGCCCTTCTCCCCATAATCGTTTTCCGAGAAAAAGAGGTGATGTACACAGGCTTCGGCGGTGATGCGTTTCTCATCCAGCGGTTTTGTGGAAAACAGCTCCAGCTCTTTGGCCGTACTCAGGTGGAGCACATGCAGGCGGGTATTGCATCTTTGGGCCAGTTCAACGGCCAGGGCCGTTGAGCGATAGCAGGCCGACGCACTGCGAATGGCCGGATGAAGATTCATGGGAATATCCTCTCCATGAAGAGACAGGAACCGCTCGGTGTTTTCACTTATCGTTGGGCTGTGTTCGCAATGTGTGGCGACAATAACCGGGCTGTGGGTAAATATCTGCTCCAGCGCGATGGGATCGTCCACCAGCATGTTGCCGGTGGATGCTCCCATGAAGACCTTGACGCCGCAGGCCTTTTTCGGGTCCAGGCTTTTGATGGCCTCGATATTGTCATTGGCCCCGCCCAGATAGAAGCCGAAGTTGGCGAAGGCGCGATGTTTCGCCATCCGGTACTTGTCTTCAAGGGTAGAAAGAGAGGTGGTGGTGGGCACGGTATTGGGCATCTCCATGAAACTGGTAATACCGCCGGCCACCGCGGCTCGGGATTCCGAAGCGATGTCACCCTTGTGGGTCAGGCCCGGTTCCCGAAAATGCACCTGATCATCGATCATGCCGGGAAGAAGTGCGCAGCCCCGGGCATCGATGACCCGGTCCACAGGGCTGCATGATAACGCCGTTCCCAATGCCTCGATACGACCATGACGTATCAGGAGGTCCTGGTATTTGGATTGGCCTTCATTGACCGTTAACGCATTTTCGATGCGGATTGTTTGCATACTAATACCCTGATATTATCGACAGAACGCTTTTTTCGTATCACCCATAAATAGTGCCCATCCGGAAATGGCCAATTTCTGGAAGAACACACTCTCGCAAGGAACTGATATTCATCTTATCGTTTGGGGCAGGTCTTGTCCAGACCTGCCGGTGTTTTTGACAGGTCCCGCAAGAGGTTAATTCTATGGACACCGCCGAAGTCAAATGGTAAGGGTAACAAAGGGTTGATACCCGATACCGCCATGTCCTAACAGCGGATGGATGACGTAAAGGATGCTTGATTTTTTCAAATACCAACCCAGAATGCCCGGCCTCAACGCATTCCCCATGGAATCTTATTCCACCGATTTTTCCATGGACCGGCTGGTTCTGGGAGTAGACAACATCCGTCGCGACGTCCGGCTGAGTCCGACGTTCTGTAACGCCACGGCCAAACTGGCGGCCCTTTTGATTGAGCGGGAAACCGGTATCTGGACCAGCTCGGAAAAAAAGCAGCTGAAGCTCCTGGCCAGGGAACAGGCCAACTACCGGCAACTGTACAGCCAAATCATGAGCGACGCGGTCAACAAAGCCCGTACCGCAAAAGAAATTCAGGTCGATTTCCTTGCCCAGATCGGCATTTTGAGCCTGGTCCACAATGAAATCCGCAAACAATACGAGATCCTGATCGGCCATTGCAAAACAGCCATCCGTCGATCGGACCTTGCCCGCCATGACGACCACAAAGAGGCCCTGAAACTCAAAGAAAACCTGGCCCATGTTCTCCAGAACCGTGAAACGGTCCAGCAGAAAGTAGGGCTGGAACTTTGCGGTTATTTTCGGGAAATCCGTCAAACCGATATTCGTGAAATGCGCGAGGCCGTTTTCGGGCAGGACTTGCCCTTCCTCTTCGATCTGCTCACCAATCCGATTATCCACATGGACAACCCGTTCAACGATTACTTCATGATCGAAGAATACGATCTGTGTCTGGGCCGGCGTGTCGAAGATCCCGACCGCTATGATATGGTGCTCAGCCTGCTTCGAAACATTTTCGGTTTTCTGGAGATGGAAGATACGGCTTCCATCAGCTGGACACTTGACCGCCGACGTCGTGAATTGGATGCCGCAGAGCTGCCGGGTGATGATGAGGCCAAAAAGTTCAAACTGCAACGCCTGGATCAGTGGATCAAGCGACCGGAGAACATCGATTTGTTGTTGAACCGAAAACTGGCCAGGAAACAATACCAGGCCATCAAGCGTGACAAAGCCGACAAAACGTCCCTGCAGGTCCAGCGTATCCGGATGAAGCACCAGAAACTGCTGCTGGGGTATTTTTACCGGCAGTTTTCCCGAACCGGCCTGATGGAGCGGATCGCGGCCGCCTACGAAATGCAGCCGCTCTATCGTGAATATTGCCCCCCCCTGGTACCTCAACAGATCTTACAATACCTGATCAACCCCAAAAGCCGGAAGCTGGTCCGCAACCGGCTTAAACGCCTGAAAAAACTATACGGTAAAACCTTCCGCATGTGGCCGCTCAACCGGAAAGTGGTCCAGATGGAAAGGATGGGCAAACGCCGGAAAAAAACCTATCTGGTCCGTTTTTTAAAGGCCTTTTGCCGTTATCATCGCGATTCGTGCTGCTTCAACATTTACCGGGACGCGGCCGAGCGTATCAACCTGGTCACCGACAAAAAGATTCTGGCCCTGTCCAAAGCCAATCACACCCTTTATGAATTCCTCCTGCCCCATGAGCAGGAAATGGGTGAAAAGCCGATTCTGAACCACAGCATCATCAAAGCCGATCTGCGTGGCTCGACGGATATTACCTACCAGATGAACGAACGCGGGCTCAACCCGGCGTCCTATTTCAGCCTTAACTTTTTCGATCCGATCACGGAGATTTTGTCCGAATACGATGCCCAGAAGGTGTTCATCGAAGGCGATGCCATCATTCTTTCCATTCTCGAACGTGAGGAGACGCCTAGCGGTTGGTACAGCGTCTCCCGGGCTTGCGGGATGGCGATCAATATGTTGATGATCATCAACCGTTACAATAAAAAAAGTAAGGAATACCAGCTGCCCGTATTGGAACTGGGAATCGGTATCTGTCACCGGGCAGACGCGCCGACCTTCCTTTTTGACGGTGACAACCGCATCATGATTTCACCGGCCATCAATCGCGCCGACCGTCTATCGGGGTGCCATAAAATGGTGCGTCGTCTCATCCGTAACAATACCAGTCCCTTCAATCTGTTCGTCTTTCAGGGCACCTCGGACGAAGAAATGCAAAAAACGGCGGATGACTTGTTCATGCGGTACAATATCAACGGCATCGAACTGAACGAGGTCGGATTCCATAAACTGTCCCAAGAAATCGATTTGAAATGCTTCCGGGGTGATATCCCGGATCTCGGTGTGAAAAACGTACGCCTGTATACCGGTAAATTCCCGACCAAATCCGGTCGATACCAACGCCTGGTTGTTCGTGAAGCGGACATACCGGCGGTTGATCCCGAGAATCTGACCCCCCTTCATCTGACACAACGTAAATATTACGAGGTCTGCACCAGCCCGGCACTTTACCTGGCGACCAAGAACCTGGTTTAAAAAATGCGGCCCCACAGTCTCATGAGTGCTTTCTACGATACAATGCATAATAGGTCACTGGAATCACCACCAGGGTAAACACCGTGGATGCCAGCAGACCGAAAATCAGGGTCCAGGCCAAGCCGGAAAAAATAGGATCCAAGGTGATCGGCCAAGCTCCCAGCGCCGTCGTGGCCGCCGTGAGCAGGATCGGCCGCATGCGGATAGCCCCACTTTGGAGAATGGCCTCGTCAAAGGGCGTACCCCGATCAAGGGCTTCCTGGATGAATTCAATGAGTACGATGGCATTGCGGATGACAATACCGCCCAGGGCGATCATGCCGATCATCCCCGTGGCGGTAAAGAAAACCGGATCGGCAAATTCCCCGACCGTTTTTCCGGTAATCAGGTTGAGCAGCCAGAACCCGGGCATGGCGCCAATGAGGGTCAAGGGGATGGCCATCATGATCAAAAGGGGCATGAAAAAGGACCCGGTCTGCACAATCAGAAGGATATAGATGCCGGTCAGGGCTGCGGCAAAAGCGATGCCCATGTCGCGGAACACCCGCAAGGTGATCTTCCATTCGCCCTCGCCGGCCCATTGGACGCGAGTGCCGGCAGGCATGGGATCGGAGCGCAGCCGTTTCATCATGTCCAATACCGCCTCACCGGGCGCCCGTCCGGCCATTTCGCCGGTGACGAAGACCACGCGTTCCAAATTTTTATGGTAAATGGGCTGTTCCTGGTTTGTGTGTATTGGTTTGACCAGTTCGGCAAGAGGAACCATTGCACCGGTGTCGCTTTTCACCGGAATCTGGCTCAACCGCGTTTCACCGGAACGTTTCTGGCGGGGCAGGATGATTCTCACCATCAGCGACTGTCGCTCATCGGGCAGGTGTACCGCTGCCGGGGTATCGCCGGACAGGGCAATGCGCAGGGTGCTGATGATCTGCCGGGTCGAAACGCCGTGCAAGGCGGCTTTCTCTTTATTTATCCAAAAATCGATTCGCTGGCGGTCGGTTTCCGTGGAGTCGTCGATGTCGGTGACAAATGGCTCTGCGGCCATGATGGACCTGACGTGGTCCGCACCGGCAATGAGCTGGGCGTGGGATACGTCTTTTTCACCGTAAATTTCGGCCACCAGGGTGGAAAGCACCGGTGGGCCGGGAGGTGTCTCCACCAGTTTGATGTCAGCTCCGTTCTGGGCCGCGATTTTCTCCAGGTCCTTTCTCAGTCTCAGTACGATGGCGTGGCTTTGCTGTTTGCGAAGGCCCTTGTCCGCCAGGATGACCCGGATGTCGGCCAGGTGGGGGCCTTTCCTGAGATAGTAGTGGCGCACCAATCCGTTGAAGTCGATGGGCGATGCCACGCCCGTGTAAGTGACATAATGGATCATCTCGGGTACGGTGCGCAGATAGGTTTCGAATTGCCTTACCACCGCATCCGTGGCTTCCAGGCTGGTTCCTTCGGGCATATCCACCACGATCTGAAATTCGTTTTTGTTGTCGAAGGGCAACATTTTCAGGGGCACCTGACGGAAAACGACCAGTCCCAGGGGAATGACCAGTAATACCAAGATGGCCGCCAGCAGTCCCAGGCGGCGGGCACGCGAAGCCAGAAAAGGAGCCACCACGGCCCGGTATATCCGGTGAATGCGGCTGTTCGTGGCTGAATGCAGATCGGTATTCTCCCCGCGGCCGGCAGCCGGATGGTTTTTCAGCAGTAAATAGGTCATCCAGGGCACGATGGTCAATGCGCACACGGTGGAAAAAATCACCGTCATGGGCACGTTGGACGCCATGGGGCCCATATAGGGACCCATCATGCCGGTGATGAAAAACAGGGGGGTAAAGGATAGGATGATGGCGATGGTGGACATGATCACCGGTGGCAGGACCTCGTTGACGGCAAAGAGTACGTTGCCGATGGCGCCCCGCTTGCCGGAAAACATGTGGCGCTGGATGTTGTCCACATTGGTGATGGGGTCATCCACCACCAAACCCAATGAGAGAATCAGAGCGAAAAGGGTCACCCGGTTGATGGTGTAACCGAACAGAAAATTCACGAACAACGCCAGGGAAAAGCTAATGGGTACGGCCAGGGCCACTACCAGAGCTTCGCGCCAGCCAAGGGAAAAAGCCAGCAAAATGACCACACTGACGATGGCAAAGGCCAGTGATGCCAGCAGTTCATTGACCTTTTGCTGGGCTGTTGCACCGGTGTTGCGGGTAACCTCGACCCGCACATGATCGGGAATGATCTCCTTTTTGAGGACTTCCAGCTCGGCGAGGATGTTGTTTGCCACGGCCACGGCGTTTGTGCCTTTTTTCTTGGCCAGGGCCAGGGTAACCGCCGGATAGTCCAGGGGGGATTCGGTCAAATGGTTCCGATCTCTGAAATAATGGGAATAGCCGATACGCGAATAGTTATCGGCCTCGGCCGGACCATCCGTGATGGCGGCGATATCCCTCAAATATACCGGGCGGCCCTGATGGACGCCCACCACCAGGTCTCCCACTTCGCCCGCCGATGTCAAAAAGGCATTGGCCGTTACGGTAAGGCTGCGGTTCGTCCGGGAGAATGCGCCGGCCGTGACCGAAGCGTCGGCGTCCATCAGGGCCTTTTGCACCTCGGGCAGGGAGATGCCCAGACCGAACAGACGTTCCGGCAATAATTCCACCCGCACTTCCCGGCTGCGGCCGCCGACGATTTGGGTGCGCGAGATATCCTTGACAGCCGACAGGCGGGCCAGCACTTCCTCACCCACCCGGCGAAGGGCGTGATCATCGTAGCGGTCAGAGAAAAGGGTCAGGTTGACAACGGGTACATCATCAATCTCCACGGGTTTGACCACCCAGCCCTTAACGATGGACGGTGCGGCATCCTGGTGCATGGTGATGCGGTTGTGGATCTTCAGGATGGAATTCTCGCGTTCTTCCCCGACATGGAACCGGACCGTAACAACGGCCATGTCCCGGCTGGACATGGAGTAGACGTATTCCACGCCGTCAATTTGCCAGAGCAGGCGCTCCAGGGGGGTGGCCACCAACTGCTCCACCTCTGCCGCACTGGCTCCGGGTGCACTGACATAAATATCGGCCAGGGGGACGACGATCTGCGGGTCTTCCTCCCGGGGGGTGACCATAATGGCGGCCACGCCCAGACACAGGGAAAGGATAATCAGGATAACGGACAATTGAGAGGTGAGGAAACGATGGACGACGGCCGCAATGAAGCCGCGGGGGGCATCGGTCTGGGCGGCGGTGTCGGTGTGATCAACCATTGTCCGCGCCTCCCCAGCCAATGGCTTCCGATCCGTCCAGTCCGGAAAGAATTTCAATGCTGGCATCTTTAAGGCGGACGCCGGTTTTTACATGGCGTATCTGCCAGCGATCACCGCTTTTTACATGCACCAGCTCCAATTGACCCACCCGGCGGACGGCAGCGGCCGGTATGGTGACGATGCGCCGGCTGCCCACGGGCACCCGAAGTTTCCCGAACATACCGGGATAGAGGCCCTCGAGGGGTCCGATGGTGGCCTTGACCAGGAAGGTCCGTGAGTCGGGATCGGCGTAGGGAATGACCTCCTCGACGGTGGCGTCAACAATGGTATCCAGGGTGTCGATGGCCGCTTCCAGAGCCGTTCCGGGAGCCACTTTTTCGATCAGCCCTTCACGCACATAGGCTTCCAGCCGCAGAGCACCCGTGGTTCGCAGGGCCACAAGGGGTTTGCCGGGCAGGGCCAGGTCGCCGGGTTCGACAAAACGTTTTAGTACAATCCCGTCTTCGGGAGCCAGAATCCGGCTGTATTCAAGGGATATGGCACTCTCCTTGACCACAGCCCGGGCCTGAAGCATTCCGGCCTCGGCAGCGGTGATACCCTCTTCGGCACGTTTGACCCCGGCCTCGGCCTGCCGGAAGGTGGACTCGGCCGCTTCCAGTTCCTGGGCCGTTGCGGCTTGGGAATCGTGGTATGTTTTAATCCGCTGATAGTTGGCCCGAGCCTGTTTGAATCCGGCCCGGGCCGCGTCCAATGCATGGCGGGCCTGTTCACGCCCGGCCTGAGCGGTTTTCAGCGCCTGCTTGGCCTGGTTCAGGCGAGAGATCGTCTGACGGCTGTCCAGCGCCACCAACAGGGTGCCTTTGGCCACCCGGTCGCCGGGACGAACCTTGACGGAAAGCACTTGTCCGGTCACCCGAGCTTCGATGCGTGTCTCGGTCCGGGGCCGCACCGTACCCACGGCTTCATACCATTGGTCGATGGCACGTACCTGGGCGCTGGCCGTCTGAGAGGGGTTGAAGGCCGCTTTTTCGACATCGGAAAATGCGCCGGGTTCGATTTTTTCACATCCTGTCAAAAACAGCCAGGATGCGGCGATCCACAGGATGGCTCGATTTTTTCTGTCCACTTGGTTATCCTTTATTTTAGGACTTTATTGTTATCGGTTTCACGGTTGCCGGTCCAATACCCGGTGGCCCGTGCAATCTGGGCACGGGCTTTTTCCCGGTCGAAATAGGCAGCGGTTTCCCGCATCCTGGCCCGGTTGTAGGCCAGTTCTGCCTCCAGGTAGCGGCTGATGTTAACCGATCCGCCCCCGTACTGACGTTTGACCAGGTGATAGGTCTCCCGGGCAGTCTCCACATTGGACATGGCCACTGTCAGCCGCTGTCGGGCTTCATCGAGATTGAGATATGCTTTTTTTACGTCGAATTTGACGGCCAATACGATTTTGCGGTCGGCAGCCATGGTTTCCTGAAGCTGGGACAGGGCTTTGGCACAATCGCTGCGGGTGGCGAAACCATCGAAGATATTCCAGTTCAGGTAGAGGCCGGCAGTCCAGTTGTCCCGGCCGCTGCTGTATTTCATCTCGGGATCGTCGGCATAATAACGGGTCTGAAAGTCCACCCGGGGAAAATAACCAGCCCGTGCCGCATCCACAGCCATTTCCGATAGGCGCAGCTTGTGGCGTGCACTGGCCAGTTCCGGGCGATGGGCTAGGGCATAGGCCCGGGCGGCAATGGGATCGTCCGGGATGTGAACGGCATATTCGTCGATATTCACCAGATCCAGGGGTAATTCGGGCGGCATGCCCAGGATTTCAGCCAGGGCCGCTTTGGCCAGGCGCTGCCGGTTACGGCTTTGGACCAGAATCTCTTCGGTTTCGGCCATGCGTACTTCAAGAGAAAGCAGATCCGTCTTCAGGGCCCCGCCCGATTGAAACCGGATGCGCATGATGCGTAGCTGGGAGCGGGTGGTCTCCACCGCTTCGGCGGCCACCCGGACGAAGTTGGCGGCGGCGAGAACATCGTAATAAGCACCGATGGCCGTGGCCATCACCTGGTTTTCGATGCTGTCAAGATCCAGTTTAGAAATCGTCAGGCCGGTTCTGGCCATCTCCCGGCCGAGGCTGTCCCGGCCGCCGCTGTATAGGTTGATGGCGGCACTGATACCGCTCTCAAAGTTTTCGAACCAGCCCGGATCGTTGAAGTCCGTTCCGGGCGGCAGTTTGCGCTGGTCGATGGCCTTGAACAGGTAGGCAGAAGGCCCGTCGCCCTGCATGTATTCGGTATAGACGTTGATCTGCGGATAAAAAGGGGCCGCCGATTTTTCCAGCATGGCCTGGGCCTGTTGGATACGGGCCATGGCCATGAGGATGTCGGGGTTGTTGGACCTGGCGAGATTTAGCACTTTTTCCAGGTCCAGGCGGCTGTCCGGGACACCCATCGGCTCGCTTTCACCGGAGGCCGGAGATTGCTGTGGATCAATGCCCAGATCGGTATGCCGGGTTTTGATCGTTTCATGGCGATAAACCTCCTGGAGTGCACAGCCGGCGAATAAAAATGTTGCCAACAACAGGGTGCAGATCCAGGTGCGACAAACCGGAAGCCTGTGCATTTCTCCTCCTCTTGGTCGGTGTCGAGATGGGGTTTTCTATGTTTTCTTAGAGCCCAATTTGGTTTTTGCGTTACAAAACTTCCAACGGGCGATCGGCCGTGATTTGGTTTTACCCGGGCTTAAGGGCCTGCCTGGCCAGCTCACCGACAGTGGTCGGGTGGATTTTCTGGTATCGGTAGATGGTCAGGGGGGCGTCGTCAGTCCGGTGGGCCTGTATCATCGGGATGAGCGTATCGTTTAGAACCGCACCGGCAGCCCAAATGGCCGTCCCCCGGAGATAGGGATCGGAAGCGGTGCAGAAGTCTGGGAGAAATTCAGCCGCCGCCTGGGCCAGCGCCGGACGGGCATGGGCAAGGCGGCCCACGGCCCACAGGGAGCCGCGTTGCAACCGTTCATGTTCCAGAAAGTTTCCCTTGGGATTGATATACGAAATGATGATGTTGGCAAACTCGCCGGCCAACCGGGTATGACGCGCGGCGATTTCGCCCATGGCTTCGGGAGACCCCCAGCCGATACCGCCGGACTCGTCGTTGAGGTTCCACATCAGCCGCCGCATCACCACTCTGGCCGATTCCATGGAGGTGTCTGCCAGCTGGTTCACCACGACACCCATGGCCGCAATGGCACGCCAACGGACCAGTTCGTCTCCCGAATAAAACAAAGAGAAGAGCGGATTGACCGCCCGACGGCCGGGCAACTCGCGGAGCTTCTCCAGCGAAGCGCTGAAATCTTTTGCCTTCAGCAATGATCGGATCTTGGTTTTGAGTGAGCGGAATCCCATGGCATCCGGATTTGCAAAAGACGTCAGAAGAAGAAAAATGTTTTTCTAGTGTCTGGCCAGAAATAGGCAAATGGGCCATTTCCGGATGGGTTCTTGCTATATTTTAAGACGTTTACCGGCAATCGTCAGAAGGAAATGATCTCGAATCCTTCTTCGATATAACCGAACATGGAGGGATGGCCGGACATATCGCCCAGCAGGGTCAGCCCTTGATTCACGGCTTCGTCCAATGTGCCCATCTTGTAAGCGCAGCCTTTGCACACACCGTCCACGATGTTTTGTGCCTTGGCCTTGTCCCATAGCTTGTGCAGGGGATTTTGGGGCTCGGCCAGTTTGGGCAGCAGGGCCGTGGCCGCGCCCTCCACGATGATCCGGCCGTCTATGCCTTTTTCATTCATATCCAGTCCGTTGAGCAGGACATGAATGAAACAGACCGGGTCACCGTTGAAAACGAAAAGTGCAACTTTTTTCATGGCTTCTCCTGGCTATTCCCAATTGATGCAGTCTTCCGGGCAGTATTTAATGGCTTCATCCACCGCTTCCCGGGGATAGGTGCCCAGCTCGGCGACCTGAATATAACCGGCATCGTTGAGCTGGAACACCTCCGGGCAGACTTCCACGCAGCCCATGCACAAGGTGCAGGTACCGATATCGACAACGGGCTCTTTCATACTCCGTTATCGGGCATTGACGGCTTCGCCGATCTGTTTTCCATAAGCGACGCAGACGTCGATACCTGAGCCGTCCGGAACGTATTGAAGCCGTGGAAAGGGCTCGATCATATTGAATTTCATGGCCGATAGTTCCGCGGCCACCATTTTTACCGATTCTCCGCTCCAGCCATAGGAACCAAAGGCACCGCCGATCTTGTTCAACGGTTTGAGTCCCTTCATATAGACCAGCGTGTCGGCCACAGAGGGGAACATTTGGTTGTTCAGTGTCGGGGAGCCGACCACCACTGCGGCGGCATCAAGTACGTCGGCCATGATATCGCTTCGATGGGAGCTGCGAATGTGGATCGGTTTGGCCCTGACGCCGGTAAACGAAATACCCTCGGCGATGGCGTTGGCCATGGTTTCGGTGCTTTTCCACATGGTGTCGTAAATGACCACGGCCTTCTTTTCGGATTCCTGACGGCTCCATTTCAGGTAGGCATCGATGATTTTTCCAGGATTTTTACGCCAGATTACGCCGTGGTCGGGGCAGATTATGTCGATTTGGATCCCCGAGGCGACGATTTTTTCCATCAGTTTAAGAATACGGGAGGCATAGAGCAAAAGAATGTTGGCATAGTATTTTTTTGCCTGGATCATAAGATTATTGTCGGCCTGATCGTCGAATTTGTCGAAGCCGGCATAGTGCTGCCCGAATCCATCACTGGAGAAAAGAATGTGATCTTCCTTCAGGTAGGTAAACATGCTGTCGGGCCAGTGGATCATGCGGGTTTCAATGAACTGGAGCGTACGCTTGCCCAAGGAAAGTTCTTCACCCTCTTTTACGGGGTGGTAATTCCAGGCATTGGGGAAGTGCAGGGCCAGGTTTTTGGCCCCCATTATGGAGCAATAAAGGGGGGTGTCATCTCCTACCGCCTGCATGATACGCGGCAGGGCGCCAGTGTGGTCCATTTCGGTATGATTGGAAATGACCACGTCGATCTTTTGAGGGTCAATGACCTGGGAAATGTTACCGATCAACTGGTCGGTGAAAGGGGCTTTGACAGTATCGATCAGGGCCACTTTTTCGTCCACTATCAAATACGCATTGTAGCTGGTGCCACGATCCGTCGAATAGCCATGAAAGTCTCTGATGTTCCAGTCGATGACGCCTACATCGTAGATACCGTCTGCAATTTTGGTCGGTTTCATGATCGCTTTCCTGAATAACCATATGCCCTTTTTCCCTCGTGGGAAAAGGGCATATGGTATGTTATTGGTGATTGGTTATTCTTCTTTTTCGAAATCGTCTTTTCCTGCACCGCACACCGGGCATTCCCAGTCTTCCGGTACATCCTCCCACTTGGTGCCGGGATTTACGCCATTGTCCGGATCACCTGCTTCGGGATCGTAAACATAGCCACACAGAGTGCAAACATACTTGTCCATGGTTTCCTCCATTCGGTTGAACGTTAAGTTGATGCCTGCATAAATGCTGGATGCAAGCTTTCGGTACGGATTGCAAACAAACCGATCCGCATGACGCTGTTTTCCCTTATCATGCAGGTGGTGACCTGTCTAATCAAAACAGTAAGTCCGCTACAGCTTCATGCATATCGGTTTGTCCACGGATTGAAGGTGAGTCAGCCCAGCGGGCGGAACATTTTCCTGGTGGCGCCACAGATGGGACATTTCCAGTCTTCGGGCAGGTCGTCAAAAGCGGTCCCTTTGGGAATCTTGCCTTTGCGGTCGCCTTTATCGGGGTTGTAGATGTAGCCGCAGTTAACGGTCTGGCATTGATACATTTCGTGGGGTTCGGCCATTTTTCGCTCCTTTTATGGGTTCATTTTGAAAACCGGAAATCATCTAACATGGCACGTGCTACAGGTGACCGGGCCATGGGGTTTTCCGGATTTTTTCTCCGCTTTGTGGCACTTGATGCACTGCATGTTCATCACCTTTTTGGGTCTCAGTTTGCCCGCCGCCTTCATTTTTTTGATGGCATCGGTTTCCCGAGGGAAAACACGATGGCAGACATTGCAGTCTTTGATTGACTTCTGGTGATTGGCGTGGGGAAAAGGGACCTTGCCGCGGCTGCCGCCGAAAACGTCGATCTGCTTCGGACCAGGATTTGCCGCTGTCGCAGGGACGGTGAAAATCATCAACAGCAGAAAACAGGACAATAAACTGAAAAATCTTCCGGATGGGATCATCGTCTACTCCGTAGGTCGATTTCGGGATTCGGTCAAAGTTAACGCACAACGCGGATATTTGGCCATTTCTGGACAGGCGCTACTTAATTCGCGGGTCCTTACCACCGTACTGACAGTCAGGTGTGTAGCAGGTATTGTCCAGAAAATCGCACTTTTCCTTGCAGGACGGGCATTTCTCAGGCGGCGCATCGGCCTGCAGTTCATATCCGCAATTACCGCATTTCCAGCTACCCATGGGGCACCTCTCTTGTTTTGGGGCTTGTGGTCTGTGCCAACCGGCACCGCATTAGTGCCTGTTTAATGGAGATGAAGTAATGTGCCCCCAACATAAAAATTCCGTTCCTTACACAAACGGACACGGGACACAGTCAGTCCCGGCCGTTTTGACCGAGACTGACAAAACCGTCGGTGGGAGGCGCCTTTATGCAACAGGCGGCCCTCCCCAAAATGGGCCGTCGGGGTTACGCTTTCCACAAACCATGAAGGTTGCAGTAGCCCCTGGCGGATGCCGATACCGCTTCAACTTTGAATTCCGCTTCCGGCGTTTGGCCTGCATCCAGAAACTGAAAGTAGGATTTACCGTCGGCGATCAGCTCAATCCACTGAATCCAGTGTTTCTCTTCCATGGGATGAGGAACATCACCGACCTTGACCTTGTAACCGCCGTCGATTTTTTCGACGACCGGCACATGTTTTTCCTTGGCGGCGTCGACCGTATTTTCTGTCTGCATTTGCATCGGTTGTCCACAGCAAACCAGTTGACCGGCACCATCTACAAGCACTTGGACGATGTTTCCGCACAGATCGCATTTATTAACTCCATATCGTTCAGCCATTTTTTCTCCTTTTTAAATTTAAATTAAATCATCATGGTTGATAAAGAAACGATCAACTACCAGTTTTCTCCCAGGATCTCAAAATGTGCCCGGGGATGCGCACAGGCCGGACACATTTCTGGGGGCTCAGTGCCTTCATGCAGGTAACCGCAGTTGCGGCAGCGCCAGGTGACGCTTTCATCACGTTTGAAGACATTGCCGGCCTCAATGTTGGCCTTCAGGTCCACATAACGTTTCTCATGCTGTTTTTCTGCCACGGCGATGGCTTCGAAAATGAAAGCCACATGATCCAGTCCCTCCTCACGGGCGACCTTGGCAAAGTCCGGATACATGGTCGTCCATTCGTGATTTTCGCCGCCGGCGGCCTCGGTGAGGTTTTCGACGGTGGTGCCGATCACGCCAGCCGGGAAGGCCCCGCTGATTTCAACCTCACCGCCTTCCAGCAGTTTGAACAGCCGTTTGGCATGCTCTTTTTCATGATTGGCCGTCTCTTCGAAGATGTCCGCGATTTGAACGAAGCCCTCTTTCTTTGCCTGCTTGGCGAAGTAGGTGTAGCGGTTCCGGGCCTGGGATTCACCGCAAAATGCTGTCAAAATGTTTTTTTCCGTTTTGGTGCCTTTAATCTCTGCCACGCGTTAGCCTCCCTTTTATGAATTCCATTTTGTAATGATTGCCTGACGTCATTTTGTGTCAGGAATGTTCATCCCACCAGCCTTTGGCAATATGCCTGATCTTTTCGGCTTCGGCCAACTGCTTGATTTTGTATCCTGAATCTCGCAGGGTGCCGTAAAGAATCCCGCAGCCGGTATCTTCACGGTCAATGTCACCGGTGTCTGCCAGTTTGATCATGCTTTCGGCCAGCAGAATCGTTTGCTTCAGGTTGTGGTCGCACGGTTTCACAAATTAAGGTTCTCCGAAAGAATTGCAGGCCGCCGGCCCAGTCAGTATCCAGTAATATTATCAATTGCACGACAATCAATAATCGTGCCAATAGTTTCGACGCCTTCAGGATGGCCTGTTGTAAGGAAAAGACATGCAATCAGAACCAATTCCTTTCCTTGATCAGATACACATTCGCATTGCGGATACATGGAGCACTTTCTGGCGGTTACAGGCACCATATCAGCACGCCCGGCGGATCAACAGAGTCTCAATAATAATTTGATACATAGACGTCTCGCAAGACAGACCGGTGTGAACTTTTTTACGGGACCATCACGGTTGTCCGGGTAACTTTTTTTCATGCTTCATGACACATAACCATGGAATCGTTAACCGTACAATCAGTGATCAAGGCGATATCCGGATGTTACGTCTTGTACAGCAATATTGGTGACTTTTTTGTATTGTAACTTGGCATGTTTATTGACTATAATTCAAATGATAAGCGATTGGCGTTTTACAACGCTGGGGTAAACATAAGGAGATTCTCATGAATATCGTCGTCGCCGGCGCTTCGGGATTTGTCGGTTCGGCTCTGGCTCGTTCACTGTTGGTGGAGGGACATCGGGTCACCGGATTGGGTACGTCGGCCAGACATCCAATGGAATCGGAATCCGGTTTTAACTGGATCAGCGCTGATACGATCCGGGGGGGGGCATGGCAGGAGGCCGTCCGGGATGCGGACGCCGTTGTCAACCTCACCGGGCGCACCATCTTCAAACGCTGGACCCGGCGCTACAAAAAGGTCCTTCTCGACTCCCGCGTCCTGACGACGCGCAACATCGTTGAAGCCATGCGTCGCGGCGGTCAGGTGCTGGTGAGCGCATCGGCCATCGGCTACTACGGAGACCGGGGAGACGAGGCGCTCGACGAAATGGTACCGCCGGGGGATGATTTTCTGGCTGACCTGTCCGTGGGCTGGGAGCACGCGGCCCTGTCGGCACAGAATCAGGGTGTGCGTGTGGCCGTCATGCGTTTTGGCGTCGTACTGGGAAATGGCGGAGGGGCACTGGCGCAAATGTTGCCGGTTTTTCGCCGATTTGCCGGCGGTCCGCTGGGCAGCGGAAGCCAATGGTTTTCCTGGATCCACATGACCGATTTGCTGAACATCGTTCATTATCTGCTGGAAGACAAAGCGGCCGTTGGCGTATACAATGCCGTGGCACCGGGCACGATCCGCCATAAAGCCTTTGTCCGTTGCCTGGCCAAGGAGCTGAACCGGCCGGCGGTTGTGTGGACTCCGGCTCCGGCTTTGCGCCTGATGCTGGGCGAGATGGCCGGGGTGTTGCTGGGCAGCCAAAAGGTCCATCCGAAGCGCCTGATGGACGCCGGTTTTGAGTTCCGGTTTTCCGATGCGGCATCTGCCCTGAAAGATCTGGTGAACTGAAGATGAATGAATCACAGCGAACCGCCGCCGGTTATCACCGGACCACCAGCTACCGCCGCCACGAGCTGACGCCCCATCGCCTGGATTGGGCCAACCAGCCGGCCTTGGATAAATCCTATGGGGATCGTCCGACGGTCAGCCTGATCGGCGGGCCCCACCTGACCCCGGTGGATTATACGGACCTGGTGATGCGGTGTCCCGCAGAAAGTGCTGAGCGGCCGTCAGCATTGACACATCAGGACTTGACCACGATTCTGACGCTGGCCCATACGGTTACCGCACGCCAGACCATGGCCTCGGGTGAACCTTTTTATTTTCGCAGCGTGGCCTCGGCCGGGGCCCTGTATCCATTCGAAACCTATCTTGCAGCCCATTGCATAAACGGCCTGGATCCGGGGCTGTATCACTATCGGATGTTCAAAGCGTGTCTCACCAAATTGCGCAGCGGCTCCCTGCCGGTGGAGCCGTATGTGGCCGAATCGGTCGCCGCCACATTTTACATAACCGGCATCTTTTTTCGCAGTGCCTGGAAATATCGCGGCCGCGCATACCGATACGTGCTTTTGGATGCCGGTCATCAATTGGAGAATCTACGTCTGGCATTGCGTGCCCTGGGCCTGGTCTTCAGTATCCATCTGGATTTTGACGACCGGCGGACGGGCACCTTGCTGGGGCTGGACCCGGAGCGCGAGGTATGCCTGATCAGCATCCACCTGTATGTCGATTCGGCCCGACATCCATCGCCACCGAATGTGGATGACGGGTTCGAGCCGCCTCAGTGGATGCAGCGTGCGTCAAGGGTGTCGGATCGGGAATTATCCTATGCCGAGATCCGTAATGTTCACCGTGCGGGCAGCATGTCAGATATGACGCCGGCATCGTCCGATGCGCCGCATGCGCTGGGCCGGGAACCGGATTCATGGACGCCCCTGGCGCTGGGGCATCCACTGGCTGCGGCAAGCTATACAGATGTGCTCTGGCAGCGCCGTTCACGTCGGAATTTTGTGCCCCATGCCGTGGATCCAGATCACTGGACAACCTTCATGATGTTAATCTCCGGCAGTATGAACGAAACCTCACCCCTTCCGCGTTCATGCGGTCAGTCATTATCTGTCGGAATCCTGGCCGGACCGGGCCAGCCGGTGGCGCCGGGTTTTTACCTGCTGGATGCAGGCAGCCATCGCGTGGGCCTTTTGCACGCAGGAGTTTTGATGGAACACATGGCCGCAGCCTGTCTGGATCAGATGTGGCTCAAGCATGCCGGCATGCATCTGTTGTTCATGAGCGACCTGGCAACCGTTGATCGCCGCTGGGGTGCCCGTGGATACCGGTATGCCATGATTGAAGCCGGCCGCTTGGGTCAGCAGGCATATCTGGCCGCCACGGCCGTGGGATGGGGGGCTTGCGGCATCGGTGCTTTCTATGACCGTGAAGCCGCCGACCTGCTCCAACTGCCCGATGACGGGATGTTGCTTTATCTGGTTGGGGTGGGGCTGATAAAAAAACGTTAATTATACCGAGGTCAGCATGTCCACCGAACTGAAAATTTTTTCAGGAAGCGCCAATCCACAACTGGCCGCATCCATCTGCGATAATTTGGGCATCGAATTGAGCCGTCTGGCGGTGTCGCGGTTTTCCAACGATAACCTCTTTGTTCAGATCCAGGAGAATGTCCGCGAAAAGGATGTTTTCGTGGTACAGCCCTTCACCACGCCGGTGGGCGACAATATCCTTGAGTTGTTCATTATTCTGGACGCCCTTAGAAGCGCTTCGGCCTGGCGAATAACAGCGGTGATTCCCTATTTCTCCTATGCGCGGTCGGATAAAAAGGATGCACCGCGCATATCCATCACCGGAAGGCTTATGGCCGACCTGGTGAAGACCGCCGGCGCCAACCGGGTTCTGACCATGGATTTGCATTCGGACGCCGTGCACGGGTTTTTCAGCATTCCCGTGGATCACCTGACGGCAATCCCTTACTTCGTGGACCACTTCAACCAGCATCTGGATCCGGCCAACGCCGTGGTCGTGGCCACCGATGTCGGCGGAGCCAAACGAGCCGGTCGTTTCGCCAAACACATCCACCTGCCCCTGGCGATTATCGACAAACGACGGGTGGCGGATACCGAGGTGGTGCAGGGACTGGTGGTGGGGGATATTGAGGGGCGTGATGCCATCATTTTTGAAGACGAGATCTCCACCGGAGGTACACTGGCGGCCTCGGTGAAGACCCTTAAGCGGGCAAAGGTGCGCAGCATCCACGTGGGGGCCACCCATGGCGTACTCTGTGGCCCGGCAGTCGAACGGCTGGCCGGCAGTCCCATTGCCTCCGTGGCTGTAACCGACACCGTGCAGGTGCCTGAAAAGAAACAATGGGGGGCCCTCCGGGTTCTTTCCGTGGCACCCCTGTTTGCCGAGGCGATTCGGCGGATTCATACTGGGGAGAGCATCGGAGCACTCTTCGACTAGTGTCATGTCACGTATTAAATGTTGGATAGAGCCGTTTTAGTTTTATCCTGGCATCTTCAGTAGTGAATTGCCAGTTAACCCCGGCTTGCATTT
>PDTK01000021.1 GCA_002747175.1 Deltaproteobacteria bacterium | reverse complement strand
ACGTAAGCATTTTAAGACTATTGTTTACTTGCTCACTGGTAAATTGGATTTGCTGACCATTAATCCATTTTTACCCACTTGAATTTCAAAAGAACCATTTTTTAGTACCTGTTCACGGGGTAGAAGCAGCCAATACCTGTAAATCGCAGCCGGTAAGGCGATTGCAGGCTGCCACAGATAGCCGGTTTCAGGCACACAGACGGATTGGTCTTCAAGTGCCCGGCAACAAAGCAGATGCGACATCCTGTGAATGCTTAAAATGCCTGAACAATATCACATTGCCGCGCATCCAAGAAGCAAAAGCACATGGTTTCCGTATTTGTCGTTTTGTCCCGCGATGTAATAAGACCCGGAACATGTTGACATCCAGCAAAAACATGCGCATGATGTTTTGTTGTTGGCGATTCCCCGCCAACCCCCATCCCCGGACATTCATCCATGAAAAGGAAACGCCGGAGCGGATCCGTCGATCCGCAGCCGCGAGATAAAAAAGGAGGAGGCATGCAACGTAAGCGAGAGAGTTTGGCCTGGATGGTTCTGACAATGATCGGATTGTTTCTAACCGGATGCGCCGGAATGCCGTCAGACACCCCCGCCGCCACAAAGATGGGGGCAATGCCGGAAAACCCTGTGGAGTTGGTCAACCAGCTCAGCAGTGAGATATCCGACGCACGTATGGAACAGATCAACATCTTGTCCCCCAAATGGTTTAAAAAGGCAGAAAGCGCCTTTTTTGCCGCTCAAAAAGATTTGAAGAAGGGTCAGCAAATTGCCGGCATCAATGAATCGGTCGCCGAAGCACGCAACTATTTGCAAAAAGCCAAAGAGATTGCCGGTATTTCGCGGTCGACCCTGGTCGAGGTCCTTGAAGCCCGCACCTTGGCACGCGATGCCGGAGCGGCCAATTTCGAAAAGCAATACCGATCCGTGGAAAATGCGTTTCTTGAGCTGACCAGTGCCATCGAGAAAGACAATCTGAGCTATGCCCAGAAAAATCGGGACAAGGTCGCCCAGCGCTATCGGGAGCTGGAAGTCAGGGCGATCAAGAATGCCACCATTGGCGAAGTGCGCCGGCTGATTGAAACGGCCGAATCCTCCGGTGCCCGGAAAATTGCGCCGCGTTCCTATGAGCGGGCGGTGGAACAACTCAGGAAAACCGATGATTTCATTTCGGCCAATCCGCATGCCAAACAGGCCATGCACGATATGGCCAACGCGTCGCTGTTTATGGCCAACCGGCTGGTGGTCATCACCCAACAGAGCAATCGGATCGAAGAGATGCGGCCCGAGGAGATCGTTTTGTGGGTGGAAAAAATGATAGCACGTATCACTGCACAGGTCGGTGCCCGGGATATGCGTAACCAGGGATATGCAACTCAGGTGGACAACATCATCGGTTCGGTGGATGCACTTAAAAGCGACCGGGATTTCATATCCCAAAAGAACCAATCGCTTCAGTCGGAGATGGCAGCCCAGGCAGAGGATTGTCAAGCTCGGATTGATGCCCTGAACCTCAAGGTCGCGACCCTGGAGGGGAAAACGCGCGAAAGCCAGATGGCCACCGAACGGCTGGCACGCGAACGCAAAGCCGCGGAACAGCGTCTGGCGGCGGAGCGTAAATTCAACCAGCAGTATGTAAGCGTCCAGAACTATTTTGACCCGGACGAAGCCGAGGTGTACAAAAGGGAAAACCAGTTGGTCATCCGGCTCAAGGCTGTGCGCTTTCCCGTGGGCAAAAGCATCATCATGCCCGAGAACTACGCCCTGCTCAGCAAGGTCCAGAAGGCCATCCGTTCTTTCAACGCCCCCCGGGTGATCGTGGAGGGGCATACGGACAGCACCGGATCCAACGAAGTTAACATGCTGCTTTCCCAGCAGCGTGCCGAAGCGGTCCGGGAATACATGATCGCCAACCAGACCCTGGCTCCGGACGGCATCTCCGCAGTGGGATACGGCTCCGAGCGGCCCCTGGCATCCAATGCCACGTCGGCTGGCCGGGCCATCAACCGCCGAATCGATATACTTATTATTCCCCAGGTGAAGCCCATCTGACAATGTTCGTATTTTACTTGACCACTACACTTTCTCCAATACGTTCAGACGTGGACGTTAACAGATTGCCCAAGGCCGCTTTCCACCAGCAGTTGGGAGACCTGTTCCTGGCTTTCGGCCAGTTCTTTCAACATGGCCACCTGCATTTCCATAACCGCTTGCAGTTGTTGGGCAGCAGCTGCCGAGGCCATGGTGGTTGAGGGTACACTACTGACGTTCATAATTATTTCCTTTCGTAAGCGTTCACAGGGCACCGTATCTGCCTTGTTACCGGGCACTTGAAGTATGACCCATACGTCTGCGTGCCCGAAGCCGCGCATCTACGGCACCCTGTAAACGCTTACCGGCTGTGCTTTACAGTTATTGGCTGCTTCGACCCCGTGAACAGGTATTTCCTTTCAAGGGTTACAGATGATATCGGCCCAAAAGGATTCAAACTTTAACTTGAGGCGGGAAACCTGCAGCCCATCTACCCCACCCCATTTTCTTGTTTTTTTTGACAGAAACTGAGGTGTAAGGCAATAAAATAAGCCATTCGCTTTTCGCCGTTAGCGGGTAGTCCTTTTGTTTCAAATACTTAAAAGGCATTCGGGCTTAATCCGGCTGTTGGCGCCATGCTTTTCGTTAACGAAACCGAACCATTTTGCGCCTTGTCAAAAGTGAACTGCTAATGGCTCAACTCAGGAAAAAGCTTTTTGCGGAGCCCCATCCATGTCCAACCAGAACTTGTCACCGGCCCAGGGCCGTGCCCTGGTGGCTCTGGCCCGCCAGACCCTGGCCGATCATTTCGGCGCCGGAAAACCAGCCGCCGGTTCCGGCGCATTAGCGGAAACGCTTGCCGACCCAGCTTTGCAGTCCCGCTGCGGAACCTTCGTTACCCTGAAAATCGACAACCAACTGCGGGGCTGTATCGGTAGCCTGACGGGCACGGCACCTCTGGTAACCGGTGTCCGTGACAATGCCCGTAATGCCGCTTTTCGGGATCCACGTTTTTCTCCGCTTAAGCGGTCGGAACTGGAATCGGTTCATATCGAGGTGAGTGTGCTCACCGATCCCGTGCAACTGGACTATACCAACGGCGAGAATCTGTTGGACAAATTACGGCCCGGCATCGATGGCGTGATCATCAAAAAGGGGGCTGCCGGCGCCACCTTTCTTCCCCAGGTATGGGATCAGTTCCCTCGACCGGAGGCTTTTCTTTCCAATCTATGCATGAAGGCGGGGTTACCATCCGACCAATGGCGCAGAGGCGATCTGGTCTTAAAGGTCTATCAGGTCCAGTACTTTGAAGAAGGGTAAGCGTTCACAGGGCGCCGCATCTGCTTTGTTATCGGGCAGTTGAAGTATGCCCCATACGTCTGCGTGCCCGAAGCCGTGCATCTACGGCACCCTGTAAACGCCTACCGGATAGTACCACGTAACATTTATAAATTCGGATAAAGTTTTTTAAGCTTTATCCGTGCATCTTCCGTAGGGTAGCGGACATCAAGCATTTCCTTCATTTGTATTGCCCAATCCTTTTTGGTTCGACGCTCAGTTACCGCCACGTGCCTCTTCCCTGCCAATGGCTCAACTTCCATAAAAATCTGCGCAACACCATTGCGAATATATTCATCGTCAAGTCGAGCAGGTTTGCCAGGTCCACACGGTATAGGTGTACGCACTTCACCAACCAATTGTTTGCAGGATTCATCCATGCATACGACTGGGTAATACTGGCCGCCATAACGAAAATCCAAGCCCATTCAAGTGGCGTAAGCGAGAGGTGCGGGGCAGCCAGCTTCGGAATAAAATAATGAATTTTCGCAATTAAACACTGATAGTCCCGTAAAAAGTCAAAAATTGAAAAATCGCCCTTACTAATTTCAACAAGTTATGCAGGGTAAAATCGCTAAAAAAGACCTTTTTACGAAACCATCAAACACTAGTACTCGGTGTAATACAAACCCTCCCACAGACGCTCATCGTTTAACCGGGCATCAATGTCCACATCGAAATAATCAGCCAGTGGCGCCAGTATTTCAGGGTTGTCATGCTGTACGGTTTTGGCGATATCGACCGTTTTTTCCAGAGCGGCCCGGCTCATTTTGCCCATGGGCCGGCGGCAGGGCCCCGAGGGAACCCCCAGCAACTGCATCAGGGTTTTGATCGCCAACGGATTCCGCGCCCGGCAGACCACCTCTCCGAAGGGGGTCTGCTCTTTGGTAATGACGGTTACCAGACCGAAAAGCGGTTCAACGGCATCGGCCAGTTTTTTGGCCTCGTCGGCTTTCTTTTCGGTCAGCAGCCGTACCAGGTCAACCATGGCTTTGGGGACAATGTTGGAAATCACCGAAATAACCCCGGCCGCAGCGATATCCGGGTCGGTCATCATTTTGTAGGTCAGACCGTCGTCGCCAGATAGGATCGTGAAATCAGGGCCACAGCATGCACGGGTGCGCCGCATGTTATCGAGGTTTCCGGTCGCCTCTTTCACCGTGCTGACGTTGGGATGGTCCTTGTATAAAAGCGCCAGATCCTCGGGAAACATCTGGGCCCCCGTACGCCCCGGAATGATGTATGGGATGATGGTCATATCGGGGAACTCCGAGGCGACCGGCTTGAGGTACTCCTTGCGGATTTCCTGGGAACTGGGACCGTTATAGTACGGGTCGACCAGCAACACCGCATCGGCCCCCACTTCGGCGGCGTGCCGGGTTGCGGCCAGGGCCTCTTGGGTATTGTTGCTGCCGGCCCCGGCAATGCACAGGCAGTTTCCTCTGGCTTGTTTTGCATACGCTTTCACCACCTGGTGGTGCTCCTCCCAACCCAGCGTCGGGCTTTCACCGGTGGTTCCCACGGCCAGTATGCCGGCAATACCGCATTGAATCTGAAAATCGGCCAGGCGGGCCAGCCCTTCGGTATCGATACCACCGGCGTCGAACGGCGTCACGATGGCGGTATAACATCCTGAATTCATGCTACCTCCTAAAAATCAAAAATTGTATTTTGGAAAATGAAATCGGGTAAGCAGCCGTTAGGAACGAAAAAAAGGCTTGCGGTACGGAGTTTTGACATCAACGGCGCGCGATGCTGCCACGCGTGTCCTGGCAAAGTCTCCGATGGTCTCCGGTATCAGCATATGATTCCAATGTTTAATGGATGGAAATCTTCGACGATGCGCATCCTATCAATCAATAGCATCTACAAATAATAAAAACACTAAGGAAGTTGGGACCTTATGTCAAGAAAAAAGCGTCATGCTATCAATATTTTTCCTTGACACAACTTGACGAGCAAGCTACGGATTTTGATTTCATTATTAAGATCTCGGTGAAACCACCGTAAAAGGATGATACCATGTCAAACACACCCAAGGCCGCTAACGCTGAAGCGTTCATCGAACAACAAAAACAGGCTCTGGCAAGCAACCCCGAATGTGGTAATTCCCACTACAACTTAGGCGTGGCCCTGCTAGGCCAGGGAAAAGTTGACGAAGCCGAAAAATCATTGCTTACCGCCATTGAGTGCAGCCCCGGACTGGCCGAGGCTTATGTCCAAATGGGCGGCATCTGTTTGAAACGGGGAGACATAGAGGGCTGTTTGGACTGGAACCAGCGTTCCGTCAAAGCCAAGCCCGGTTTTTCCGAAGGATGGGGTAACATCGGGTTTGTCCTGCTTCAGCGGGGTGATGTCGAAGGTGCTATCACGGCCCTGAAAAAGGCGACAACATTCAACTTCCGTTTTATTCAGGCCTTCTCCACCTTGGCCAATGCCTATTTGATGAACGGTCAGGTCAAAGAAAGCATCAAGACCAACCTGAAAGCCCTGAAGCTCGCGCCCGACTTTGCCGTGGCCCACAACAACCTGGCCATCGCCTATCTGGAAGACGGCCAGCCGAACCTGGCCTTGGAGCATGCCGACAAAGCCGCTGCGATGGGTTACGACGTCGCACCGGAAATTCTCAAGGAACTGGAGCCGTACCGCTCCTGAACGCGACCATTGGGTATCCGGAGGTGAGACCGCCGTGCCCGGATATCCGGCCTATTGATGTTCACGGGATGAAAACAGCCATTTTTTTAAGCATTTACAGGTTGCCAAAAATGCGCGGTTTTGGGTACGCAGGCGTGTCGGGGAAACTTCAACCGCCCGGTAACAATGCAGATACGGCACCCTGTGAGCGCTTATCCCGATCCCTTACAGCTCTCCTTGGAGACGTACCATCAGATGCCGACCCCTTCCTTTTTTCTGGCCACTGACCGCTCGCCCATCGATGACACCCACCCTTTGTGGAACCAACCCCTGCCGACCAGCCGGAGCGGCCACGCGACCGCGGAAACCGTCACAGACGAAGCGAATCTTGTCAGCTACGGCGATTATTTTTTCGCCGTCGTTCGCTTTTGTTCGCACGCCGGCTGGAAGCGCGTACTGCTGGCTGCGGCCGATAAAATGGAGCCTCCGCCGACCGTCGAAAGCATTGGGGATGTCTCCATTTTCCTGGAAAAACACGGCGCCTTCTACCACCCCGCCCGAATTGAGATGGTGGTGGGCGGACAGCGCCTCTCCCTGGTGGTCAACGTGGCGATCTCACGGATCGGTAAGCGGGTCTTGCTTCAGGAAACCAAGGCCCTGGAACATCTCGGCGAAGCGCGCCCCTTTGGGTGGTTCCCGACTGTTTACGCCACTGAAAAAGAACCTGTTGCCATGTATTTGGGGGATTGGTTTGAGGGCTTTCATGAATTCCATTTAACCCGCCGGAATGGAGGCCGGGAACCGGGGCTTGTGATCTGGGATGGGGCCGCCGTCCCGCACCTGCTCTCGGAACACCACACAATGGCGTTGTACCGGAACATGGCCATGATCCTTACGGCCTGCTATGATCCGTTTTCCACTTGCCAGATCTTTCCCTGGCACCATGCCGCCGGCGATTTCGTTGTCCGATTGGAAGCGGAAAAGACTGCGGTCCGGTTGATTACCGTGCGCAATTATGCCCCCCTGATCGAATCGTCCGCCGGGATAGCCGGCGAAAATGAAATACTGGAAGCCCTGTTGCTGTTTTTTCTTCATCTGTCCGTGCGTATGCGCCTGGATCGACTGGACGGGGTGTCGGAGGTGGTCTGGGCACTGGACACCTGCCTTGCCCCCACCATCGATGGTTTTTTCCAGGGATTGGATCTGACTGCCCGCATGAGCGGTTTGCCGAAAATTTTTCCAGAGATCTTCAATGGATACGTCAGGGCCAAAGGCGACGAAGCCCTGCGCGCTATGGCTATCCATCTCGTGGAAACGGTCTTTGATCGCCGCAGTGAAGAACACCAGGTGATAAAGACCCACCTGGAATCGCATCTTTCGTCGATCATCCATCTGATGAGCAACAGGGCCTGATGATGTCCGTCTTGGGCATACGGCGATCCAGATACCATATGGAGCGGTCGGTGAATGACAGTTCACAATATTTTGTATATCCACCGAAGCCGTCCTGCACACATCGCTTAACTGCTCGAAACCATGCTTTTTTATTGACAACCTCCATGATTAATTCTATATCTGCTCTTTGCAAATGAAGGAATGAAAACCGTGTGATTTCAGGACTCCCGACAATAAGAAAAATCGTTGAGAGGAGGTGACCGCAAGCCCCTGTGGGGATTGTTTTATTTTCGTGATTGACAGGTTGGTTTATTCTCACTTTAAATGGAGGTAAAAGATGGCAAAGCATGAAACCCCTTTGTTGGATCAGCTTGAGTCCGGTCCGTGGCCGAGCTTCGTGTCAGATCTGAAGCAGGAAGCCGCAAACCGGGCCAAGAACCCGAACAACGTGGAATTCCAGGTCGCCCAGGACTGTGTGGAAGATATATTGGGCGTTCTGGAGCTCTCCTATAAGCACGGCCGTACGCACTGGAAACATGGTGGCATCGTAGGTGTTTTCGGTTACGGCGGCGGCGTAATCGGCCGCTACTGCGATCAGCCGGAGATGTTTCCCGGCGTGGCCCATTTTCATACCATGCGGATCAACCAGCCCGGCGGGAAATATTACACCACCGACTTTCTGAAAAAACTCTGCGACTTGTGGGAATTCCGGGGCTCCGGCGTGACCAACATGCACGGCTCCACCGGTGACATCATATTCATCGGCACCTCCACCCCCCAGCTCGAAGAAATATTCTACGAACTGACCCACAATTTCAATCAGGACTTGGGTGGCTCCGGATCCAACCTGAGAACTCCCTCTGACTGTATTGGATCTTCCCGTTGCGAATGGTCCTGTTACGACACCCAGGCCCTGTGCTACGACCTGACCCAAGAATATCAGGACGAACTGCACCGTCCGGCCTTCCCCTACAAGTTCAAGTTTAAGTTTGATGGCTGCCCCAACTGCTGCGTGGCTTCTATCGCCCGTGCGGATATTTCGTTTATCGGCACCTGGAGAGACGATATCAGAATCGATCAGGAAGCCGTGGCCGGCTACGTCGGCGGTGAATTCGCACCCAACGGTGGAGCCCACAGCGGCCGTGACTGGGGTCCCTTCGACATCGAAAAAGAGGTTGTCGGCCTGTGTCCCACCCAGTGTATGAAGTACGAAGGCGGCAAGCTGATGATCAACAACAAGGAGTGCACTCGCTGCATGCACTGCATCAACGTCATGCCTCGCGCCCTGATGATCGGCAAGGATACCGGTCTCTCCATGCTGGTCGGCGCCAAAGCCCCGATCCTCGACGGTGCCCAGATGGGATCCCTGCTGGTGCCCTTCATCAAAGTCGAAGAGCCCTACGACGAGATCAAGGAAGTCATCGAATCCATCTGGGATTGGTGGATGGAAGAAGGCAAGAACCGCGAACGTCTCGGTGAGCTGATCAAACGCCAGGGATTCCAGAAACTGCTCGAAGCCACCAACATCAAACCGGTACCGCAGCATGTTCAGGAACCGCGCCACAACCCCTACATCTTCTGGAAAGAGGACGAGGTCGAAGGCGGATGGGATCGCGACATCAACGAATTCAGAAAAGATCACCAGAGATAAAGGGGAGGATAACCAATGGCATTTATTTCTTCAGGATACAATCCCGACAAACCGATGGAAAACCGGATCACCGACATCGGTCCGCAAAAATACGACCAATTTTATCCGCCGGTCGTCGCCAAAAACAAGGGCAAATGGCTGTATCATGAAATCATCAAACCCGGCGTGCTGGTACACGTTTCCGCGACCGGCGACGAGTGCTACACCGTGCGTGTGGGCGGCGCCCGTCTGATGACCGTGACCCACATCCGCGAGATCTGCGAAATCGCCGACAAGCACTGTGATGGCTACCTTCGCTTCACCACACGTAACAACGTTGAGTTCATGGTCGACGACAAAGCCAAGGTTGAACCGTTGGTCAAGGACCTGGAAAGCCGTAAATTCGAGGGTGGCAGTTACAAATTCCCCATAGGCGGCACCGGCGCCGGCGTTACCAACATCGTCCACACCCAGGGCTGGATCCATTGTCATACTCCGGCCACCGATGCTTCCGGTCCGGTCAAGGCCACCATGGACGTGCTGTTCGAAGATTTCCAGAATCATCGTCTGCCGGCCCAGTTGCGCGTGTCCCTGGCCTGTTGCCTGAACATGTGCGGCGCCGTGCACTGCTCCGATATCGCCATTCTCGGCTACCACCGCAAACCGCCGATCATGGATCACGAATATCTGGACAAGATGTGCGAGATCCCCCTGGCGATTGCTGCCTGCCCCACCGCCGCGATCAAACCGGCCAAGGTCAAAGTTGGTGAAGCCGAGGTTAAATCCGTGGCCATCAACAACGACCGATGTATGTTCTGCGGTAACTGCTACACCATGTGTCCCTCCCTGCCCCTGGCGGACAAGGAAGGTGACGGCATCGTCATCATGGTCGGCGGCAAGGTTTCCAACCGCATCAGCACACCCAAGTTCTCCAAGGTCGTCGTGGCCTTTTTACCCAACGACGTACCGCGCTGGGAAAAAACCACTTCCTGTATCAAGAAAATCACCGAGACCTGGGCCGCTGACGCCAACAAATACGAACGCGTGGGCGACTGGGCCGAGAGAATCGGATGGGAACGCTTTTTTGACAAATGCGAACTTGAATTCACCCATCATCTCATTGATGACTTCCGTGATCCCGCCTACTACACCTGGCGTCAGACATCACAGTTCAAGTTCTGATTTGAACACGATCCATTAATCGTGCAGGGGGAGGCCAAGCGCCCCCCCTGCCTTCTTTAGAAAAGAGGTAAGCATGGAATACGAAGAGGCCAAAGAAAAAATTGTTGCCGCGTTGACCAAGAAACTGAAAACAAAATCCAAGTTCTACTTCAACGACCTGGCCAAAATACTGGACATGAAACCCCGCGCTGCAAAAAAGATCGTCAACCAGTTGGTTACTGACAATGTACTGGAATACTGGTCTTCAGGCAGCACCTCCATGTATGGTCTGCCCGGCACCGGCAAGCAGGCCTCTGCCGAACACGAAGACTAAAAGGAATTCGCGGCGTCAGAGGATGCTCGCCGCCATGAAAGTGCATTTGAAGAAACAGGCTTCATCCAATCAGCCGTCTCCTGCGACCCCAGGTATTGTCGTGGCCGCTCTTCGCGGGGGATCTGGAAAAACGATTTTTTCCGTAGGCATTATCGCTGCGCTGAAAAGCCTGGGCAAAACTGTTGCACCTTTTAAAAAAGGACCGGATTACATCGATGCCGGCTGGCTTGCCCTGGCAGCCGGCCGGCCCTGCTACAACCTGGACTCCTTTCTCATTAACCGGGATATCCTCCTCGGATCCTATCACACCCATACCCGAAACACCGACTTCACTCTCATTGAGGGCAATCGCGGCCTTTACGACTGCATCAATACCAAGGGAGAGACGAGTACTGCCGAACTGGCCAAACTTTTAAAACTTCCCGTTATTTTGTGCCTCGACGCCACCAAGATCACACGAACCATGGCGGCCGTGGTCGGCGGCATCACGGCCTTCGACACCGACGTGCGCATCGGCGGCGTGGTGTTGAACCGGGTGGCCGGCAAGCGTCACCAATCAATCCTGACCCGCAGTATCGAAGCGTACACCGGCGTACCGGTTCTGGGCGCGGTTCCCAAACTCAGGAAGCAGCGTTTTCCCGAACGCCACATGGGCCTGGTACCCACACCCGAGCACAGTTGGGCCGCACCAGCCATTGACGCCATCCGCGAGGTGGCCCTGGAACACCTGGATATAGACCGCATCCATGAATTGGCCGCAATAGCGGAACCGGTTGAAACAGGCGCGTTTCACCTTTCCGGGCAGTCCTCTCCCCCGGCGGATTCGGAGGCACCTGTTATCGGCATTCTCAGAGATTCCGCTTTCCAGTTCTACTATCCCGAAAATCTTGAAGCCCTGGAAGCCTCCGGAGCCAAGCTGGTCTTTGCCAGTCCGCTTGAAGATAAAGCCTTGCCGCGGGTGGACGCCCTGTATATCGGTGGCGGATTTCCTGAAACCCATGCCGGAGAATTGGCAGCAAACACTGATTTTCGATTGGCCTTGAAAGCCCTGGCCGACATGGGGTTGCCTATCTACGCCGAATGTGGTGGACTGATGTATTTGGGCGAACGACTGGATTTAAAAGAAGGCCGCTTTGACATGGCCGGCGTCTTGCCGGTGGTCTTCGGCCTTTCCAAGCGGCCCCAGGGTCATGGTTACACCGTCGTACGCGTGGACGGTAACAATCCCTATTATAAAAAAGGAACGACCCTGCAAGGGCACGAGTTTCACTACTCCAGCATAAAGGAGTGGAAGGGTGATGCGGACGATCTGGCCTTTACCATGGAACGGGGAAATGGTTTCCTGGACGGGCGCGACGGCGTCTGCGTCAACAACGTACTGGCCACCTACACCCACATCCACGCTTTGGGCACACCGGCATGGGCTAAGGCGCTGGTGGCGCAGGCTCGGGCTTACCGGGCGAAAAATCCAACAAACCCGTCTTTGTCACTGTGAAATAGGAAACTCTATATTATCAAATGGTCTGTGTGGCACTACAAATTTCATTTTACAATGTTTTTGATTGTACCTCCTGGTGTCCAGGACAAATCCATCGCATCATAAATTTCTTGTTGCCTCGATTCCGGACGGGTACTTTTTCTTACATGTACCGTATTCCCATTTTTAGACTCTCCAAAAAATAACAACATGATATTATTAATAAAAAAATATATTTTTTTTAAAAAAAAGGGCTAATTTTTGCTGTTTTCCTACAAAATCCTACAAAGATGGGTTAACCCGGCCGGTGGCGTCATGTTTTTCGTTAACGAAACAGAACCATTTTGCTAACTGCTCAACTCAGCATATTTTGTCAGTTATTAACGAGAACCTTTGTCTTTTTGTGTATTTTTAAATAGTTATTGAACAACCGCGGGCTTATGCGGCTGGTGCTGTCGAAGTCGGCCATCATTTCGACTCCGGGAATCAGTGCCCGGGTCACCGGTATATCCAAATCCCGGCGGGTGATATCCACATAAATCGGCTGATATCCATTGCGCAACAGTGTTTTTTCCATCAGCCGCAGGTCGTGTTCCGGTGATGCGGTGGAAAAGTCCGGCAGATCTTCGAATCTCAGCCAGGGGAGGTCGGGATAGGCCGGAGCCGAAGGCGGTCCCTGAGGATATGGATACGGCGTTTCGGTCAGTGCCGACAATACGGCCTGTTTACCATTCAAATTGGCTCCCCCTCCACGGGCGACGGTGCCGTCCGCAGCGGTTACGAAACAACTACAGCAGGGAATGCCAAAAGCCGGGCTGATATCCTGAAATTGCAAATGAATTTCCCGCGCCCGGTAATCCTCGAACAGGGTTCTCATTTGATCATCCTCGGAATAGACCCGGAAGCATCGCGAGGGGTGGAACGGATTGATGGCCTCGCTGTCCCGTTCAAGCAGCTCGTACAAGGCACTGAGCCGCGCCTCGGCCGTGGTATTGCCCGAGGCCAGTCCCGTGGAGCCCAAGCCTGAAAAAAGCGCCCGTTCGTCAAGGTTGCAAAACAGATACACGCATTGCACCGGCACCCAAATGGAAAGGAAACCGGAATCCGTCAAACGTTCTCCTTCCATCCAATACAGAGGCTCGTCCCGGTAGGGGACTTCCAGGTTGAGGCAATTGGGATTCAAAAGCGTATATCCGTCCTTTTCGATTCGCGACCGTTGGCCATAAAGAACCGGATGGGGCCGACGGGTCCCCGTAATGCCGGCTTTGGTCACACCCGCAAAGGAAGAACAGCGCTCGACCACTTCCATGAGGCAGGCTGCCCGGGCCGCTTTCAGAGACAACCCGCGGCCATATGAGGCTTGCGTACCGGAGATGGAATAGCATAGCGCACCACAGTCCACCTGATGGGTAAAGCGCCATTGACGCAGCAGTGCGACAGGACTTAGCGAGGATTGGTGACGCATCTCGCCGCCCTCGAAAAGCCCCAGCGCTTCCAGGCCGTTTAAGGCCCGCTCAATGGTCTCTTCCAAAGGCGGCCGCAGTTGGCCGGGTTGAATCGGAGCGGTTAGATGCTCGTGGACAAGCATTTTAAGATGCGCACCTTCCGGCACAGCTTCCTCGCTGCCGTCCACGCCTTCCAGCGGAAAGGCCAAACCTGTTTTCTCCGGTGGCGGAAGGGGGCGGTGGCGCATCAGATTGTCACGAAACAAAGCCGCCCATTTGCGATGAAACTTCTGGTCGGCCAACAATTCGGACTGCAGGTAGATTAAGGGCGATGCCTCGGCCAAGGCTTTTAGCTCGCGCCGTTTGAATCGTTTTCGGATAGGAGAAAGGTGCTCGTATGCCAGGATCGCTTCCACAATCAACGCCCGGACAACCGAACTTTCGTCAGGATTTGAATCAAACAATGCTGAGACGGCACCGACATCCAATTTGCCGATTCGGTCCAGCAGGTGGGTGTGCATGAAGGCATCGTTGGAATGGTTGCACAAATAGGCCAGGCCGTTTTCAAATGAGACCGGCGGATGGGGAACCGGTGCGAAATAGCCCGTGCTGGCAGCTGTCTTTTGAAGTTCTAAACGATACTGCATCAACGTCATCAATCGGCGGCGCTTTCTGTTGTGGCTTCCGTTTTGTCGAGCATTGCCCGCCGGCCGAAGATGCGGGCCCCCAGGATGCTGATTTCGTAAAGGACCATCAGCGGCAGGGCCATCATGACCTGGGTCACCACATCCGGTGGCGTCAGGATGGCGGCGCCAACGAAAAAAAGCAGCAACGCATATTTACGATTTTTTTTCAAAAAAGGAACCGTGACGATACCCAGCTTGGCCAGAAAGGTGATTACCAGGGGCAGTTCGAAAACCAGGCCGAAGGCCAGCAGGAGTTTTGCCGAAAAGCTCAGGTACTCTTTCATGGAGGGCATGGGCCGGATGGTTTCCGTGGCGAATCCCAGGAAAAAATCGAACCCGTAGGGAAAGACGATGAAGTAACCGAACAGGGCGCCGCCGACAAAAAAAATCGTTGAAAGAAACACGATAGGAATCAGCAGCCGTTTCTCACGGTCATAAAGACCCGGTGCGATGAACATCCAGAACTGGTAGATGATCACGGGAGAAGCCAGCATAAGACCGGCCAGAAAAGACACTTTCAGAAAGGTGAAAAACGCCTCGGGAAGCCCGGTATAAATCAAGGTTTCTCCCTGGTTCATAACCGATATCAACGGCTGGGTGAGGATTTGAAACAGCTTCTCCTTTAAACCGTAGGAGACGGCGAAGCCGATGCCCACCGCAATGAAGGCGGTGATCAGCCGTTTGCGAAGTTCTTCCAGGTGGGCGGTAAAGGGAATTTTGTCTTTGGTATCCAGATCTGCCACGTCAATCATCCCTTATTCGTTTCGGGCCTGCTTTCGGCATCGCCGTTGATTTTTCCCGCCGACGCATCCCGGGCTGCTTCGACGCTTTCATCATTGTGCCGGTCAAAGGCATCCTTATTAACTCTATCCATGGCATCGCCGGCTGATGGTGTCGGCCCGGCAGTTGCTTCGTCCAGGTATTTTTCGCCGGAAGCGGCCTCTGCCGGCGGCTTCCATTTATCTGTGTCCGAAAAAATGGTTGCGGGCGTATCTTTGGCGAGGTCGTCAAAGGTTCTTTTAACCTCTTTGAACTCCGTATCGATCTGAATGCTCTCTTTCAGGTCACGGGTCGCCTTTTTGAACTCCCCCATGGCTTTGCCCAGCGATTTGGCCAGATCCGGAAGCTTTTGGGGCCCGATGACGATGAGGGCCACCGCCAGAATCAGAATCATTTCCGGCATTCCGATGCCAAACATGAAAAGCTCCTTGGATTGCGTTTTTTATCGTAAGCGTTCACAGGACGAACGCATCTGCTTTGTTACCGGGCACTTGAAGTATGACCCATACGTCCGCGTGCCCGAGGCCGCGCATCTGCGTTCGCCCTGTAAACGCTTACCGGCTGTGCTTTAAAGGTCTTGGCTGCTTCTACCCCGTGAACAAGTACTTTTTATCTTCTGCATAGGAAAGTAAAAACAGTACTGATTTTAAAAGGGGGTGTCAAGATGCGCCTTTTTCGTAATTATTTTTATCTTGACAAAAAGTACCCTCCTATTCTAGCTTATCTACCTTAAGTAGCAGTGTAGATTATCCAACCATGAAACCATTAACACAACGGAGGACGATAACGTGAAAAAACTCATGATGTTCAACCTGATAGCACTCCTTAGCCTGACCCTGTTTACCGGTATGGCGATAGCGGCCAAATACAAGCCCGGCACCTACAAAGGTACCGCCGTCGGTTACACCAAAAAGCAAAAACCCGGAAAAATCGAAGTCGAAGTCACCGTGGACGCTGACGCGATCAAGGATATCAAAATTGTGACCTACGAACAGACCACCAAGCCCAAGAAAGCGGGCAAGAAGGACAAACAGGTCGAAAGGGTCCTGCAAGCCCAAAAAGAAATTCCGGCCAAAATCATCGAGACCCAGTCCATCGCCGTGGACAGTGTGGCCAAGGCCTCCCGATCCTCAATGGGCATTGAGCTGGCCGTTGCCGAAGCCCTGGAAAAAGCCACCGTTAAATACAAGGACGGCAAATACACCGGTGAATCCAAGGGCTATCATAAGAAAAACAAACCCGGTAAAATCGTGGCGGAAGTGACCATTACCGGGGGTAAGATCGCCAATATCGAACTCGTCACCTTCAATCAAACTACCAAGAAGAAAGAAGGTAAAAAAGGCAAACAGGCTGAAAACGTCCTCAAAGCCAAGGAAGAGGTTCCGGCTTCCATCATAGAAAAACAGAGCACGGCCGTGGACAGCACCGCCAAGGCCTCCATGTCCTCCGACGGAATCAAGCTGGCCGTCGCCCGAGCTCTGGAGCAGGCGCGCTGATTTTATACAATTTGAATGCTGCTTGCCAAAAAAGGGATGTGTAAGGGTGCAACACCGCTGACAATGGCCTACCGCCTGGCAGCGGCGGTGTTCATTGCCACGCTCGGCGTCGGTGTATTTGCCTTTGCCATCCCCTTGCTCGTTTTCCAGGAAAACGGCTCCGGATTGAGGCTGGGGGCTGCCTTTTCCGGTTACTTTTTGGCAAAGCTGGTGATTTCCCCCGTTGCCGGGCGGCTGTCTGACAAAACCGGCCCAAAGCCGCTGCTGGTAACATCCGCAGGTATCGGGCTGCTGGCCCCTTTGGCGGCTTTTTTCTCACTGCACCACGACATCCTTTACGCCATCCAGGTCTGCCTCGGTCTTTCGTCGGGGGTGATGAAGCCCGTGGCCACCGCTGCCATTGCCGTCGTCGTCCCGGCGCAAAGGCGTGGCCGGATATTCGGCCTGTGTAACGCAGGCTACAATGCGGCCTTCTTCCTTGGCCCCATCCTTAGCGGCCTGATTTTCTACCATCGCAACCTGGTGCCGGTACTCATTTTTCTTGCCGTCTGCATGGCGATCAGCCTGGCGGTTCTCCTTGGCGGCATCCCGGCCGAACTTTCCACCACCCCCAGCGACCCGGCTCAGGAAAAAACGCCGCCGCAGAAAAAGAAGCGGCGAAACGGTTTGCTCCTGTTGGCTATCTGCGGCCGGACAGCCGGGACCGCGTCCCTGGTCGCTTTTTACCCGGCCTTGCTATCGGAAACCCTGCACGGCCCGGCCTGGCTGGTTGGTTTTTTGTTCGCAGCACCGAGCCTGGTGGCCTGCATCAGCCTTCCTCTGGGCGGGCGGCTTGCGGACAAATTCGACCGCCACGCCCTGGCCGTGGCGGGTATGGCGTTGAGTGCCGTTTGCCTCGTGTTCACCGGGAGCGTGGAAACCCTTAGCGGTTTCCTTTTAACCGGTTTGTTGCTTGGCCTCGGATCGGGCCTTTCATTCCCGGCCTGCCTGGTTCTGGCATCTTCATCCGTCACCGGACAGGGCACCATCATGGGCTGGTTCCACGGGGCCGCCAACGCAGGATTCGTGATCGGTCCGGTCCTGAGCGGTCTGCTGCTATCGTTTTTAGGTGAGCTACCCCTGTCCATGGCCGCCATGGGATTGCTGGGCCTGGCTTCCACGGTTCCCTTGGCAGTTTTTCACTTGCCAAGACTCAGGGCCCTGTCATGGCGCTCGGTGACGGTGTCGATTCTTGCAGCCGTGATCGCGGTTTTTGCATTGTTCGGCATGCGAAACGGAATCTCTCAGCCACCCCTTGAGTCCTCATCCCTGCCGGAAACATCATTGAACTTCGCCGGGGTCGCCATGGGCAATGTGGTACGCATGACACTTTCCGGGGTGGATTCTGAAACGGGCGGTGAGGCGTCACAGGCGGCTTTCGGGACCATTGCCCGGCTGGAAGCCGAATTCGGCCACCGCAACGGCAGCGGTTCTGTGGGCCGGGTGAACCTGGCGGCCGGCAAAGCTCCCGTTGCGGTGGAACCGGTCGCCTTTGCGCTCATCCAGCGGGCCCTGGACATTTGCAATGCCTCAAACGGCGTATTCGATATCACCATCGGGGCCATAACGGTTCTCCCCTATTACTACCAGGAAAAGGCAGAACAGGAAAAGGCCAGTCTGATCGATTACCGGAAAGTGAGACTGGACACGGAAAAGCGGACCGTTTTTCTGCCCGAGTCGGGCATGGCCCTGGACCTGGGCGGTCTGGCCAAAGGTACCGTGCTGGACGGATCGGCCGAAACCTTGCGCCAGCACGGAGTTCCCGCCGCGCTGGTGGAGGCGGGCGGCGACATTTACTGCTATGGCGACCGGGAATGGAAGGTCGGCATCCAGGATCCGCGCGGCGACGGCATGCTGGGTGTCATTCGCGTGGCCAACGCGGGGTTGTGCGGATCAGGCGATTATTATCTGTACGCCATGGCTGAGGAAAACGGCAGCACCAGGCGGCGGCACCACATTCTCGACCCCGATTTGCTTGAATCCGCCGACAAAAGCATCGCGGTCACCGTCGTTGCGCCCAGCGCGGAACTCGCCGATGCCCTGGCGACGACGCTATTCATTCTCGGCCCCACAGAAGGACAAGGATTACTGAAAAAATATAGCCGCTGTTCCGCCCTCTGGGTTCTGCCCGATGAAAGCCTGGTTACCAGCAAGGGATTCCCGCCTTTTTCCCGACGGTGAGCCCCCCTGCTCCTACGGCCATTGGGGATTTCGATGGGGTTCCAATAATCAATGCCCGGATCGCCGTCATAATGCCCCCGACTACCGTCGGCAAACTGATTGTCTCTCCATTCAGCATGGTCCCTTCCGACAAGATGGCAAAACTGCGGCGGCCACCGGCCCAGATCCCTTCCACATCCATCAGTGGCGCATCACTGTCGGCCTGTTCGATGACATGGGGCAGCCAGTCATTATCATTTACCTGATATCCAAGTTCAAAAGCATCAATGTCCCCGTCCCATGCCAGCACGATACCGTCCGACAACAGGGCAGCGCCATGGGGGCTGCCGGCGGCGATGCGCACCACATCGGTGCTGTCTACGGCAGTGTCGTCCGGTTCGCCGTCTCCGGTATGGGTCATGCCAAAGGTCATGGCCTCGATCACGGGAACGGAATCCAGATCCGAATGCAGCCGAAGAGGAATGCTTCCAGGTTGCGGGTGATCATCAGCAGGGATTCGTCGTTGCCGCCACCGGTTTGAATCGGATGGTCCATGGATGGAGACAATTGTTCTTCCGTCGACTGCACCACCGCATCCATGTTCGTAAGGGCCGCGCCGATGGTGCCGCCGGGATTGGCTGAGGCATTCAGATGAATGACCACCAGCCAGGTTTGGGTTTCGGCCAGTTTCTCATCCGTATCTACGGCCCCCCCCCGGGGTGTAATCCCATTTGCCGTTGTCTCTGTATAGATCGACGCCGTCAACCGCCGTGCGCCGGTTGAGGGAGCCGAAAAAATCGAGACGGACGGATCCGATACCAATGGCGCGGTTTTCGGCTTTCACGTCGAATTCCAGGCCGATAATCGAATCTCCGGCCGAAATCACGTCGGCGCCGTGATCGGCGCCTTCCATGACGCGTAGTACCGGGTCGGCATTGGAAGCCGCGCCATCGCCGCCGCCACAAGAGGCAGAAACCAATGCAGGCAAAACGAAAAGAACGAAGATTCGGAACCTGCCCATATCCCTCTCCTTGAATGGGTTATGAGGAGTCGCACAATGATTTGGTTTTCCAAAATGATCGGTGGAAAGACTTTCGGCAGATCAAAATTCTGGTGGACCGAACCACGAAGACGATGGTCTTTCGGTTCGGGTAATTATACAGAATATCATAATGGAAAAATGGGAATCAAGACACGGTCTTTTTCTGCTTATTCTGCTTTCATCTTCACGGAAGGATACGTCCAATACCCAGTGCAGGCTGTTTTCGACACCCCAGTGACTACGGACGGCATGGGCAAAAAGTTCAACCTTGTTCTCCACGCTGCCAATGTAGTAGCTTGTTTCCTTCTCTGTTTTATCCTTGTTGAATTGCCTTTCACCTTCAACCATACAAACTGTTTTCAGATCCTTCCAATTCTCTTTGCCTTGAAGCCTGTAAAAACAACTATAAAACTCGTTTTGTTACTTGCTATGGACTGGCAAATGAACTTATCGAGTCCAGGGAGGAGCGCTCCCTTCAACGAATGCTGAAACGCTATCGCAGTTATGACCTGCTGATACTTGATGAACTTGGCTATATCCCGTTCTCTCGAGAGGGGGCAGAACGACTGTTTCAGGTTCTGGCGGAGAGACATGAAAAAGGTTCTGTAATGATCACAACGAACCTTGGGTTTGCTGACTGGACGCAGGTGTTTGGCGACGAGCGTATGGCTGCCGCATTGCTGGATCGACTCACGCATAAAGCAGCGATAATGAACTGTAACTGGCAGAGTTATCGGCTGCGGCAGAGTCTTGAACAAAAACAAACAACTTCAAGAGGAGACACGTAAAAAAAGAGAACAAATCAACCAGCGCACCCTCCGGTACACAAAAGGCGAACAAGGGTTGCAACGATATTCCCCAATGTCGAGTCCTGTTTACGATTGGTAACAGCGGTGGCCATGGAGATATCTGACGATTGGGAAGGGTCAGGACGAAAGTATTTGCAAATGGATGAGTTTCAGCCTTTTTGCCCGGAGTCCCGTCGGAGACGCCTTTCCGTCATCGTCACTTTCAGGTTCAGTACTGGTTGGCGAGGTTGTCAAGACTGTGAGGCACGAGCACCGAAGGCTTGGTCTTGATAGTTTCGCCAGGCAGCGCTACGCTTGAATCGCGAGGGAAACGAAAGCTCAAGGGAATTTACAGAAAAGATGTTGCTTTATCATCAACGGCGACGATTTCCCCATTGGTCAACTGGCTGATTGCTTGTACCCACTGCATAAAGCAAGCTTTGAACGCCTTGGGATCGATTCTGGCAAAGAACCGCTCGAAGGTATCCGCAGAGGGAATTCCATGCGGCCGTTTCAAAAACGTCTTGAACCATTCATGCCTGGCTTGACTGAATTCGTAAATATGGGTGAAGCTGCCAGCGTTACAAATTACCGCACAAATCGCAATCGTGATAATATCGATGAGTCTGTGCCGTTTATTCTCCCTTTTCGGATCTGTCAGGTTTGCAAAATGGTTTGGGATAGACGGACGTTGATCTTTTTTCATGTGTGCATTCATTGAAATTGTCAATAATTTCAATGATTACCAGTCTTTCAAGGAGCGGTCTGTGTTTTTGTTGTTATTTCAGATAATTATATTATATCCTGAATTATGCTGTTTTTACTGCCTGTTTTTGTCCCTTTTTCCAAATGCGGTTACCCTGTGCAAGGTATGAATCGTGCTTTACATGCCCCAATCCTTGTGTTAAAATTTTTTTTTAACTAAATTCAGATAATTCCATATTTGCAGAGGTGCGAAATGGACGATAAAGAACTGAAATTTTTTGAAGGACTGCTTCATCAGAGGCTTCAGGAGTTGTTGAGTCATGCGGGCGAAACAGTATCGGGGATGACGGAACAGAAAGAAAATTTTCCAGACCCCACGGATCGGGCTTCCCTGGAATCGGACCGCAACTTCATGCTGCGCATCAGGGACCGCGAACACAAACTGATTAAAAAGGTTAAAAAAGCACTGGAACGACTGGAAAACGGAACCTTCGGTATCTGTGAAAAGTGCGGCGACGATATCTCCACCCAGCGACTGAAGGCAAGGCCCGTCACCACCCAATGCATCGAATGCAAAACCAAAGAGGAGGCTTTTGAAAAAGCCCTTGGCATCTGACATTCATGCCGGAATTGATCTGCACGTCCACTCCACGGCATCTGATGGTACGCTGTCCCCATCCGACATTTTGACACGGGCGGTGGAGTTAGGCCTTTCAGCCATCAGTATTACCGACCACGATACACTTGACGGCGCGAAAACTGCTCTGACGGTCGGTATTCCACCAGTGTTGCAATTCACGACAGGAATAGAAATCAGTGCCGCTGCACCGGACGGATATCACTTGGGAAGTGTGCACATTCTCGGATATGGCATCGACCCGAATGACAAACCGCTGAATGAACTGTTGCAGCACCTCATACATGCCCGACAACAACGCAATCCGCAAATTATCGACCAGCTCAACGCCATGGGAATGGACGTGAACATGGCGGATCTGGCCGACGTGGCCGGGAACGGGACGGCCGGACGGCCGCATATCGCCCGGTTACTGGTCCAACGGGGCATGGCCACATCCATCAACGATGCTTTCGACCGTTTTCTGGGGAAAAACAAACCGGCCTATGTCGATAAATACCGAGCTCCCATGCAGACGGCCATTGAAGCCATCGACCATGCGGGCGGTGTCGCCGTTCTGGCACACCCGATTTTAAACGGTATCACAGACCCGGCGGCTTTTGAGCGTTTTTTGGTGACATTGAAATCCCTCGGTCTGAAGGGTATCGAAGCGATCTATCCCGACCATTCCGAAGCCGTCACCGCCGAATACCTCCGCCTGGCACGCAAGCACCGGCTGTTGATCACCGGTGGCAGCGATTTTCACGGGGATGTGACCCCCGGCATTCAAATGGGAACCGGCAATGGCGACATGCATGTTCCCTTTTCACTTTTCGAAGCACTGACCGAATACCTGGATACGAAACAATGAACCCGCCGAATACAGACGGAACCGTCAACCTGGAAGCAAAACTGGAGTACCGTTTCAACAGTGCCGACCAATTGACGTGCGCCCTGTTGCACAGTTCATATGTAAATGAGCAGCCTGAATCGGACATGGCCAGCAATGAGCGTCTTGAATTCCTAGGAGACGCGGTCTTGAACCTTGCCGTCAGCCACCTTTTGATGCAGGAGAATCCCAAGCTGGCGGAAGGCGAGCTGTCCCGCATCCGTGCCCACCTGGTCAATGAGACCCACCTGGCCGGTATTGCCCGCAAAATTGACCTGGGGCGACACTTGCTGCTGGGTAAAGGTGAAGAACTGACCGATGGACGCAATAAAAACTCCATTCTGGCAGATGCGGTCGAAGCGATCATCGCGGCCATCTACATCGACGGCGGATTCGATGCCGCATTCGCTTTCGTACACCGTCAGTATCGGGGGCAGCTACAGGCCGCCCAGACAGACCGTTTGATGATCGATTTCAAAAGCAGGCTTCAGGAACATGTTCAATCGGTTTATCGCCACGTCCCCCGGTATCGGGTCGTGGATGAAAGCGGTCCCGATCATGACAAAACCTTCAAAGTCAAAGTAGAAGTTGCCGGAATCTCCGCCGAGGGCATCGGAAAAAACAAGAAGATGGCCGAACAGAATGCCGCCCGTTGCACGCTGGCTCTCCTGAAACCTGCCGACGCATGATGTATCACGGCGATCTATGGCCGGCGGATCGGCCTCTGATCATCCCCATATTTATTCCCCACCTCGGCTGCCCCCATCAATGCGTCTTTTGCAACCAGCGCACCATTACCGGCAGTCACTGTCCGCAGGTATCACCGCAGCATGTCCGAAAAGAGGTCGATCGCTATCTGCGGTTCAAGCGGCATCCCCCGGCATACACCCAGATTTCATTTTTCGGAGGCACTTTTCTGGGACTCGGAAAACCACGCGTTCTGTCTTTATTGCAAGCAGCACAATCCTTTGTAGATGGCAACGTGGTGGACAGCATCCGCTTTTCCACGCGACCGGATACGATCCGTCCGGAAATCATGGATCTGGTTGGCGGCTTTGCCGTTTCGACGATCGAACTGGGTGTGCAGTCCATGCTGGATCACGTTCTGGACGCCTCGGGGCGCGGGCATCGCAATCGGGATACGATTGAGGCTGCAGGGTATCTCAAAGCCAAAGGATATCAGGTTGGCATGCAAATGATGGTGGGGCTGCCCGAAGATGAAGATGACGGGGCCATGGAGACGGCCCGGCGCCTCGCCGCACTGAAACCGGATTTTGTGCGCATCTACCCGACCCTGGTTCTCAAAGGCAGCCCGCTGGCCTCGCAGCATGCAACGGGCCGATACCGCCCCCTGTCACTGAAGGCGGCGGTGGATCTGGTCAAACGGCTGCTGTTATACTTCAAACACAAAGGTATACCGGTCATCCGCATGGGCCTTCAGGCCGGCGACGGCCTGAGCGCTGGAACGGATTTAATCGCCGGCCCCTATCACCCGGCATTTGGCCACCTGGTCCATGCCGCGATTACCCTGGACGCCATTACAGATACGATCGAAAAAATGACATCCCATCCCGATCCGCTGGTGATTACGACCCATGCCAGGATGATTTCCCGCGTTCAGGGCCTGAAAAAAAACAACCTGCTGCAATTAAAACATCGCTTTGGGCTGAAAGAAATCATCCTGAGCCAGGATGCCAACCTGGCGCCAAACCGCCTGACCGTGGCCGGAAAGCCGGTCCGTTTACCATAAAAACGTATTTTCAAGGCCATGCATCGCCAAGTTTTCAAAAACAACCGATCAGGCTTTCCTTCACATTGTAGAGGTATCACCTCACTCATTTCCGAGCCGGGGTTTTCATGGCCGGTTGGAGGTTGGTTGGGGACAGGTTGTTTACAGGCGCCATCAAACTGCCTGGGCTTTATTGAACAATCGCTTGATGCTTTTGGCCCAGATACCGCTCAACAGGTAAGAATAACCCCATGTGGCCAGAATGATGAAAACGAAGGCCTTGGCGATATCCATGGCGCTGCCGTTCAGGGAGAAACCCGGTACGTAGCCGAACAAAAACGGCCCCAGATAGAGAAATTTGGCGAACTTGAATGCGGAAAAGGCCGTGCGCCACATGCTGGCCTTGGCAATGGTCGCCCCGGCAAAAGCTGCGATGCATACCGGCGGGGTGATGTTGGAATCCTGGGAGAGCCAGTAAACGATCATGTGGGCCGCAATGGGGTCAACCCCCAGATGGGTCAGGGCCGGTACGGCCACGACAGCAGTGATCAGGTAGGCGGCGGTCACCGGCACACCCATGCCCAGCACCAGGGAGGCCATGGCGATAAACAGGATTGTCAGGGGCAGCGACCCGCCGGCCAGTTCGATGACAATATCGGCAAAGGTGAGTACTAATCCGGTGAAGGTCAGTACACCGATGATGACGCCGATGATGCCGATGGTGGCACCGATCTTCAGGCTGTTTTCGGTCCCCGAACGGGAGGCCTCGACAAATCGCCGCAACCCGGTACGAATCTTGGGGCGCTGATCTTTTCTGAGAATGTACCAGACCACGCAGATGGCCAGGCCGACAAGAACCATGGACCGCTCTGAAAAGATCTTGAGGAAACTGCGGCCCGCATCGGGCCCCATGGTCTTACTGATCAGCAGGGATGTCAGTTGAGCGGTCAGAACCATGACCATAACTACGGCCAAGGTCGTGTCGATACGGTACTCTTCGGATTTGTAACTGACGATGATGCAGGTGGCCAGCCCCAGGATGGCCGAGTATCCCGGTGAGTAGCCACTCAGCATGAAGATCGTGATGATGATCAGCGGCATGGTGTAAAACCACTCTTTTCTGAGAATTTCCATGGCGCTGTGTTCACTGGCTTGGCCCACGATGTTATACATCTTGGATTCGTAGTGCACCATCATGAACACGCTGAAAAAGTACATCAAGGCCGGAAACAACCCCACCAGCATGATGCGCGAATAGGGCACGCCGGTCAGTTCGGCCATGATGAATCCACCGGCCCCCATGATAGGTGGCATAAACATGCCGCCGATGGAGGCCGCCGGTTCAATACCACCAGCGATATGGGGCCGGAAACCGGCTTTTTTCATCATGGGGATGGTAAAGGCGCCCGTAGATACCGTATTGGCGATGGCGCTGCCGGAAATCGATCCGAACAGACCCGAGGCGATCACCGACACCTTCGCCGGTCCGCCGATCTTGTGTCCCACCGCAGCCAGCGGCCAGTCGATGAAAAACTTCTGGGCCCCGCTCTTTTCCAGGAAGGCGCCGAACAGCACGAACAGGACCACGTAGGTGGCCAGCACGTTGGCCATGATTCCGAAGACCCCGTCGCTCATGTAATAGATGGTGGTGCACAGGTTGGGAAAGCTGTCACCCGGATGGGCGAAAAGATCCGGAGCCATGTATCCGTATACCCCATACAGGATCACCACACAGCCAATGATGACAAAGGCATTGCCGACCACCCGACGGGCCAATTCGATGCCGACGAGCACGCCGATTACGGCCATGGTCTTGTCCACGGCATTTTCCGCGCCGGTACGGTAATTGATTGCTTCAAAATTGAGAATCCAGTAGCCGATACTGATGATGGACAGCAGAATCAGGAAATAGTCCACCATGCGCATGAGAGGCGTTTTGGATTTGTAAAGCAGAAACACCAGTACATAGGTAATGATGACGTAGATGCCCCGGTGGTACTGGGTGGCTGCCGGCTGAACCACGGCGGCATAAGAATAGAAAAGCACCATCAGCACAGACAGCGCATCGAAAAGGATCTGTTCGAAACGTTTCAGTTGATCGTACACGGCGGCCCCTGCCTTTTGCTTGAAGCGGATTCAAGGTGAAGTCCAGACCGAGATAAAAGGCTTGCCCGAGGTTGGTCAAGATCCCGTAGACGGCGGCGTGTCGCACCGAAGCCACAGGATCTTGGAAGCCCATTACCGACAAACGGCCCTATTTCAAAACGCCTTTTTCTTTCCAGAACTTCTCGGCACCCGGATGCAACGGGGTGACGATGCCGTTGATACCGTTTTCGATGCTCATGGCCTTGGCGGTCTTTTTCACATTGACCATATGGGCCAGGCCTTCAGACGTGTAGATCTTGGACAACAAGGTGTAAACCACGTCCGCTGGAACATTGGCATTGGCCGTCCACAGGGCCGAATCCTGAAAGGAAGGGATGTCATGATCCACGCCTTTGTAAGTGCCGGCGGGCACTTTCAATTTGGTGAAGTAGGGGTACTTTTCATAAAAGCCGGCAGCTTGGGCGGCGGCATCCAGATCGATCATTTCGATATCGTTCTGTTGGGCGGCCATGACCACGGCACCGCTTGGAAAGGCCGTAAACAGCCAGAAAGCGTCCAGTTGGTTGTTGCCGAAAGCAGCGGCTGCGTCATTGTAGCCCATGGCGTTGCGCTCGACCTTGTGCCAGATACCCATGTGGGTGAAAAAGAGCTCGCAGTTGGCAAAGGCGCCGGAGCCGGCATTACCCACGCCGACTTTCTTGCCGATCAGGTCTTTGACGCTGTTGATACCGCCGCCCTTTTTAACCACCAGTTGGGCCGGGGCACCATAGAAATAGGCCACACACAAGACGTTATCATATTTTCTGGTGTCACTTTTCATTCGGCCGTTACGGCCCAGAAAAACATGCCCGGAGTAAGAAACGCCAAAGGCATAGGCCCCGGAGTTTACTTTACGCAAGTTTTCAACGCTACCACCGGAAGCACCGGCCAGTACACGGAATGCCTCAATGGCTTTCACCGGGGGATATGTGGAAATACCGCCTGCCATAAACTGGAAGGTCCCACCGGCGGGACCGCCGCCGAATTTGTAGATGGCCCTGGCGTTGGCACTGGCCGGGAAGGTCATGGTCATCATCACTGCCGCGCAAACACAGATTGCAATGGTAAAGATTTTTTTTCTCATTGTTTTCTCCTGTGGCTTGGGGGGGGGACGCTGCAAATCCTCTGGCCTATGCAGCGGGGCATTGAAATTACCTTATCCAGATTGAATGCAAGGCTATCAGGACCGAGGAAAGGGTTCAATTGGGGGATTTCTGATTGTTTTGTAAGACTTTTTCTTACAAAACGGCTGCGGCACCGCCACTTTCCGGCAGCGCTTTACTGGACAGCGGCTGCCTTTACCCCACGAACAGGTAAATTTTTTAAACTTTTTGTTGCATTATACAAACTTATTGTCGTATTAAATTAATTAAATTCAAAAAAACAAAATAAAACACAACAACCATGGCAACAAATTTCAACGATTTTTTTGCACGCGTTTCCAAAACCCTGGCCGTTTCGAGCTTCTCGGAACTGGCGAAGCTGTTAAACGTCAACCGCTCATCCATCACGCAAGCTCGGAAAAAAGACTCCATACCGGCCAATTGGCTGCTGGCGCTGGTCCGCAACCATGGTTTGAATCCCGACTGGCTGGAGGGCGGTGAGGGCCCCCAATGGCTGAAACCCGGTGATCGGTCGGAAAGCGGATTTTTCCCGGTTCCCAAAGTGCAGGCCCGGCTGTGTGCAGGTGCAGGTTCTTTCGAAATCGGAGCGCAGATCGACGAGCACTATTCCTTCCAATCCGCCTGGCTGCATCGCAAGGGGTCCAAAGACCAAATGGTGCTCATGGATGTCTTCGGCAACAGCATGTCCCCGGAAATCAAGGATGGAGATACGGTTCTCATCGACCAGTCTCAGACCCGCATTTATGCCGGCACGGTATACGCTGTGGGTGTCGAAGACACCATCATGGTCAAACGTATCGAAAAGCATCCCCGCAAACTTGTTCTGCTGAGCGACAACAAAGAGTACGCACCGATCTATCTGGCGGATGACGAGATGGATCGTGTACGCATTATCGGCAAAGTGTTGTGGATTTGCAGAGAAATGAGGTGACCAAATGAACAACGCAGAACAATTATTTTATGACGCCCCATCTCCGTTGGCCGGCCCCATGAAGCATCACTTGCGCAACATAGGCTTCATGAAATCATGGCGGGTGTGGGTGTTCCAGTGTCTTTACAGACCGTACCTGTCTTCGTTGCCGTACCGCTCTTATTTCAGAATTTGCATGGCGGCCGCTTTGGACTGTGTCACAATGATTGGTATCGTTTCCCTGGCAGCCTTGATCACCTTGCTGCTGTGGCTATAGCATTTTTCTGAAATTTTTTGCCAAGGTCCGAATTCCCCTTTCGATTTCCTCCGAACTATGAATAACCGCACAGCGCGCTGTTGACCGCCGGAATGAAAAACAAAACGCCGAAAACGGCAATGGCGGCACCGGAGATCATTCCCACAACCGCCTCCACGACACGGAGGCGCTTTTGCGGCAATCGTTGCAGAACGCCGTTTTTTCCCAGATTCATGGTTGTGACCACCAAAGAGATGGTGCCCCCCATTCCCAAGGAGATGAAAAGAGCCATCATCAGCCCCAGAAGCACCACATCCATGGACAGGCAAAAAAGCATGGTCATCAACACAGCCGGACAGGGCATGATGCCCACCGCAAGGGCCCACAGCCAAATATTTTTTCTTACCGCCGGCATAGACGCCTCTTTTGCGGCAAATTGCGCTTTGGATTGAGAAAACAACGCCCAGGCATGCTTTAGCAGCATCCCAAAACCCAATACCGCGATCAACCCGAAGCTGGCCATTTGGGTGACCTCCGTCACCGAGGTCAAGGTCCGACTGACGCTGCATTGGATGACATACCGCAGACCCAACACACCAACGACCCCCGAAAATCCGTGAATCAGCGCGATGCAAAAACCCAACACAATTCCTCCGACAACGGTCGGGCGGTGGGACAGCACGTAGGACATAGCCACGAGTTTGCCGTGACCGGGACCTGCAGCATGAATGGCACCATAAGCAAAGGCCACCCCCAATAACAAAAAAAGTGACCCTGTCCGGTCATCATTTTTAAAGGCTCTTACCAGATCCGACATGCTTTGTTTCAACTGGTGCTGCCAGACTGCGATCTTCGTAAAAAAACGGCTTTTAAAGTGCGGTTCGGGTGCGGCCTGCAGTGTTTCCGGTTTGGCGGCAAACGGGTTGTTGCACCAAGCCGGGACCGCCCATGACAGCAAAAGCATACAAAACAGGCATATACCGACAAATCTTTTCATGCTTTTTTTCGGAATTCCATAAAAAGTGCCCAGGGATGGATCATATCGAAATAGATCTTGGTATTCGGATCTTCACGGATGGCCGTGTTCAGTTCAAAAGCATCGGCGGACGTGAGGGAGACCGAGTCATGTTTGGCAAAATAAATGGCCGTATAATAGGACGGGTCATAGGTGGCCACACTGATTTTTTTAAAACCATCGGTCGCCGAGACATGGCAAGGAATGAGAAACTCGTAGACCAGACGTTTGTCATTCAACGTGGCGTTGAAGTTCCGGATGAATTTGACCTGGAAGGGCTTGCCATCGATCTTGATGAAAGTGAAGTAGCTGAATTCAGAAATATATGCAAAGGCATTCTCCTTGACCGACCGGACTTCATCGGGTTCGAGAATGCCGTTGCGGTTTCGGTCATGATCCTCGGCGATCATACTGGCGAACATGTCATCCATCTTCCAGTGCACCTTGATTCCGGCGAGCCCCTTTTCATCGAATACGATGTTCAAACGCTGGACGATGAAAACATGCGGATGGGCCTCCACGTCCGACAAGCAAAACGTCTGAACCCCGACAAACAGGCAGCAGCCAAGCCACACCAACAAAGAATGGCATGCGTTTTTCGGTGCCGCTTTTCTTTTATGGCGTTTTCGGATTTTAACGGTTTCATCCATGACGCTCATCGCCTTCCGCTTACATTGGATGCGTACCTGTTCACGGGTAAAAGCGCAGCCAATACATTGTAAAACACGGACGAAATTATAACAAAGAGACCCTCTGCGGTCAAAATCATTCCGATTGAATCCGCATTGGGTCGCGTTCGTCATCCTTCTTGGCTCTTTGAGCTTCGCCGAGACAAGTCGCTGATTACGAACCCGCTCAGATACTAAGGCGGGAAACCTGCAGCCCATAAAGGACGAAGTGCTGAGTGCTAACCCGTCTTTGTAGCTATGAAATAGAAAACTCTATATTATCAAATGGTTGAATTTGATCAAAGGGCCTGTATGGCACTACAAATTTCATTTTACGTAACTACTCACCCCCATTATAATCAGGAGTCCTGTTTTGTTGGGCCAGCGCAATCTGAATGGCAACAAGCGGGTTGACTCCCTGAGCAGCCATCGTTT
>PDTK01000020.1 GCA_002747175.1 Deltaproteobacteria bacterium | reverse complement strand
TAGCAGTGAGCGGCCTTTACGGCCATACCCATCCGGGACCGGCGCAGCCAGTCCCCTTTACCCCACCCAAAGGGTGGGGATTTCGAAGATCGATTTAAATATCATAGTGCCATTTTGAGAAGAAATCGTCAATGCCCAATTATAATTTTTATCCAAATAATACAGTACGTTAAATATGAAAAGAATTATTACGGTTTAGTCAATTTTAATTTTGGATTTCCTTGGCGCCTTCGATGGCCAGATCCACGGTGGTGGGATCGGCCAGGGTCGAGGTGTCGCCCATCCCGCCTTTATCGAAATCACCGGCGGCAACCTTTTTCAGGATGCGCCGCATGATCTTGCCAGAGCGCGTTTTGGGCAAAAAATCCGACCACTGCAACATATCCGGTGTCGCGATGGGACCGATTTCCTTACGAACATGGGAAACCAGCTCTTTTTTCAGCGCCTCGGTTTTTTCAACGCCCGCGTTGAGTGTCACGAATGCATAGATGGACTGTCCTTTGATGGGGTGCGGATAGCCCACGACGGCGGATTCCGCAACCGCGGGATGTGAAACCAGGGCCGACTCGACTTCGGCGGTTCCCATACGATGACCGGAGACATTGATGACGTCGTCCACACGGCCGGTGATCTGATAGTAGCCGTCCTTGTCCCGCTTGCAGCCGTCGCCCGTGGTATAGACACCATCAAACTGGGTGAAGTAGGTTTCGTAAAACCGCTGCGGGTTTTTGTAGACGCCGCGCATCTGGCCGGGCCAGGAGCGCTTTAGGATCAGATTGCCCTGGCATTCGCCTTCCAGCTCTTTGCCCTCGTCGTCCACAATGGCGGGTTCCAGGCCAAAAAATGGAACGGTTGCCTGGCCTGGTTTGATGTCGATCGCGCCGGGCAGGGGCGCGATCAGAATGCCGCCGGTTTCCGTTTGCCACCAGGTATCGACGATGGGGATCTCCCCCCGGCCGATGGTCTGGTAGTACCAGTTCCAGGCTTCGGGGTTGATCGGTTCTCCAACGGTGCCCAGAACCTGGAGGGATGAGATATCGTATTTCTTGGGCCAGGCGTCTCCTTCCTTGGCAATGGCCCGGATGGCTGTGGGCGCCGTGTAGAAGATGTTGACCTTGTATTTTTCGACGATGGCCCAGAAGCGGCCGAAGTCCGGGTAGTTTGGAACACCTTCGAACATGAGGGTGGTGGCGCCGTTGCACAGCGGTCCATAGACGATGTAGGAGTGTCCGGTGATCCAGCCGATATCGGCCGTACACCAGTAGATGTCGCCATCGTGATAGTCGAAAACCATTTTGTGGGTATAAGATGTATAGGTGAGATAGCCGCCGGTGGTGTGCATGACCCCTTTGGGTGCTCCGGTGGAGCCCGAGGTATAAAGGATGAAAAGCGGATCTTCGGCATCCAGCTCTTCCGGCGGACAGTCGGCGTCCACCTGGGCAATCTCTTCATGATACCAGATATCGGTATCATCATTCCAATCCACCTGGACCTTGTCGGCGCCGACACGTTCGATAACCAAGTGGGTCTTGATCGTGGGGCAGGTTTTGACGGCCTCGTCGGCGTTGGCTTTTTGCGGAACGGCTTTGGCGCCACGGAATGTACCGTCACAGGAAACCACCATGACGCTCTCACTGTCATTGACGCGACTGGCGAGCGCATCCGCAGAAAAACCGCCGAAAACCACCGAGTGGATGGCACCGATGCGAGTACAGGCCAGAATGCCGATGGCCAACTCCGGAATCATGGGCAAATAAAAGTTGACCACATCGCCTTTTTTGACGTTGTTCTTTTTCAAAACATTTGCGAATTTACACACTTCGGCATGCAGTTCTCTATAGGTGAACGTTTTGCTTTCACCGGGATCGTTGCCCTCCCAAATGATTGCGGTCTGATCGCCACGGGTGTTGAGATGCCGGTCCAGACAGTTGTAGGAAACATTCAGCTTGGCGTTGGTGAACCACCGGATATACAGGTCATCTACATTGGTGCCGTAGTTGTAATCAGCGACCTTGTCCCATTTTTTAAACCAGGTGACCTGCTCGTCGGCGACTTTTCCCCAGAAGCCATCCGGATCGTCGATGGATTCCTGCCACATCTTCCTATACTGGTCGTAGCTGTTGATATAGGCTTTTTTCCTGAAGTTTTCGGGTACCGGATAAATCTCCTTGAGCGTTATGTCCGTCATGTGCACCTCCTCATTGCTGGTATACGGGTTGAATGGGCGTAAACGTTCATGGGGCACCGCATTTACTTTCTTACCGGGTACTTGAAGTATATCCCATAACTCTGCGTGCCTGAAGCCGCGCATCTATGGCAGCCGGTAAACGCTTACCGTTTTTTAATAGTATAAATTGGATGCGGCCATGGCCGATGCCCACGATCTGCTGCCACAATGTACGCAACAGGTGGTCGGTGCTTTTGGGCAGGTCAGTCTGACGACCAACTGTCGATGTGGACACAGAACGCACAGAGGAAAGGCAATAAAAAAATTACGTCTGTGGTGGCTTTTTGGGGAACACCATTCGGAAGGTTGCTGCCCACATCTTTTTCGGAGTTAAGAAACAACCGGCCCCCTGACGCTTCGATGAACTTGTTCACCATGGGCAGGCCCAGCCCGTTTCCGGCACTGCCCTTGGTTGTGAAAAAAAGATCGAATACTTTTTTTTGGGTCTTTGCATCCATGCCGCTGCCGTTATCCTGGATGGCAACGACCAGTCGACCTTTGGCTTCGATGGACGACGAGATGCGGATCTCTCCATTTTGCCGGTCGCCGATGGCATCCACGGCATTGACCACGAGGTTCGTCAATGCGCGTTGGAATTGGGTTTCATCGATTACCCAGTTCGGATTGTCGGCAGCAAGGTCTAATCGCAGGGCGATTCCTTTGGCTTTGAGGTCTTCGGCAAAATCGCCGGTGTGGTCAATAATGGCGCGGTTGACGTCCGTGGATGCCGGTTGCAATTCCCGCTCCCTGGCATACTCAAGCATATCCATGGACAGATCGGTCACGCGGGTGAGGCCCTTGTTGATGATTTGCCAGCATTTGTTGATTTCTGGGTCATCGACCCGTTCTAGGTGAAGGTCCATCAGTTCGGAGGCATTCCGGTTCATCATGGTCAGGTTCTTGATGTTGTGGGCCAGGTTGGATACGGTCAAACCGATGGCGGCCATGCGCTCGTTTCGAATGACGGATTGCTGAAGCTGGATGTTAACGATGGTCAGTGCCAGTTCGTTGGCCACGGCAGCGGTGAAAGCCACATCCTCCTGAGCCATCTGTTGCGTTAATTCTCCGGAATCCACGTACAGGACGCCGATGACTTTGCCGATCGCAAAAAACGGCACGCAGATGACGGCACGCAGTAGGCTGGAGCGAATGCTTTCAGAGCTTTGGAGGCGTGAATCGGTGGTTGCATTCTGGCTCATTAGGGCAATTTTTTCCGTCAACACCCAATTGAGCAGGGTCCGGCTGACTTGAAATTCGGAATCGCCTTCGGCACCACTGCGGTTCCGTTCGGCTGTCACCTCGAGATTCCCGCTGCCGGCCGAACGAAGCATGATGACGGCCCGGTCGGCCGATGGAATGGCTTCCAGGATCAGATCCAGCCCTTCCGCCATGATTGCCGCCGTGTTTGTTTTTGTCCGTAGTCGCTCACTTAACTGGTATAGCCAGGAGAGTCGCCGGTGGTCCCGAGCCAGATCGTCTTTTTTCGGTGGACCGTCGCTGCCACCCGTTTTTTCGCCGGGGAACAAGCTCCCGCGGGCGGTTTCCGCATCATATGTCAGAAATTGGCCGGGATCAATGTCGTCGCGGCTCAGGATGACGGTGCTGTTTGCATCCGGCCCGGTCGCATCATGCGCCGGTCCGGCCGCGGTCGAGCGTTGCAGGAACACAAAGGCATGTTTGCCGAACCGGATGCGGTCATGGTGGCGGATACGCTGGGCTGTAATCATCCGGTCATTGACGTGTGTGCCGTTGCGCGAGTTAAGGTCTTTGGCGTAGTATCGGCCGTCTTGGTGGATCAATATCGCGTGAAATCGGGATATGGTCGGGTTATCGATGACAATGGTGTTATGGGAATCTCTTCCGATGGTCGTCCGATGATCGCCCAATGCAATTGGTGAGGCCAGGGCATCCATGGGCCAGGGAATCAAATAGGCGCCCGGCATGAACCGGTCCGCGGAAATGGAAGATGGTGTTGTTTGAGGCATTACAGGCGCAACCTATTTATTTCGTTTTCATTCCTCAATTCGGCGGCAATCTATCAGATGGCCCCGAGGGCTGTCAAACCGGCGATATAAAACAACCGACCGATCTTGCCTTTGACAAGTTTTGCTGCCATTTGATATAGGCCTGTAAAAACAAACACATTTTTCGGATTTGCAGTGGGTTTTACAAAATGCTTTCAGCATGATGGCTTCCGGTGCTTCAGTTGGAACCGGATAGTTACGCTGAAACGATTTTTAACTGTCTTTTTTTCATGGTAAAACACTCGTAAAATGCAGATTTCGGGCCAATTGGCCATTTCCGGAAGGGCACCAAACAGATAGAGGACGCGACGACGCATGGGTATACCGGTGATTGAGGAGTTCCTGGGCGGCGACAGCAAGGAAATCAAAGATCTTGCCAGCAATGAAGCCGTTCTGATCGGATTCCTGACGATGGTAAAAGGAATCGACGATCAACCAGATATGGATATCCGTTTCTACGAAGAATCCCGCAGCCTCTACCAAGCCACCTCATCGGGAGCGTCCATTGACGATCTGATGACGCTCCTGGCCGATTTTTTTGGTGCCCCGGTCAAACCCCCCGGAAAGGGTCTTCCGGTTTCCCTGCGTTTCGAACCGGCATTGGATTATCTGGGCGGTGTCCGCAAGGACCAGGCGTTTTTTCTCAAAAAAATGAAAACCGGTGCATTCTATGGTGCGCTGTGGCCCTGGCAGCGCGAAGCCGGTAAAATCGATATTCATCTGGGATACCATTCCGACAGCATGTCCGATGCGGATTACGGCCGGATGGAACAGATGGTTCATCGGTTTCTGAACAAGAAAAAGATCGCATCCATTTCCGATGTGGGGGGGCAGATCCATGGTATCAGCCTGCCTTCCTTTTTGCAGATGTCGGAGATGGAGGGGGCGACCTACACCCTCAAAGTGACCAAGGGGAAACGCATCGGTTACCTCTACCTGGACGGCGGGAGCCTGATTGCGGCACAATACGAAAAACATTCGGGAAACGAGGCCGCCTATCGGATCATCAGTTGGGAAAAAGCCTCCATCCAGATCGAAGCCCCCGATCCGGATCGCTGTCGGGAAATTTACGACCCGCTCATGCACGTGATGATGGAGAGCCTCAAAATCAAGGACGAGGCAAAGGACGAGAAACCGTCGCCCACTCCCCCCCCCAAAAAAAAGAAAAAGGCCCCAACCCGTAAAAAAACGGTCCCCAAGCAGCCTGCCTCCAAAATGGATGCAGCGGTCAAGGCTACCGGCAAACAGGCTCCGGCGAAAAAGGCGGTCCAGAAAAAGAAGGTGGCTTCCCAAAAAAAAGCCGCGCCAAAACCGCCGCCGATTCAGGATATGGTGGCTGATCTGAACCCCATGGAACTGCCAGACAATAACATGGGGGCAGACCCCGTTGCCCTGGATACGCTGGCTGTTGACACCGTCGTCAGCGTGCCATTTGAAAAAGCGACGGATCGTTCCGCGGCCAAACAGGCCCAGATGAGCCGGCAGACCAAGTTGCTTATCGTGCTGGCGGTGGTGATTGTGTTTGCCGCAGCCACGACCGGCGGTGGGAAGCTGCTCCACAAGCAGCAGCTCAACCGGCGTTATGATCGCTTGCTGGAAGACCTGGCGGTTACCAAGCAGCTGGATGCACAGATTGTTCTGATCATGCAGTACCTGCAGACCTATCCCAATGACAGCCACCGTCCGAAGTTGGAACGCCGCCTGAAAGAGACCCATGCCGAGATCGAGAAAAACGATTACGATAAGACCATTTTGGAAGCCAAACGGCTGCCCATTGATGAAAGATATGAACAAAGGGCGCTTTCCCTGTATACGGCGTTTTTAACCAAGTACCCCAAAAGCAAATACTCCCAGCAGATTAACGAGGCTATCGGGGGAATCCGGAAATTGATGGGAAGTGCTTTTTTTGAAGATCTCAAGCAGTCGACCACCACTGATTCTCTGGAACGGTATAAGGCTTATCGGGAGTATCTGATTCAGTTTCCCGAAAGTGCCGAGCGGCAGGTGGTCGAGCAGATGATTATCAATGTGGCAGGCGAATACCTGGCAGCTATCCAAAGCCATGCCGAAAAATGCGATGCCGAGGAAAAATGGGACGATTGCATTGCCGAGTGCGACCGATTTCTATCGGCCTTCACCGATGAGGAGGCCTCGGTGGAGAAGGTGAATGCCTTGCGGGGACGACTTCAGGATAAAAAGGATTTTCTGGCGCTGAAAGCCGAAGCGGCGAATGTGGCCGATGATTTTGCCAAGGCCCGCAAGGTATACAGCGATTACCTGAAAGATCGGCCGGATACCACACAAAAGGAAGAGATCGCCAAGCGAATCGATGCGTTGAACAAGGAAATGGCCCTTAAGGCCGGATGGGAAAAGACCTTGTCCTATGCAGCGAATCGGGAACATGACATTTTCAGTCGGGTCCAGTTGTTGGATGCTTATCTGGATACGCATGGCACGGGCCCTTACACAAAACCGGCCAGGCGGCTGCGCGACAAGCTCGATCCGGAGCTTGAGCAGGCCCTGCGTGTTAAAAAGGCCGAAGCCGCGCAGCGAAGGGAAATGGCCCGCCGGCAAGCCGACGCGGCCCGCCGGGCCCGTGAGACCCAACGGGTCAACGGACTCCGCGCCCAGGTCGCCGAGCAATTCCGCCCCCTGACCAACCGGTTTACCGTCCGGTCAGACGGCACCGTGAGCGACCGCAAAACGGGATTAACCTGGTGTTTGCTGGATTCCCGCATGATGCTGGGCCGGTGCATATCCTACCAGGCCGCCAGGAGTTATGTCCGCGAGTTGACCACCGGCGGCCATTCGGACTGGCGCCTGCCGACCGCCGGCGAACTGGCCACAATTTATAAAAACAGTCCGTTTTTTCCACAAACCGGGGCCCAATGGTATTGGAGTTCCGAATATTTTGCCAAAGGGTATCACCGTGTGGTGAATGTGGTTACCTCCCAGCCGGAAACCGTGTTCAAACGAGTATACAAGACCGAGGACAGTTGCGGGGTGGTGCGCGCCGTGCGCAAATAGGCGGGCGGATACTTGACAGCTTATCCGTCCCCACAATGGGCGGCCCGACTGAATCGATAACCAACTTATTCATTGAAAATTTTTCTATTTGGGTTTATATCAGCCTCGTTTTTTAATGGCAAAGATCCAGGATAAGGATTAAGGAGGGAAATCGTATGCGTAGCCTATCGTTTTTGGGTTTGATAATACTCATCGGTATTGCCTCATTGGGGATCGCCGCAGCCGGAGAGATGTGTGTGCCCATGGGGGTTATCACCCTTGAACCGCCCGAAGGAATAGAGGCCAAGCGGGCCGCCGTGGAATTTCAGCATGGCCGGCACTTTGTACTTGCATGCGGCCAATGCCACCACACCTGGAAGGGCGATGAACCGGTCACCGGTTGTATGACATCCGGTTGTCATGATCTGAAGACCCTTCCCAGAAAAGAAAACTCCAAAGCGATAGACAAAACGAAGGCCCATCTCTATTACAAGAACGCCTACCATGGGAAATGCATCGGCTGTCATAAGACCATGAAGCAGGAGATTTCGAAGATGTCGGCAACCCTGGCTGACATTGATGGCAAACTTCCGGTTACTGGTCCGACCGGCTGCATCAAGTGCCATCCCAAAGAGTAGTGGCGTAAAGCCTGGATCCGGCACAACCTGTGGACAGACAAAACCCCCGAGTGAAACGTTTTTTTAATGGCAAGAATTGGAATCGTCATCTTCATCACCTGCCACGAAAGCTATCCCAGAAACAGGGATAACTGATTCTTACGCGCACTCACATGCTGGATGGTTACCTGCACCAGGTCTTGGGGTTTTAAATTGACTCCGCCGGTTTGGGGCAACGGGCATTCGATCATGTATGCCTTGAGCAAAACCGTATAGTTGTTGCGCCGCCGCTGCAGGACGATGGCTTCCTCTTTTTCTCCGATTCGTCCTTCGAGATACTTGAGCAGCCAATAGCGGTTTCTCCGGAATTGGAGTTTGGCCACCTTGGCCATGGGTTGGGCGAGTTGATCGATGATGTCCTCAATTTCCTTTTCCGTGTAAGCCCGTTCCAATCCCAAAACCGCCCGCAACTGGCGTTGGGTTACCAAATCGAAGTATTTTCTGATGGGAGACGTGGTGGTGGCGTATGCGTCCAATCCCAGACCGCAGTGGTATTTGGCCCTCGTACTCAATTCGAACCGCCGCAGCAGTTTACGCTGCATCCAATGTTGAAACAGGGTGCCGGTACCGTTCTTGAGAATACGATCTTTCGGTTTGGGCTGAGATCTGAAAATCGTCGGCATTCCGTTTTCTGACAGAAATCGGGCCGACAGCCAATTGGACAGGATCATCATCTCAGCGACCATCATGCGGCTGGGGCTTTCACGGTTGACCTGGTTGACTACGGGAATTCCGGTTTCATCAAGCCAAACATTGATTTCCGGCAGGATAATCTGGATCCCACCCTGGGATATCCGTTTTTCCCTGAATCGGCCGGCGATACTATGCAAGGCATTGATCGCTTCGCCGGCCTCGGTACTCAAATTGGCTTCGAAATAATTGAGCTGGTGATCGACACGGATGATGGATGCAAAAATATCGTAGCTGATAATGTCGCCTGACGGGCTGATTTTCACCATGGTGCTGATGGTCGGTCGGATGCGGTTTCGCATCAGGCTCAGTCGGTTTTCCGCCAGCAAAGGTGGGGCCATGGAGATCCGTTTGTCGGGCATGTAAATCGAACTGCCGCGTCGTAGGGCTTCTTTGTCCAGAAGGCTGCCGCGCTGTATGCATTGGGCGACATCGGAAATGTGAATACCCACGAGAACGTGCCCGTCTCGCGGTTCGATGCTCAGTGCATCGTCGAAATCGAGCGTGGATTGACCATCAATGGTGATGGTGGTCAGGTGGGTCAGATCCACGCGTCCATCTGCAAGCAGGGTGTCGGCCGTCTTTGTCTGTATGGATTGGGCAAGCTGGATCACGGGCTTCGAGAAGAATGTGGGGATGTCGAATTTCAGCAGGTCCACATTTTCATCAACGGACCACACACCCACGGACACGAGGTGATTGAAGATGGCGTTGGGCGATGATAAATTCGCCTTTTTCATGATCGACCGTGCCGTTGTATAGTGGGGGCTCTCCTTCTCAAAAAGAAAGAAACTGGTGAAGATATCGATCAGGGCCTCACCGTATTCCGGATGAACCTCCGCGGATCCGGACTGGGTCGCTTGAATCCACCTGACACCGGCATCGATGCATTGCTGCCGGTGTTGTTCCTCTTGTTCGGCGGCAATCATGGCCGCCACCTGTTTCTCCGTATAAGGTAAAAATCGATCAGGTTTGAATTTGAAATAACTCCGGCTGTCAAACAGTGCGCGGATTACCGCCGATTGATGATTGTCATCCGTTGCACCGGGAAAGCACAGGCCGGTAATGGTGTGCAGGTCTATCCAGGCCTTCTCCTGGTTCAGTACTTCCCAGAGGGTCTTGACCTCGATGCCAGCGGCAATGGATCGCCGTTTTTGAGAAAGGTTCTGCAACGATGCCACCAGCAGATTCCGGCCGGCAGCCGGATCAAGCCGAAGGGTACTGCGATGAGACAACCGTTGAGCGGCCACTTTAATCTCACGGTTGTATTCGGTCAGAAGCCGTAACCGCTGGTTCCCACTTTCTGTGACAACGGCGCAGATGATCTTTCGGTCGTCAATATATTCTACAATTTCACCCGATTCCATGCGTCTTTGCTTAACAATCCCCATGGCGAAAGTCAACGTGTGCCCAATTGCGATCTCGTTTGGACAATGGGAACGATCACAATAAAAAAGCAGGGCCGGCGGCCCTGCTTGAATGCAAACCGTTGTGTTCTGTGATTTTTATTTCACAGCGTCCTTGAGTGCTTTTCCGGCCACGAATTTGGGAACCATGCGTGCTTCGATTTTGATCTGGGCGCCGGTTTGGGGGTTGCGGCCCATGCGTGCTTCCCGTTTGGCGGTTTTAAAGCTGCCGAAACCTGCGATCTGTACCGGTTCATTTTTTCTCAGAGAATCGGTAATCCGGGAAAAGATGGTTTCCACGATTTCCTGAGCTTGCTTTTTGGTATCGACGAGCCGGGCCACGTCGTCAATCAAATCACCTTTATTCATTCTTCTTTCTCCTTGATCTAAATGGTAAGCATACTTTTTTAAAGGTCGGCAACCTATAGCCGGAATCGGATGGCAGGTCAAGTCATTATCCACCGGCAACAAGGCAGATATCGGACACATTGGCCATTTCCGGATGGTCACTATCTGAAGGGGGCCAACTCAAAACGCCACCGCCTGCTCCCCATTGAATCGGGTTTGTCCGTTTCGACAAAAGACAGGTGTTTGAGGTCTTCTTGGAGGTTGAAAACAGTGTGCGGGCCGGTAATCTTGGTTCCGGAAAATACATTCCCGCCCACTTTGACGGCGGCGATGCCCTGATCGTTTTTTTTAATTTCTGCAATGGTTTCAAGCCGCTCCTGGAGCGTCATGATTTGATCGGTACTTTCGGTAAGGGCCTTTTGGGCTTCAGCAATTTCCTGGCTGATGGCGTCGTCCGCCTCCATGAGCTGGGCCACATCCTGATCGTAGCCGTCCTGCTGGGCTTTCAATTCGATCATGGTTTTTTCTAATTTTTCCGCTGCCGCACCGCCTTGCTGCAGCATTCCGGCATCGACCTTTTCCTGCAGGCGGCGGCGCTGGACCATGCATTTGTCCTGTGCCTGGGCAACCTCGCCCAGACGGGTGTTGACCTCGTCCGAGCGTTTATTCAAGTCAGTCAGCAGGCCGGGTAAACGTTCACGCGTGTCCTTGAGGGCCTGAACCTGTGCTTTCAATGTTTCGGCTTCTCTTTCCAACTGCTGGTCGATGCCTACCGTCAGTTCGCTATGATGGGATGCCCCCGTGCCGATGTCCATGGCGGTGATGCCCATTTTTGCGGAAATTTTGGACGATATGATAACACCGTCATTGATCAAGCAGCGGCCATTGGTTTCTATGGTTGCGTCTACGATTTCTTTGTCCACGGCCATGTTGCCGGAAAGCACGATGTCGGAGGTATGAATGTGACCGGCTTTGAGGTTGCCGCCACATTTAATGCTGGAGCCGTATATTCCGTTGGTCGTACTGACATCCCCTTCAATATCGATTTCGGCGGATCGAATCTCATTGGCATGCAGGCTGCCGCCTTTGACCCGATATCCCTTTTCAACGGCCCCGGCAACTTCGATATGCCCATCGAAGGTTACATGACCGGTTTCCAGTGAAACATCCCCTTTAATGCTGAGGGTCGGTACGACGGATAATTCACCTGCCAGGGACAGTTTGGGAATGCCCGCAACCCTGGCATGAACCTGGAAACCGTCCTCGGACCGCCGCACTCCTTTTCCGCACTGAAATCTCTTATCACGCTGTTTGGGAATGGGTATTTTTTTTCCGTATACATCCATGCCCTCTTTGCCCTTGGGGCCCGGTATTTTTTCGGCCAGCAAGTCGCCTTCCTTAACCTGGGGCAGTTCACCACGGTCTTTCCAGTCCATCAGGCCGTCTTCGTTAAGGGTCCCAACTTTCAATGGATCGGTATCGAAATGATAGATAATTTCCGGCGGCGCGTCGGGAATCGGCTCGGTTCCCCTGGCAATGGTCCATCGTTCTCCGGCACCAATTTCACCTTTTAAAAAGGCTTCGATGGCGGCATCTTCAACGATTCCGTACAAAATCCCCTCGGCATGGAGCATGAGCTTGACATCGTCCACCTTGAATTCCACTGCCGCGATGTCTCCGTCGATATATACGGATGCTGTCAGTTTGTCTTTGGAAATGTTGATGTCCAGGGTCCCATCTTCTTTTTTCTTTTCCTTAAATTGCCTGTTTCGTTTTGGTTGGGGCGGGGGATCGGGGTTTTCGGGCACCACCATTTCTTGTTGCAGAATCAGAACCTGATCACGTTGGGACGATGTCATGGCGTCCATTTCCACCAATATCTCGCCGATGGGCATGTTAACGCGTGTTTTATCGAAAATGCGCTGCTGCACTACCAGGGCTTTGTCAACCGTTGCCTGATCGGCACAATTCATCTCAACTGCAATGACACCAAACCGTTTAAGGTTTTTGGTTTTTTCAGTCATGTGAGCCTCTTCCATTTTTCCAGATACCTGCGCCGATTTCAGTCTGGTTTGACACTGTTTGTACCGCATCCATATATCAGTTCCGCTGTAAGTGCCACATGAATTTCATGGGCCTGGGAATTTAATTTCACAATTCACATGGCCATGCTTGTGTGAGAATGATCCAGTACCTTTGTAATATACAGAAAATATAGACAATAATCCTTTTAGGAGGAAAATGTGCGTTGTGGCATCGACATTGCTTAAGGGTGATGCGTGGAGCGGCGATCAGGAAAAAGCTGACGTGATTGCGCCGATTGTGCCGTTGAAGAGTGTTGCTCTGAAAGTTCAATGTTCCTGCTGGAAAATTCTCGCCGCTCCACCACTTTCCTTTTCGAGGATGACGATCTGCCATCCTCCAGTCAGGCCCGCTGCGGGCGAATGGATCATGCCGCTGTTCAGCGGTGGAAAAGGTGGTGTGCCATGGCCATGAATTTCAATATCTTTCAGATCAAACACAAAGACAGTGTCCATCTTACCCTGGATGGAGAGTTCGACGGTACCTCCGCCCATGAATTAATCAACACCCTCAAAAATTACGGTAACAATGTTGGGCAGGTGTTCATCAATACCAATGGGTTGACATCGGTTCACCCATTTGGTCAAGCAGTCCTTTATCGTAATCTTTCCAATGGTTGCGGCGGCTGCAAAAATTTGGTTTCTATCGGTGAGCATGGTCGGCGGCTGTCGAGGCCTTGGATCCAGTCGTTCCCCGTATCTCCTTTCACTCAGCCTCCGGCAGGGACGGACGAACCTTGAGGATTTGCTCTTTGCGTATCTGAACACTCCCGGGTTTGGCCCCGCGGGGTTTGCTGACGTACTTGGCCAGGGTCGCTGAAACGGACACAACCCCGCCATTGCGGGCTTTGCTGTGATAGGCGGCGATGGCAGCGGCCTGTTTCAGAATGTTTCGGTCCGGATCCCGGTCGCTTTCTGCCTTCAGGATAACATGACTGCCCGGCATGCCGCGGACATGAAACCACCAATTATTGGGTGCGGCCAGATGCAAGCTCAGACGGTCGTTGTCCACATCGGTTTTTCCTGCCAGAACCTGGTAATTACCAGAAATCGTGTATTGCCACACCCGTGGCGGATCGGGCCGATAACCTCCTGCTTTTTTTTTGCGCTGCAATGTCTCCTCCTGCGGATTGATTCGAACCCATTTTAAGCTTAAGCCATTTTGTCGGACTTTCAAAGCGTTTTCTTGTCGATTGACAGGCCCGGCATCGGTCGATAGTCTACGGAACGGAAATTTTCCCAATTGACCCAATCAAATGGACATGAATTCAATGCGAAAATCTTATATCTCATTTTTGATTGCCTTTATTCTGCTTTCTGCTGCCGCCATCGGTGATGCCGATACGGTTATCCTCAAGTCAGGGGAGATGTTTCAGACCCGAAAAGCTTGGAAAGAGGACGGGATCGTCCTTTTTTACCGTAACGGGAAGGTTGTTCGGGTCGGAGAAGATGACGTGGAGCGACTGATCCAAAAACACATAACGAAAAACGACACGACTTCTACGAAAGCGCCGGCTTCGAAAAAAAATGCCTCCCCCTTGAAGGGTGGCGTTGATTTGCCATTACCGGGGGCGATGGGATCAACACCAGGAGCTGTTGGGAAGACGACCGGAGGCGACATTGGATACCTGGATCTGAAATGGAATCTGTCACCGGCGGAAATCGATGGCTTAACCGCCGTGGGCACGGATTCGGCCTATGGCGGTGTGAAGCAGTTCTCAAAAAAGCAGCGCAGCCCCCGTTTCGGCCGGGCACGCGTGGAGGATATTGTTTACGGCTTCTGGCAGGGGGGATTGTATACCATTACCGTGTGGACCGGCAATTTTCTTGATTTTCGGGAGTTGAAGGCCGAGGCGATTCGCCGCTTCGGTCCGGCGATCCAGAATCGGAAAGACGTGGAAAAGTATATCTGGACCGATCGCCATACGGATCGGATGCTGGCCTATGATTTTGATACGGACGTGGGCTATCTATGGATGCGCTCCAAAGCGGTGCATCGCAAGGTAAAGGGCCGCTATCCGGACTAGCGCCGACCCACATGCCAGCGCCCCCTCTAAGGCTGGGGGCATGACGTACCAGGGCTGGATTTATCCCGGCAACTGACGTATAAATGCCACGCATCAAATGTGTTCACCCCGTCACCCGCACAGGACAACCCATGACCGAGTTCCATCTGGCCACCTTGACCGGGGCCGTCGCCGGTCTGTTAACCGGCGTTATCATCACCTCATTGATATCGCACATGCGGCATAATACACGCATGGCTGAGGCCAAACGCCTGGCGGACATGGAGATGTCCGGCCTGGAAGACAAACTGGCGATTGCCAGCCGGGAATTGGAAACAACTCACGCAGAGCTGGCCGATGTGCGGCAGACCCTGGAGCGCCTGCGCGATGCCCTGGCCGATATGGAGGCACGCAAGGCCGCTGTGGATCAGGCCGCCTCCCGGATTCCCGAACTGGAGGCAGCTATAGCGACCGAACGCAACAAGCTGGATAATCTCAAGGCCGTCAATCTGGATCTGGAAAAAAAGCTGGCTCAATTGACCACCCGGCTGGAAGCCGAGCGACAACAGTCCGAAGAGAAGCTGGCCCTGCTCAACGACGCCCGACAGCGCTTGACCGTTGAGTTCAAGTTGCTTTCGGATCGTATCTTGGAAGAGCAGGGGCGAAGCTTCTCTGAGCGAAGTGCTTTACAGATGGATGGCCTCATCGGCCCGCTGCGCCAGCAGTTGGGTGATTTCAAGCAGCGCGTGGAGGATGTATACGACAAGGAATCCCGGGACCGGGCGGCCCTGCGCAGCGAGATCGGCCATCTCAAGCATCTCAACGAACGTATCGGGCAGGATGCGCTCAACCTGACCAATGCCCTCAAAGGGGATGTGAAAACCCTGGGCAATTGGGGCGAGGTGATCCTGGAGCGGCTCCTGGAATCCTCGGGCCTGGAGAAGGGGCGGACCTACGAGACCCAGGTAAGCCTGCCCGGCGGTCGCGGCAGTCGCTTCCAGCCGGACGTGATCGTACGCCTGCCCGAAGGCCGTGACGTGATCGTGGATGCCAAGGTATCCCTCAAGGCATATGAACGCTTTCATTCCTCGGCGGACGAGGACGAGCGGGCCGAGGCCATCAAGTCTCACCTGGCATCTTTACGAACCCATTTCAAGGGGCTCAGCGGTAAACATTACGAGGATCTGGAAAGTGTCCGCAGCCTGGATTTCGTACTCATGTTCGTGCCCGTCGAGGCTGCTTTTTCCGTCGCCATGGAACATGATGCCAATCTGTTCACCGATGCTTTCGAGAAGAATGTGATCTTGGTGTCCCCTTCCTCCCTGATGGTGACCCTGCGGACCATCCATAACATCTGGCGCTATGCCGATCAGAACGAGAACGCCCTGGAAATCGCCCGCCAGGCCGGTGGTATGTACGATAAATTCGTCGGTTTCATCGAAGCCCTCGAGGATGTCGGCAGGCACCTGGACCGAGCCAAAGACGCTTTCCGTACGGTCCGGGACCGGTTGACCGCAGGCCGCGGGAATCTGGTGCGGCGTGCCGAACAGCTCAAGGCATTGGGGGTCAAGGCCAACAAGGCATTGCCGGAGAAGTTTGCAGGGGCATTGGATGGAGATGGGCAGAGGCAAGGCGGCGACTAGGCGGGCTGCCTGTATCGATCCCGCTGCAGTCGGGCCAGCTTCTGCAGGATCCGGAATGGCCGTGGAGAATCATGATGCCACAGAACCCTCATGACCCAATTCAAAATCATCCACCACGGCCAATGTCTGGCGGGCAATTTCCAATTCTTCGTTGGTGGGAATCACGAATATCCTGATTTTTGACCCATCCGCACTGATCTCGCCACCGTTGGCCTGAGGCTTCCGGTTCTTTTCCGGATCCAGTGCCAGGCCCAAAAGATCCATGTTCCGGCAGCACATCTCCCGGACCACCGGGTCGTTTTCGCCCACACCGGCGGTGAAAATCAGGGCATCCACCCGCCCCAACTGGACCGCATAGGTGCCGATGTACTGCCGGCAGCGGTGGGTAAACATTTCCAGGGCCAGCCGGGCCCTGTCGTTGCCGGTGTCGATGGCCGCGTGGATGTCGCGTAGATCGTTCATACCGCAGAGACCCTTCAAACCGCTTTCTTTTTGCAGCATCGCATTGACTTTATCCAGGGCCATGCCTTCCTGCTGGGCGATCAAAAGGACCACGCCGGGATCCAGGTCGCCGCCGCGGGTGCCCATGATCAATCCGCCCAGAGGCGTCATGCCCATGGACGTGTCCACACTGATTCCCTGGCGGATGGCACAGACGCTGGCGCCGCTGCCCAGGTGGGCACTGATCAGATTGACCTTGTCCAGAGGCTTTCCCAGCCGTGAGGCGGCCTCCCCGGCCACGTAACGGTGGGAGGTGCCGTGAAATCCGTATCGGCGGACACCCAGATCCTCGTAAAGGGACCACGGCAGGGCATAGCGGCAGGCGTAGTCCGGCATGGTCTGGTGGAATGCCGTATCGAAAACCGCCACTTGGGGCGCATGGCCGAACAATTCGCCAGCCACGTTGATGCCCATGAGGTTGGCCGGATTGTGCAAGGGCGCCAGGGCGATATTTTTTTGGATGGCAGCCAGTACCTGGTCATCTATGCGGATCGACCGGTGGAAGTCCTCACCGCCATGCACCACCCGATGGCCCACGGCATTGATTTCGGCCGGGCCACCGATAACACCGGTTTCAGGATCGGTCAGCAGGTCGACGGCGGCGGCCATGGCGGCACGGTGATCGGCCATGGCCGCTTCGTTAATCACCTCGTCGGCACATCCATAGCCACGATGGATCTTGTGGGTTACCCGGCCCATGGGCTCGCCGATGCGTTCCACCAGCCCGGATGCCAGTTTACGCTCATTTTGCATGTCCAACAGTTGATATTTCAGCGATGAGCTACCGCAGTTGATGACCAGGATTTTCATGCTTCAACCTTTCTATGGGCTTGAATCGCGGTAATGGCGACGGTATTGACAATATCGGTGACCGTACATCCTCGGCTCAGGTCATTGACCGGCCGATTCAATCCCTGTAGCACCGGTCCCACGGCCACGGCCCCGGATGAGCGCTGCACGGCCTTGTATAAATTGTTACCCGTGTTCAAATCCGGAAAGATGAACACGGTGGCCTGGCCGGCCACGTCGCTGTCCGGCATTTTGGTGCTGGCCACACCGGCGTCCACGGCGGCGTCGTATTGAATGGGGCCTTCTATTTTCAGATCGGGAAAGCGTTTTTTGACAATCCGGGTGGCCTCGCGAACCTTGTCCACGTCGCGGCCGACGCCGGATGTCCCGGTGGAGTAAGAGCACATGGCGATGCGCGGCTGGATGCCGAACATCTCGGCCGTGGTGGCCGCGCTGACGGCGATGTCGGCCAATTGGGCCGCATCGGGATTGGGGTTGACGGCGCAGTCTCCGTAAACCAGCACCCGGTCCGGCAGGCACATGATAAAAACGCTGGACACCAAAGAGACTTCCGGTCGGGTCCCGATGATCTGGAAGGCCGGCCGAATGGTGTCGCCGGTGGTGTGGACCGCCCCTGAGACCATGCCGTCCACGATGCCGGCCTGGACCATGAGGGTGCCGAAATAGCTCACATTCGCGGTGGTATCCCAGGCCATCTCTCTGGACAGTCCCTTGTGGCGGCGGCGTTTGAAGTAAATGTCCGCCAGTTCCTCACGAAGAGGCGACGTCGCCGGATGGATGATCTGCACCCCTTCCAGTTCGAGGCCCAGGTTCCCGGCCGTGGACCGGATTTGTTCCGGGTCGCCCAGCAGGGTGAGGGCGGCCACATCGCGCCGGATCAGGATCTCGGCGGCTCGCAGGATGCGCGGTTCGGCGCCTTCGGGTAAAACAATATGCCGGTGGGTCGATTTGGCTCGCTCAATGAGTTCGTATTCGAACATGATGGGCGTGACCCGGGTGGAGCGCACCAGGTTGATGCGGGTTTCCAGCCGGGACCAATCCACGTGGGTTTCAAAGGCCCCCAAAGCGGCGGCGATTTTGCGGTCGTCACCGGGATGCAGGGTGGGGATTACCTCGCTGGCATCCATGGCACTGGTGAAAGTGTCCGTGGGCACGCAGATGATGGGCAAGTGGGAGGCCGCCTTGAAACCGTCCATCAACCGACGGACCGTGGGCTCGGGTTTGAACCCACCGGTGAGCATCAGCCCGGCGATGCTGGGAAAAGTGCCGGATGCCACGGTTGCCAAGCTTCCCATGATTACATCCGTGCGGTCGCCCGGCGTGATCACCAGGTCCCCGTCGGCAACATGGTCCAGGAAATGGGGGATGCTCATGGCAGCCACCTTGAAATCGTTGACAGAGCGATGCAGGGACGCGGTATCTCCCTGGAGTACTTCGGCCCCAAGTTCCCGGGCAATGTGGGCCACGGTGGGCCTTCCCAGGATGGGCAGTTCGGGCAGCACGCTGATGGGTATTTCCGTATGGATATCCCTGGCGATGGCTTCGCGGGTATCATCCATTTCCAGGTGGTCCACCCGGTTGACGACCACCCCGGCCACTTCGCAACCCTTGTGTTCGAACGCGTCGATGTCTACTTGAATCGCTTCCACAATGCCTTCCGGGGTTTTGTCCACACCGTTGACCAGGATCAGGACGGGAGCGCCCAGGTTTTCGGCCACTGCGGCATTGATGTCGAATTCGAAGGCTGATGAGGAGCCGGCATAATCGGTGCCTTCACACAGCACGAAACGGCATTTTCCCTGCAATTTTCTGTATTTGGCAACAATTTGCTTAAGCAGGCCCTGGCTATCTTCACCGGCGGACAAATCCTGGACGGCGTTCTGGGTGAAAGCGAAAGTGTCGTAGTAGCTTTGGTCCAGATCGTAGCGCTGGCGGATCAATTCGATGTTGTTGTTCCGTTTCTGGGCCGTGGGGATGATGGGTCTGAAATAGCCCACGCGGCCCACCCGGCGGGAGAGCATCTCCATGATGCCCAGGGCGATCACCGATTTACCGCTTTGGGGTTCGATGCTGGCGATGTAGAGGCTGTCAGCCATTTGGGTCTTTCTCCTTTTGATATTGTTCCTTGGGGTGCCCTTACCCCAAAACCGCGATATAGACAAACCTAAAATGTCCTTGATATGATCTTTTTATCGTGGTCTCTACCCAGGGTAACCGCATTTGGAAATCAAACGTTCAAGATTTTCAACAAGTAATCGTTGTCCCATCCGGCCCTAAGCCGTTTGAAGTGGACCCCATTGTCAAGACAAATTTTGAATCAACTTAAGAGTCATTTTCGAGAAGCCCAGGCGGTGAGCGAAAGTGTACACAAGCCCTGAGAATGGGCACCACAAAATATGGCGGTGGACCCAATTAATTGGACAGCCTGATGGAAGGGATAAGCTACAAGTCCTGAGATTAGAAAAATAGAAACAGGCATCAGGCAGCCTCGGTAAACGGGCAAGGTAAATCAAAGTAAACCTCATCCGGGGTTTTGTCGTCAAGAGAACAATGGCCTCTTACGAG
>PDTK01000019.1 GCA_002747175.1 Deltaproteobacteria bacterium | reverse complement strand
TTGGTTAATTGGAGTGAAGAAAAAACATCAAGACCAGTGGGTAATTTACAATGGAAATGAATACATTACCCACTCATTTTTCACAAGAGCCGATTTTTTTGACAGCATCTAAATGTGGATTGAAATAGCTATAAAAACCCACATTGTGGAGGTGGGATATGCGGACCATTCAAATGACCCTGGATGACAATCTCGTCAAAGCGGTTGACCGGGCTTCAAGGGAACTCAAAACAAGCCGTTCCGCTTTTACAAGGAAGGCGCTGCAGGATGCGCTGATCCGCTATCAAACGGATCAATTAGAGCGCCGGCATCGTCGTGGGTACGAACGACAACCTGCGGCTACAGATGAGTTTTCGGTTTGGGAGAACGAGCAAGCCTGGGGGGATGAATGAAACACGGTGAAATCCGTTGGTATAGATTCTTGGTACCAGGCAAGAAGCGGCCAGTTCTTGTCCTTACGCGAGATTCCGTTCTGGAATATTTGGGTGAGGTGACCATCGCACCGATTACTACTACCGTGCGGGATATACCATCAGAAGTGTTTTTATCGACAACCGACGGTATGCCCAGAGATTGTACCATTAATTGTGATCACCTGCAGACCGTTTCCAATAGTGCCCATCCGGAAATGCCCAATTTGCCCGATATCTACGTTGCCCGAAAAATGTTATCCTCGGAATATCAGCCATATGCCTGCGGTAACATTTTACGGGCGCCTTGATCTCAACCAAATTTGCCTATTTCAGGACAGACACTAAATAAATGACTTCAACCACTTCGGTTCATTTCTACGGAAAGGTCCAGCACTTCATGTGCATACCATGATTCTATACAGATGAAGAAACGGATTCCGCCAACCATGCCTTCAGGCGCCGCATGCCATCATCGATGGATACCTGCGCTGTATATCCCAAATCGCGTTTGGCGGCGGAAATGTCGAACCAGTGGGAGGTGGCCAGCTCACGGGCCACGAAACGGGTCATTCTGGGTTCACCCGCCAGGTGAAAAGTCCGGTATATCCACTCCAGGAGGGTGCCGATGCCATAGGCCGCCGCCGGTGAGATACGCTTGGTTACTGGGGGCTTTCCGCCGGCCTCCAATATGCGGTTGACCATCTCCCACAGACCGATGGGCGCGTCGTCACTGATAAAATAAACCTTTCCCGAAACAGCCGGGTTGGTTTCCAACGCTTGCATGGCCAGCAGGTGAGCCCGCGCGGCGTTGTCGATGTATATGGTGTCCACACGGTTGCCGCCGTCTCCCACCTGTTTCAAACTGTCGGCCCTTGCGATAATGCGTGGAACCAGATGGTTGTCCCCCGGTCCCCAGATCAGGTGCGGCCGCATGACGATGGTTTTCAGGCGTTCATTGGCCGCGTTCAAAACGACGCATTCGGCCTCGGCCTTGGTTTGGGGGTAGGGCGAATGAAATCGTTCGGGGTAGGGGGCCGATTCGTCGGCACCTTGCATGTCGTTGCCGTCGAATACCACGCTGGGGCTGCTGGTATGGATCAGCATGGGAACCCCGCCGGTACGGCAGGCGTTGATCACGTTTTGTGTGCCGACGACATTGGGTCCATGGTAGGATTCATAACTGCCCCATACACCGGCTTTGGCGGCCACATGAAACACGGCATCCCGGCCCTTACAGGCGGCTTCAACCGCATCGGCATCGACGAGATCCCCCTGCCACTGGCCCACCCCCATGGCATCCAGTTCCGGGTAGGTGCCGCGTGAAAAACTGGTTAGGGCATGGCCTCGTTCCATCAGCAGGCGAAGGATGGCTTTGCCCAGGAAACCACCGCCGCCGGTGATTAATATATCCTTTTGGGGAGCGTGTGAACTTGGATTGGCTGTCGTATTCATCACAGAATTCATTATTCAAAATTCGAAGTTGGACGTTCGATGTTCGACGTTCACTGGTCTGGCTTTTAAGGCGGGAAACCCGCAACCCAATAGAAGACTTAGTGCTGAGTGCTGAGGACTGAGTGTTGAGGCAGGAAACCCGTAAACCATATACCCCCATTTTCTTGTTTTTTTTGACAGAAACTGGGGTGTAAGACACTAAAATAAGCCCTCAGCCGTTGGCCCTTAGTCCTCAGCACTAAGCCCTCAGTCCTTGGTCTTCAGCCACTTTGTTTCATAGATTTACAAGACATCTGGGCTTAATCCAGCCGGTGGCGTCATGTTTTTCGTTAACGAAACAGAATCGTTTTGCGAATTGCTAAAAGCGAACGGCTAATGGTTCAACCCAGGTTTTACCTTTTTTTCCGCCCACACAGTCAGCTTTTCCCTGAAAATCTTGGAGTTGTGCCGGATATCCACGGGAAAGGCCCGATGAAAGAGGATGTGCCGGATGGCGCGGGTGATAAGGCTGCCGGCAGCCAGTTCCAGCAACTCTTTTTTTAACCTGGCTTTGTTGCGGCCGCTGTCACCCGGTTCCAGTTCGATGCAAATTACCGGGATCTGACGCTCCCTGGGGCCGATACCGACCAGGGCGCTGCGAAACACACGTGGGTGATTGTTAAAAATCGCCTCACAGGGAATCGTATACAGAGTTGTTTTTTCCGTGATCACGCGATGGCTTTTGCGGCCACAGAACCAGATGCGGCCTTTTTTGTCCATCCACCCCAGATCGCCCATGCGGTGCCAAACCGTATCGCCATCGTGAATCTTGGCCAGGCGGTCGTCCCGGGGCCGTTCGAAGTAGCCGCAGGTGACCTGTTCCCCCCTGACGGTGATCTCACCGATTTCGCCGGGGGCCACCTGCAGGTCGTCGGACCACAGGGCAATGGGGCCGTCGCTGACCCGGATGATGCGTGCATCGATGCCGCTGATGGGCCGCCCCACACACATGCCGTATCCTTTTTCACTCAGCTTCCTGGTTTCACTAAGAATTATTTCACTGCTAAAACTGCTCACAGGCATGGCTTCGGTGGCGCCGTAGCCGGTGTGAATGTGTGCATCGTCTGCCAGCATACCGGCAAATTGCTCGATACTGGCCGGCATGGCCGGCGCACCGGCCGAGATCACCCGTTTCAATGTGGGCAAACGAATGCCTTTTTCCTTGCCGTAGCGGCCCACGCGGTTGAGCAGGGCAGGGGAGGCGAACATGTTGGTAACCCCGTGGTTGACAATGGCTTCGATGATTCGTTCGGGATTGACCCGGGCCGGCTGGGTGGGGTCCATGTCCGGGATGATGGCCGTCATCCCCAAGGCCGGATCGAACAGGGCGAACAAGGGAAAGGTGGGCAGGTCGATCTCCCCCGGTGCCATGTCGAACTGGGATCGGATGTTGCGCACCTGGGCATCGAACACCCCGTGCGTATAATACACGCCCTTGGCCGGGCCGGTACTGCCGGTGGTGAACAAGATGGCGGCGATCTCGTCGTTGCGGGTATCGGCCATGGTGTAAGGCTCCCATTGCGCCTGGCGTAGCTGCCGCAGGGTCAGACCGCCCCAGAACCACCGGTTTCCCACGGTAATGAAGGTGTTCACACTCTTGAAATAACCGGGGGCCAGTTTGCGCAATACATGGGCCGGCGGAATGCCGATGAGGGCTTCGGCACGGCTCTCTTTCAGGCAATCCAGCATTCGTTTCACTCCCATGCCGGGGTCCACGACCACGGGAACGGCCCCCACCTTGAACAGGGCGAAAACAAGGGCGAAGAAATCCAGGCTGGGCTTGACCATCAAGATGGTGCGGACCCCCCGGCTGACACCCGCCGCGTCCAGACCCTGGGCCAGGCAATCCGATTCGATGTCCAACTGGCGGAAGGTCAGATGGGTGTAGGCCACCCGGCCCTGATCGTCCCGGCCATGGGGGCAGACCACGGCCCGCTTGTAAGGCTGGCTGCGTGCCATGGAACGCAAATAGGTCGCCACATTGACGATGCCGCTGTCTGGTTTGTGGGGCGTCTTTTGCATACCTTCCCGGTTCCTTGATTTCAATGCGGGTGACGTCAGTTTTTCGCTAACGAACCCGAATCATTTTGCCAATTGCTCAAAGTGAACGGCCAATGGTTCAATTCAAGTTTTATCAATGTCTCGACAGAAATGATCGTACCAGATCGGAAATTCGATCGGGAACGTCTTCCAGCAAATAGTGTCCGGCGTCATCGAAAAGGTGGTGCTCGGCCGCCGGAAAACGCCGGCACCATTCATTGTAATAATCTGTATCGAACACGAAATCGTGCCGCCCCCACAGGATCAGCATGGGGGCGTGGGTCAGACGGTTCAATTGATTCTGCACACGGTTCACGATTTCATAACCGGAATCACCTGGTATCAGAGGAATATCCTGCACAAATCGCAAGGTGGCCAGTCGATGCTGCGGGCAATTATAGGGCGCCAGCAACCCTCGGCGAACCGAAGATGACAGCCGTTTGCAAGGCGCCATATGAACCGCCGCCCGGGCAAAAAGGTTGCCGTACAGCACCGCTGGGGTGGCAAAGGCACTCAAATTACGTATAAGCCACAAACGAAAAGGGATCCGCTTGCGGCCCGGCGGGAAAAAACCGGCCGTGTTGGTAATGATCAAGCGCGACACCCGAGGGGCATTGGCCACAGCCCAGGCCATGCCGATCATGCCGCCCCAGTCGTGTACCATCAGGGTCACCCGATCCAGCCGCAGGTGATCCATCAGGGCCGTGAAATCGGCCACGCGGTCCGCCAACCGGAAGGCATAGCGCTCACGGGATGGCTTGTCCGACAGGCCGCAGCCCATATGGTCCGGAGCGACGGCACGATACGCCGGTGACAGATCGGCAATCATGCGGCGGAAAAAAAACGACCAGGTGGGATTGCCATGCACCATCACCACCGGTTCGCCGGCACCCTGATCCACATAGTGCAGACGCAGCCCGCTACGATCCAGATAATGGGATTCAAAGGGGTAAAGACGGCGGTAGGCATCCGGCTCCATGGGCATCGTCGGTTTTATCATCCGTTCTCTCGGGCCGCTGGGACCAGGGCCATTTCAAAATTTTCCATTTTGTAGATCGGCAGTTTGTCCACCGTCAGCAGGCCGTCTGCACGAATGGTGGGAACCGCCCCCTCCGTAATGTGGGTGATCAGCGCCTCGACGGTAACCATGGCGTTGTCAGGAATGATCTGGCCACGATAGGCCCAGGTGTGTCGCGCACCGGTTAACAGACGGAACCGATGGGACGTCGCCAGTTGCGGCCACCGTTTCATTGCCACCGTTTTCATCAGTTGTAAGAAGGATTCAAGGCCCAGGGATCCGGGGCACACCGGGTCCTGATAAAAATGGGCCTTGAAAAACCATGCGTTTGGATCCACGTTCTTGGAACCGCGGATATAACCCAACCCCCGGGGCCCGCCGTCGGCAACCAGAGCGTCGATCCGGTCGATCATCAACAGGGCTTTGCCGGGCAATTTAAGGCTGTCCGCGCTCAATGGACCGCCAAAGGCATCATCCGGTGTGAAGGGCGATTCAACCGCCAGCTCATGGCTGCCCTCGGTACTGGCGGCAAAGGGTGCCATGGCCGTTACCATGGGGTCGGCGCTTCCCAGTCCCTTTTGCTGGCCAAGGGTCTCGGCGGAAAAAAAACCGAAATAGGTGTCGCCCGTATAGACCGGTTCGCTGCCGGCAAGGACTTCGAAGTCGAAATTTTCGATGATCATATCCGCCGCCTCGCTTACCCTGGTCAGCCGGCTGCGCATGGTCAAGGTCCCCGTGTTTGGTCCGACCTGGCGATGCAGGACAGCTCTGCCCCCGAGGTTGCGGAACTTCAGGTCGCGCTGGCTGCGCAGGGCCGAGCCGGCGTAGGCCGCCAGCCATCCGCAGGGCTGCAGGGCGATCTCCAGCAAAACGCAAAAGGGCATTACGCCGGAACGGTCGGCGGAAAAGAACCATTCCCCGGGCGGCAGGTCGTACCGGGCCGTGATCCATCCGCCGGGTGCAAGGATCCACGGTTCGGGCTCCACATGGACCACCCGGTCCATGAAACAATAGGGCGGTCCGGGCAGCCGGGCGATGCGGCGCTGGCTGTCGAAGATCCGGTAGGGCTCTCCAAAAGCATCGGACGGATTGCCTGTGGCAAAGGCCAGAATGGAGGCGCGGTCATACAGTGGCCCGGCCGGCGGCCGATCGGTTGCGGTCGCATCTGTGTCCTGCCAAGCGGCCTCAATCTCCTGCCGGTCGATGCCGGTCATTTTCATGGACATGTTCTGGAAAAAAACGATGGGATGGTTGTCGGCGAACATGTGCGCGTCGGCAATGACATAAGGCTCCGGACCGTATCCGATCTCGCTGACATGAATTTCGTAGTGTACCTTACGGGTGGAAGGGGTGACCGGACCGCGGCATTTCAGCCTCGCGGTGTTGCCGATCACCGGCTCGTAACACACCCCGTCTTTTTCGGTGACCCAACCCATGCGCTGAAGGAAGACCCGCAGGGTATGGGCGCAGCACTCATACATCAGGGTGCCGGGCATGACCATGTCGTCCACGAAATGACAGGTCAGAAACCAGTCATCCGGGCGGATGTCGGCTTCGGCGCGGATTGACCCCAGACCGTACCGCCCCCCCCTGGGATCCAGTTCGAGGATGCGGTGAATCAGACGCAGACGTCCATCGGGCAGATGCAGGCTGTCCGCCAGACCGATACCGGCGAATGCCGGCCCGAAACATCCGGACAGATCTCCGCGCCGTAAAGCATCCAATTCCCGGTCACCATAGGCTTCGCGGATCATGGGTAACGGCGGCTGCCAATCCGGTGGCCGCTTGCCGGGGGCGGGTTCACGCTCCGCCTCGGTAAGGATGATGCCGCCGGAGTTGGCCACCTCCGCCTCGGTGAAAAAACCGGCGCAACCGTTTCGCATGCTGATCAACGGCTGGCCGGCGATGGTCCCTTCGAAACGGAAAAAGAACATCCAGATCTCGCCCTGCCGCACAAACCGATCAATGGTGATGTCGTAACGGATGGTATCCCCCGGCCGTGGCAGCCCCCGGTGGAAGGTCACTTCGGCATCCAGGAGGCGGTAGGCCCGTTCGCCTTTGACCTGATGGTCGATGCCCAGGTAAGCACTGAGAAACAAATCGGCCTGTCCGGCCTCCACGCTGATACATACCGGTGCGCGGTTACCGTCCAGGTACCAGGCCCCGGGAAGGACATCGTGTTCGGTGACGACCCTGCCCGATGTCATGGACAGCATTTCACCATCCACACTCAGGATGCGGTCCACCAGCATCAGCGGTTCGTCGGGAAGCCGCACACGCACCCGGTGAGTGTCCACCACCTCAAATGCCGGTCCGAGCATTCGCCCCACGCTTCCGATGGCGAATTCCATGCACATCCGGCGATCAAAGGCCGGGGCCGTCGATTTGTATGGCGACGTTGGCAAGGATTGGGACGTCGGTTTGGGGGCACGAGCTTTCGTGGGGGCATGCGGGGCGCTTTCGGCTGCGGGCCGTGCCCCCTGTTTCAGCAGGGTGTTTTGCAGGTCGAAGGTATCGGCATAGGCCTGGGTCAGCTCCTGGGACAGCGTCAGGAACTGACGATGGGCATCGGCCGTGGCATCGATGTTCTCCCTTGCCGCATCGAGCAGGCGATCCATCTGCATCGCAGGCTGCATAACAGGGGGGACATCTGTCCGCCTGGTTGCCGGGGAACGGTCCCGGGTCACTGGCGGTTCCACCATGACTGAATCTGCCGGGGTGGAAGCATCCCTGGACATTTGCGGGAGAACGGGGGTCAAAGCCGTGCCGCCCACATTCACGTGAACCGTTTGGGTGCTGTCAATGATGACCGCTGCGGCATGGTCCCCCTGCTCATATAAAACGGAAAGATCCAGGGGGACCCGCTCGGCAGTGAGCTGTGCCAGACAGCGCAACAGCGAATCGACCTCGTTTCCGCTGCCGTGACTGGCGGATACGGCCAGATGCGGCTCGTTTTCCAGGATGCGCCCGATCATGCGCGTACACGATGCACGGGGGCCGGCCTCAATAAACACCCGGTAACCATCTGTGTGGGCTTGCTTAATGGTATGGGTGAAGTTAAAACCATCAACTGCCTGTTTTTTTATGGAATCGGCAATTTTTTCCGACGTAACGGAGTAAGCGCTGGCCCAGCTGCAGCTATACACCGCCAATTCCTTTTTGGGGGTGGTCGCAAAATGGTGCAGTTGCCGGTATGCTTCGGCCACCGGTCGGGCGGCATCGCAGTGCACCGTCACCACACCATCCAGATACACCGCCTGGCAGCCCAGGGCCGCGATGGCATTTTTCACCGCTGGTGCCAATCCGCCGATCACGCATTCGTCAGGGGTGTTGACGATCAGAAGACGCGTACCGGCGATTGTTTTTAACACCTTGCGCACCTGGCCGGCCGGTCGGTTCACCACCGCCACCCGCCACTCGGCGGGCTTGCCGGAATCGATATTCCAGGCCCGGCGCAGGGACTCACAAGGTCCGGCCAATTGCCTGGTGAAAAGGTCGGTGGCCTCCATGCGTGCCAGCATTTCTCCCCGGTCTGCCCAGATGCCGTGGGCGAAAAGAGCAGCCGATTCCCCCAGGCTGTATCCGATGATTCCGTTGGGCCGGATAGCGAATTGATCCAGGATCCCGGTCATCAGTCCGCCGAATACCACCTGACCGAAAATCATGTTTAACGGGTCCGCAGACAACTCCATGGCAGCATCGGTTTGCCACCCCGGCTCCCAGTTCTGGCGCCAGGGCATCAGATGCCAGGGGCGCCACTGGGTTTTCAGACGTGCCGTGTCCTTGTCCATTCGGTCCGCAACATCCGGAAAGCGCAGCGCCAGGTCACGTCCCATGCCCAGGTAGTGGTTTCCCGATCCCGGATAGATCATGGCGATCCTGGCACCGGCCCCCATCGGTTTCGGCTGGAAGAAAACCTTTTTGGATAAGGGACCGTCAGTGTCGCTCCGGACAATGCGACGCGCCTGGTCAATCACTTCATTGGGGTGCTGCCCCGGTTCGACGATCAGGGCGATTGCCAGGGAACGAACCGTGTCCGGCAAATGGCCGTGCATCCAGCGGTCCATGGCAGCACCGGCTTCACCGGCCTCCAGGTTTTCTTGAAAATGCGTTTTCAATTCAGCCAGTTGTGCATCGAGATCATTTCGACTGTCACCACCGATTACGAGCAACCTGCCATGACCATCGGCGTATGATGGTGAGCCGCCAAACCGTGTGACGGGAAGCTTTTCGGATTGGGATTCTTCAAGCAGGACATGGCTACAGCCGCCATCGACGGTGGTGGTTGCCACGCAGGCGGTTCGGGGACCGTCCTGCCGATTCCGATACCAGGGTTGGGATCGATGGGGCAGGTGAAAGGGCAACGGCGTCGTCAATGCGTCCGGCAGACGCCTGAATCCCGGTAGCGGTGGCAATATGCGATGGTGCAGACACAGGGCCGTTTTGGCAACGGCCATGAGTCCGTGGGCAGCACCGGTGCGGCCGCAAAAAGCGGACGTCGTGCCCAGGGCGATGGCCTCCGCTGCGTCATGACGCCCTTTGCTGCCGAAGCAGGACCCCAGCACCTTCAACTCCACCAGATCGCGTTCCGGCACGGCGCTGCCGTCGGTGTCGATATAGGACACCGATGCGGCTTCGATCCCGGCTTGTTCGAAACCGCGCGCCAGGGAACGGCCATAGATATCTTCCGCGACGGCTCCCGAATCCGGATGTTCGCCTCCGGCCGCACCGATTCCGCGAAGGACAGCGTAGATCCGGTCTTCGTCCTGCATGGCCCGGTCCATCCGTTTGAGCACCAGGGCCACGGCCCCGTCACCCGGCAGGCAACCGTCTGCGCGGGCATCCAATGGACGCATCGTATTGGTCGGCGACAGAGGCATCAGGCGGTCCTGGCGAATCACGCCGCGCCCGTCGCCGGCCAGATCGACGGCGCCCACCAGCATGGCATCGACATCGCCGCTTTGCAGCAAATCCACGGCCACCTGCAGGGCCTTGATTCCCGATGCGGCATCCGCCGACACCACGAAACTGGGGCCACCGAACCTGAATTCACGGGCCACCCGGCTGGCCACGATGCCACCCAGGGCTCCCAGTACACGCGGCGGCGTCAACGGCGGACCGCACTGCTCGCGCAGCCTTTCCAGCAGATCGTCGGCACCCGCGGCTCCCGGATCCAACCCATATTGTTGCCGCCAGCGCTGCATGGCTGCCGGCAATTGCCAGCGCAGATGAAAATTGGTGGCTTCGAAATCGAAACCGATTCCGCAAACCACACCCATGCGTTCGCGCGATTGCCTTAACGGCATCCCCGCATCCCTAAGCGCACCGGCACCGACTTTGAGTGCCAGCAGTTGCTGGGGCAAGATCGCGTCGATCTCATTGGGCGGAATCTTGAACTCACCAATTCCAATAGCAATGTCGCCCATATACGCCCCGTTTGGCTGTTTTTCGTCCAGGGCCGACTGGATGATGGCATCGGCCCCTTTCCACCGCTTTTTGGGACGCCGGCCAACCAGGCTGTCTCCACGAAATAGCGATCGTGTGAAGGCCGCCATGTTTTTGGTCCCACCCGCCACAAGATCCATCCCCACAATGGCCACCGGTTCGGCTGATACCGGGTGTCGTTTTTCACTCACCGTGATGGGAGGGGGCGCTCCTGCGGCATCGGTGCTGGCATCCGTGTCCCATTCCTCCACAAGCAAATGGGCGTTGATCCCGCCAAAACCAAAAGCGCTCACCGCCGCCCGGCGCGGGATGTCCGATTCCCGCCGGGGCCAGTCAGCCGGTGCGGTCTGCACATAAAAACAACTCTTTTCCAGCGGGCTGTCAGCCGGTGCCGCCGTATAGTTGGCCGATGGGGGCAATGTACCCTGGCGCATGGCCAGCAGGGTTTTGATCAGGCCGGCCGCTCCGGCGGCGGTCAACAGGTGACCGATCATGGACTTGATCGAACCCAGGGCGCATTTGCCGGTAACCGGCCATTGTTGCCACAGTTCGACCAGGCTCTCGATTTCAGTCGTATCGCCGGCCCGGGTGCCGGTGCCGTGACATTCGATGAAATCCACATCCGAAGGAAGCCAGCCGGCGGCCCGGTAGGCATGGCGCATGGCCCGGACCTGACCGCGCGACTCCGGCGCCAGCAGGTTGCCGCGCATGTCGTTGCTCAAACCGATGCCACGGATCACCCCATGAATCACATCACCATGGGCAAGTGCGTCATCCAACCGTTTGAGAACCAGAATGCCGACGCCTTCGCCGACCACCAGACCGTCCGCCTGATGATCGAAGGGCGCACAACGGCCCGAGGGGGACAAGGCCCCTAACTGGCTGAAGCCGGTTTGGGTATACAGGCATTCGGGACGCGAAACCCCGCCGGTGACGACCATTTCGGCCCGATGGGCGTTCAGTGCATCACAGGCCAACTTGATGGCATAAATGGATGAGGAACATGCCGCATCCAGGGTAAAACTGTCTCCCCCGAATCCCATTTCCGCCGCCAGGAGTGCTGCCGGCAGCCCGTCCACGCGGCTGGCCATCGCCTGGGCGGTATCCAGCCTTACCGCCGGTATATCGGCACCGGCAAAAAGGTGACGTTCGATGGCAGTTCCCATGATCGATCGGGAAAAGGTCGAGGCACCGTCCGTGGGCAGGGCGATGGTGGCAAGGATCGTATCCACGCGCGTGGGATCCACGCAGTCGCTCACGACGCTGTTGACGGCACGTCTGCCCGCCGTCAGTGTCAACTGATGCACCGGATCAAGGTGTCGGGTCAGATCCGGATCTAGCCGAAAGGCACTAGGATCGAACTGAAAATCGTCGATCAGGCAGGCATGCCGCGAATAGGTCCGATCCGGCTCCAGCGTATCCCGCAACCGGTCTTCCACCGGTGCAATCCAGCGATGCTGCGGAACCGGTGCCGACTGGACCCTGCCTTCGAGGATATTTTGCCAAAACCGCTCCAGGTCGGAAGCGCCCGGAAAAATGCCGTCTATCCCTACGACGGCGATGTTTGGGGGAATATACATATTATCGATATATGACGGATTCGTAAAAAAACGATATCTGCGTTAGGCTTCATCCCTATTTTTACCAAAGGTGTATGAATACCCGCTTCAATCATAGAACGCAAGAATCAATCGTTTTCACGAATCATATGGAAGCAATTCCCATAAACTGCATAAGCGGGTATTAATGGGTATGCGCCTTACCGGTAGGCATCCCTGTGACATTGCCCTTGAACTTGAGGAGATATATGCCGCCTGCCGAGGTTCCGTCGGGATGGATGTCAAACGATCCTATTTGATTGATTTGAAAATATCCTGCGGAGAAACAGCGGTCAATGTGTCGGGGTGAAGCACAATGGTTTGCGCATCGGCCAGATAGTGATCCAGAATCTTTTGCGTCTGGGCAACCAGTGCCTCGATTTTCATGTCTGAAAGTGCCTCGATGATCTTGAGGTCGTCATCGGCCTGTTGGTACAGATAGCTGAGCCGATCACAGGCCACCCGATAATGATTGATGCGTCTGGTGTATCCGGTTATATAGGCTTGAATCTCGCCGATTAAAACCAGATCGAGCCAGAGCCGTGAAATCTGTCTGGCCTGTTTTGTGGTTTTGACGTTGTTGGCCTGCATTTCATTTTTGGCTTCGGTTCTGATCTCTTTGAGACGTTTGAACAGCGCAGCCCTGATATCGACGGCATCGTTTTTTCGTTGGGTCATCTGTTTGTTTAACAAGGAAATATCCGCCATGATCCGACGCAACTGGTCACCTTTGGTATTGGCTGGGGCTGCCTGGACCGAGGTCAGCAAAACAATTACCGGCAGGAGGCAGCGACAAACGAATTGGATTGTCGATAATGCCACGGCTATTTCCTCGTCTCATTGAGTTTGCGTTTGAGGGCGTCCGACAGAAACAGGCGGGTGTTGGGGTTTTCCCAATGGGCCATGTGCCTGACATTGATCAACTCAATCTGCTGTCCCTGCCATTCGGACAAGATGGCCACCACCCGTGGCGTCAACTGGTCGAGGCCGTTGAGGGACAGCCCCTTGCCCTTCCATCGTGCCAGGTGTCTGGCCACCTCGGGTGTCAACTCGGTGAGCCCGTTCAGCCCCAGCCAGTCGCCCGGCCAGTTGGAGAGGGAACGTGCCGCCTCGGGAGAGAGGTCGGTCAAATTGTTGAGGAACAGGTCTTTGCCTTTCCAAGCGGCCAGGCAACGGGCGGCCTCGGGTGACAGGGCCGTCAACCGATGCTTCTGCGTCAAATCCCCCTCACAGATTTTTTTCCAGATAACGGCGTTATTTGCTTGCTGAACGCTGTCCCCATTGGCCCTGTTTTTCGGAACGGCAGACAGGCGGCGATTCACATCTTTCCATATATTTTCCAAAGAACTGGGTGTTGCCGATGCATCATCGATGTTCAATTCAGATAGGGCTTGCCGGTGATCCGTCATGACGGCCTCGGCGGCGGTGATAAATCCATCCACGTCGATGTCACTGGTTTTGGCGACCATCAGGGATAAGATGTCGGCTTTTCGGGAATGATATAAAAGCACTTCACTGTGAACCTGCAATGCCTCGGACGGCGTAACCAATTTATCGATATATGTGTTCCGCCGCTGGATCGCCTGGAGACCCAGGACAATCCGTGGATGGGTCTTGGCTGCTGAAAAAGACATGGGGCCGCCGCCTTCCGATCCGATCATATCTATCAGGCCTTTAATTTCCGATTCGATACCAGCCCGATAGTAGGCCCGAAGATCTTCTATTTCTGTCTGTTTGTCGATCAGTTCCCGGCGCAGTTTATTCAATTCCGTGGTTGTCCGTTTTAGCCGGGACAGGTCGGTATTGTCTCTCGTTACGGCAATCGGTTCCTGTGTCAGGGGTTCATGGGGGGCGATGGTGTCCGCCGGCTGTGGCGTTTCGGTCGGTGGTGTTGACTCAATCGATTCTGCGACGGGTTGCAAGAAATGATAAAAATAATAAAAACCTCCGGCGACCAGTATGAGCGCCACGACCATGGACGTGATGATGATGCGTTTTTTTTTGCCGCCGGCAGCCGGCTTTTTTTGCGGCAGTGGGTCGGCCGCTTTCAGGGCATGGGGGCTGGCTGTTTCGCCATCGGAAGACGGTTTTGCCTGCGACGTTACATCTACTGGTCCGTCCGCCGTTTTTGCCCCGGTTTCAGGATCCGGGAGTTGGGGCTTTTCTTCATTGGCCGGGGATGTGCTCTCCGGCCCACCGGCTGCCGGTTCGGGCCGCGCGGCTTCTTTGATAATGCCATCGTGATCATCGGACGCCGTATCGGTTTCTTCCGTTTTTATCCGATCGGATGATACAACCTGGCTTTCCGCAGGGTCTGTCACTGCCTCTACAAGATCTGTCGGTTCGTCGGCCTCTTTGGCTTCCTCTATGAGGTCGTTCTCACCGGATTCGATTTGCGCCATGATGCTTTCGAAGGCTTTTTGCTGGTCCTCGTCAAGCTCGTCATCGGGATTTTCGTCGGCCTTTTCTTCGGGTTGCGCGTCATTGTCGGCATCGGCCTGCCTTGCGACTTTCTCGAGTTCGGCAGCAAAATTGTCCTTGTCGTAGGATTCCTTTACATCGTCATTGTCGTTTTCATCTTCACCGGATTCGATTTGCGCCATGATGCTTTCGAAGGCTTTTTGCTGGTCCTCGTCGAGGGAATCTTCCGCGCTTTGCGTATCAGGGTTGTTATCTTGGCGATGGTTGGGGGCGTTCATGGGCTGGACACCTCAACGAATACAGGTTATTTTTCCTTAGTATGTGACGCGAATAAGGCCTTTTAGAACTATCCGTCAATATGATCGATACATTGGCACTACTTTGTGAATATCGACGAATGTCTTCGAAAACTTAAGCAATTTTTCGGGCCATCGGTCAGTCCAACAGCCGCATGCCGCATACCGATTCATTTCTTGAACATTTTTTAGGCCCGGCGTATATTGCAGGTCTGATACCTGATGGATATCGATGTGCATTGGCTACCTTACGGACTGTACCAGGGAGAATTCAGCAATGAAGAAAACCATTATCAAGGGAACCGGTCGTTACGTACCGCCCAGACGCGTGACCAATGAAGATCTGACCCGGTTGATGGACACCACCGACGAATGGATCGTGCAGCGTACCGGTATCCAACAGCGTTACTGGGTTCCGGAAGAAGGGGGCGTGGGATCATCCGATTTGGGGCTGGAAGCCTCCAGAATCGCCATGGAGCGTGCCGGCTGGACACCCGAGGACATCGATTTGATCATTTTTGCAACATTGAGCCCTGATATCTTTTTCCCGGGGTCGGGTTGTCTGCTGGCGCATAAGCTCGGTCTTACATCAACGCCGGCTCTCGATATCAGACAGCAGTGCACAGGTTTTTTATACGGCCTGGCAACCGCCGATGCATACATTCGCAGCAGTCTGGCCAAACGGATTCTTCTGGTGGGAGCCGAGGTGCACAGCACCGGACTGGATATCTCCACCCAGGGCCGGGATGTGACGGTTATTTTTGGTGATGGGGCGGCGGCCGTCTGTCTGGAGCATGCCGAGACAGATGTCAATGCCGGTGTTCTGGCTTCCTGCCTGCATGCCGATGGTTCACTGGCCGAGAGCCTGATGATCACCGCCCCGGCATCGCGTGAGAATCCACGAATCAATGCATCCATGTTGGAAGCACGAATGCATTATCCCGTCATGGACGGACGCAACATATTTAAAAATGCCGTCAGGAGGCTTCCAGAGGTGGCCGGAGAAGCCTTGGAGCAGGCGGGAATTCCGCTGGAAGCCATCGACCTGTTCATTCCCCATCAGGCCAACCTTCGAATCAACCAGGCCTTCGCCAAAGCACTGGATCTACCAGAATCCAAGGTGTACAACAACATCCAGCGCTACGGCAATACAACTGCGGCAAGCATCCCTCTGGCGCTGGACGAGGCCATTGAAAGAAATGTCGTGAGTGCCGGCAGCACCATCATGTTTCTTGGCTTGGGTGCCGGTGTGACCTGGGGGGCCGTTATCTATCAATTTGCTACCTAATGCCCATCCGGATAAAAAGGAAAGCGTTTACAGGGCACCGTATCTGCTTTGTTACCGGGCAGTTGAAGTATGCCCCCCCCATACGTCTGCGTGCCCGAAGCCGTGCATCTACGGCGTCCTGCAAACGCTTACCGGCTGTGCTTTACAGGTATTGGCTGCTTCTACCCCGTGAGCAGGTACATAAAAAGAGAGGATGACATCGACAACGACGGCGGTATTGAAGCCATCACCAATATTGATAGTCCCGTAAAAAGTCAAAAATTGAAAAATCGCCCTTAATAATTTTAACAAATTATGCAGGGTAAAATCGCTAAAAAAGACCTTTTTACGAAACCATCAATATTACGTACAATGACAAGAAGAAAATAAGGTGGGGGCATGGGGTGCGGGTTTCCCGGCTTAGGAGATCAAGTGCCCTGAATTTACGGATTAAAAAACCTGATATCAGACCCGGGGAGCCTTTCTTCCCGGACACCCTTTCCTGTCGCAGTATTGGCAGTTCACGTAGAACGCTTCCGATTCAAAGAGGAATCCGGATACCGAGTAAGGGGGACTCATAAGCCCGCTGGGCAACAGCCTGACTCCCGGATCGATGCTATCGTTAAATAGCTTGAAAACTTCAGCGTTTTGCTCTATCGGCCAGTTCTCGGCATTTCCAGAACCTGGATTGATGGAATTGAGATTGCCTGTATGAAACGCATCTTTGATGTGGTCTATCAGGAATTCACGCATTTTTGATAACACCATGTACTGAACCAGGCCGGACCATTTCGCCACAAGCTCAATATCGTGAAACGAATTCAGATTCGCATTCGCCAGTTTTTCTCCGGCGGTTGCAATGTATGGAAATACCCTGTTGACCGGATCAAGTTTGTGGAGGATTTTTCCGGTAAATATCCGGTTGTCTATTTTACAGACCGTTTCTTCTCCGGCTTTTACACGATCATGAATAAAGGATACGGTGTAAACAGCCCGGGGATTGATTTTGTTTTTGGCGAAGGTGTAGAACCGGTGAGCGTCGGCCTCCGCTTCCGGGCAGGTTTCAATGCCTATTCTTTGGGCGTATTCCATCCATGATGGTCTGTAATTGATGGTGAGTTTCTTTGTCGCCATATACGGAAATAGGGGGGAGCCGGAAAACAGGTTTTAAGTTGGCTAAGATTGATAGTCCCGCAAAAAGTCAAAAACTGAAAAATAGACCTTAATAATTTCAATAAGTTATGCAGGATAAAATCGTTGAAAAAGACCTTTTTACGAAACCATCATCATTAATCATTTTAAAAATTTTCAAGAAAATCTTAAACTTTGACCAAAATACTGGTCATAGATTGGAAATAATGACCAGTATTATAGCCGAGTCGCTAAATGCGTGCCCTGATGATGGCAATCATCGCATGTCAATTTCCAGAACTTCCAGTATCGGTCATGTCAAGGGCGCGGAGCATCCTGAAAAGGGCAGCCCAAAAAAATCCCGGCGGGAAAACATCCACCGGGATTGTAAATCCAAAATGACTCAGTTTGTTACTTATTTTCCACCAAAGGACGCATCTTCCAGCTCGACGGCCACACCACAGGTATCCAGAACCGTATTTACCAGGCCGGTGGTTACCGGCAGCACGGTACGGATGAAATACTCGGCCGTCTGAACCTGACCTTCATAAAACGCGATGTCTTTTTTCTTGACCTTGCCGTTGAGTTTCTGTTTGGCAACCACGGCACGCCACAAAAGCAGCCAGGCCATGACCACATCGCCGGTGATTTGCATCAGCGGACAGGCATGGGCATATCCTTTGAGCATGTTCGGTCCGGATGCGGTTTCCGAAAGGTGACGGGCCGCGTTTTCCCATTCCTGCATGACCGTCTCGGTTTTTTCGGCCAGGGCTTTGAGGGGATCCATGCCTTTGGCCAGATCAATGGTTTTTTTCATTTCGGTCATCAAGTCGGTGAGCAGCTGACCGCCTTTCATGCCCAATTTTCGGCCAAGCAAATCAATGGCCTGGATGCCGTTGGTGCCTTCGTAGATCGCCGTAATGCGAACGTCACGCAAAAGCTGTTCGACCGGAAATTCCTTGGTATAGCCGTAACCGCCAAAGATCTGGATGCCAATGTTGCACACCTCGACGGCCCGGTCCGTCACATATCCCTTGGCAATGGGAATCAAAATGTCGATCACATTCTGCATTTTTTCTTTTTCCGCCGGGTCGTCGACAAATTGTTTGAAGTCTTCCCGGCTGGCGATGTAGTAATGCAGGCTGCGCATACCGTCTACGAACATCTTCATGTTCATCAGCATGCGCCGGACATCAGGATGGTTGATGATGGCTACCTGTTTTTTTTCTTTGGCGCCCATCATCGGTCCCTGCATCCGAGTGCGTGCGTAGTCCAGGGCATGCAGGTAGGAGGCCGAGGAGCAGGACAAGGCCTGGGTGCCGGTTGAAAGACGGGCCTCGTTCATCATGTAGAACATGCTCATCAGGCCCTTGTTTTCCTCGCCCAACAGGGTGCCGATGCATTTACCCTTGCTGCCCAGGGACATTGTGCAGGTGGGGCTGCCGTGCAGGCCCATTTTTTCCTCGATACCGGTACAGACGATATCGTTGCGCTCGCCTAGGCTGCCGTCGTCATTGACCCAGAATTTGGGAACCAGAAAAAGGGAGATCCCTTTGCTGCCCGCCGGAGCGCCTTCGATGCGGGCCAGCACCGGGTGGATGATGTTCTCGGAGAGATCAGTCTCTCCCGCGGTGATAAACAGTTTATTGCCCACGAGGCTGTAGGTGCCGTCATCGTTTTTGGTTGCCGTGGTGGTCAGGGCCGACAAATCCGATCCGGCCTCGGCTTCGGTGAGCAGCATGGTGGCGCCCCATTCACCGCTGTAGACTTTTTTCAGGTACAGTGCTTTCTGCTTGTCGTTGCCGAAAATTTCGATGATTTTTCCGCTGCCGTGGTTGAGAATGGAAATCATCAACAAAGCCATATTGGCCGCAGTCAGGTACTCCCGAGCTGCCATGGCCAGGGTTTCCGGCATGCCTTGCCCACCCCAATCGACATTGCGGTCCATGGCCAGCCATTCGCCTTCCACCAGCAGGTCCCATGCCGCTTTGAATCCTTCTGGGGTGGTGACTTCACCGTTGGTATAAGTGCAACCCTCTTCATCCCCGGTTTTCCAGGTGGGATAGATTTCTTTAACGGCCAACGTTCTTGCCTCGTTGACCACCATATCTATTACCTTGGGACCAAAATCTGCGTATTTTTCGTGCTGGCTAAGGTTTCCAATTTCATAAAGTTCGTGCAGGACAAAGCTGATGTCTCTCCGGTCGGCCAGTATCTGTGCCATGGATACCTCCTTAAGGCATTAGTATGTATTAAAAAAATCCATTTCTTGCCGGAAGTCGATTCAGTGCAGCGGTTTCATTGCGCGTAAATAATGCCTGACGATGAACGTTCATATTTTGTAAGTGTTCACAGGGCACTGCATCTGCCTTGTTGCCGGGCACTTGACGTGAACTCCAGCCTTGCAAAAGTCGGCAGGGGGCAGCGCCAGGGGTGAAGCCGCAACACGTTACTGCGCTCCCCTGGCAACCTGGGATCTGGCTTCCTCCGACGTTCCCGGCAGGGTAAGGGTACAAGTGGTATACTCAACACGTCTGCGTGTCCGAAGCCGCATCCCTGCGGCATCCTGCAAACGCTTACCGCCTGTGATTTACAGGAGGGCTGCTGCCACCACGTGAACAGGTACCATATTTTTAATCTATTAAACGATTGATGAGTGCGCAAAAATATGAATTTCAGACGTATTCCTAAAAAGTCCGATATCAAGGCTTGCGAATCCCGAACAATGAGGCGTAAATAGGTACTGTCCAGTTCCGTGGGATGAAGCGTAACGCAGATATCGGTTTTTGCGAATCCGTTCAGCTGTTCATAGCTATAGTAGAGCCACATTGCAGTTGTCAAGTAGCAAAGTGGCCGCACACAGGGTAACCGCATTTGGAAAAAGGGATAAAAACAGGCAGTAAAAACAGCATATTTCAGGATACAATATAACTGTCTGAAATAACGATAAAAACATAGACTTTTCTTCGAAAGTTCGCTACCCATTGAAATTATTGACAATTTCAAGGAGTGCACACATGAAAAAAAGATCAACGTCCGTCTATCCCAAAACCATTTTGGGCATGCACCAGACAATTTTACGGTGCTCAGGCATATTGCCCTGAACATGATCAAAAAAGAAACTTCTGTAAAAAAAAGCATCGAGGCCAAACGGCTTAAGGCCGGATGGGACAACGATTACCTGTTGAAAATCTTGAACGTTTGATTTCCAAATGCGGTTACCCTGGCAGATCCCACTTTTCTCCTTGGCAAGAGCGGCTAAATCATATAATCTACAAAACATAATCAGGATCTGGGGTCCCGTAAAAAGTCAGAAATTGAAAAATCGCCCTTAATAATTTCAATAATTTATGCAGGGTAAAATCGCTAAAAAAGACCTTTTTACGAAACCATCATATTTCGGGTAAAATATTATTTATCCCCCATCCCCCCCTCTTATCCCCCCGATGGGGGGATGGGGATAACCCAGGTATCGGCGGTTCCTGTTAATCACAAAAAAAACTACGCTTCCGGTTCACTGTTTTTTCATTTTCAAACCAGACTGTTTCTCAACTTATACAATCGTGCGTGATATTTTGGCGAGATTTACAGGTAATAAACGAAGAGACGCTACACTGATATAAGGAACGGATTTTTTATTTCACCTCCATTTCCACGGCGCTGATTCCCGATTTTGTCAACGGTATTTGTACCATTTACCATAACCGCTTACCATAATCGCGTTTCAGGAGTTAATGATGGCATTGGTAACACACAGCCTGGACGGGCATGTGGCGACCCTGTCTCTGGACGACGGTGAAAACCGTTTTAATCCGGGTTTTCTGGATGCCTATCTGGATGTTCTGGATGAAATCGAAAACGAGACCGAAGCCACGACATTGGTGGTCACCTCATCCCATGAAAAAATTTTTTCCAACGGAATCGATCTGGAATGGTTGGTGCCAGTAATCCAGCAGAACGATATCGCCCGGGCCAAGGATTTTTTCTACCTGCTCAATCGCCTGTTCAAAAGGCTGGTCACCTACCCCCTGGTCACCGTGGCTGCCATCTCCGGCCATGCATTTGCCGGCGGTGCCATCATGTGCTGCGCCTTTGATTTCCGTTTCATGCGTTCGGATCGCGGTTTTTTCTGTTTTCCAGAGGTGGATCTGGGTATTCCCTTTCTACCGGGCATGAACGAACTGCTCAAAAAAGCCCTGCCCATGTACATGATCGAATACATGCAATACACCGGTGCGCGGCTGACGGCAGATCAGGGAGTCGAGCATCATTTTATCCAACAGGCGTGTACCAAGGAGACCCTGATGGAGACGGCCATAGCATTCGCCAAGACGATCAACAAGCGCCGGCCGGTGGTGGCTGAAATGAAAAAGCGCCTCAACCGGGCCATCGTGCAGGCTATTGACGTGGAAGATGTGGACTATATAGAATTGGGAAAGTTCAATATCGGATAGCCGTGCAAATCCAGAAATGGCCAATTGGCCCGATATCGGCGTTGTGCCCGAAATTGTATCCTTGGAATATCAACCATATGCCTGTGGTACAATTTTTCCCACGCCTTGATCTCGACCCAATTTGCCTATTTATAGAGGCGCACGGGTGCATTTGGAATATGAACCGGGGGGTGACGTGTGAAACCGCCTCGGACAATAAGGAGACATTGCCGTGACAGATTTAATGGAGATCATTAAAGGCAGAAGAAGCATCCGTAAATACGAGGATCGGGAGGTATCCGACGAGATCCTTGAGCAGATTCTGGAAGCGGTCCGCTGGGCACCTTCATGGACCAACTGCCAGTGCTGGGAGGTGGTCGTGATCCGGGACCCGGAGACAAAACAACGGCTTCAGGACACTTTTCCGCTCAAAGGCAATCCGGCCGTCAAAGCCATTGTTCAGGCCCCGGTTCTTTTGGGCCTGTGTGCCCGGACCAGAATTTCGGGCTATTATAAGGATATGGAGACCACCCGATTCGGAGATTGGATGATGTACGATTTGGGGTTGGCCACTCAGAATCTTTGCCTCATGGCCCACAGTCTGGGACTGGGAACGGTCATCGCCGGTCTGTTCGATCATGGACGAGCGCGGGAGGTGATCGGCGTTGCCGAGGGATATGAACTGGTGACCCTGATTCCGCTGGGATATCCCGCCAAGGTGGGCGCCGCTCCCAAAAGACGGGAGGTCCGTGCGTTCACCCACGACAATCAATTTTAAACTGGGAAATGGTGGTTTGGCTTATCCGCGGTTATTGTATCGGGGCCGGCGAATCATGCAGCCAGTTCACGGGTTTTATGAAACCTAATCGACGGCCACTCTTCCATGGCATTTTCCAGACGCCATAAACTGGATGCCAGATAGGCCAGGCGACCCTGGGAATCGTGAGCCAGGCTGGCGTGCTTTTCTTTTTCGAAAATGGCCAGTTGCTTCTTGTCGTCGCTGGTTATCCACCGTGCGGCTGCGAATGTGACCGGCTCATAGTCCGCATCAACGCCGTATTCCGCTTTCAGCCGTGCCATGGTCACATCAAACTGAAGCACGCCAACGGCGCCCAGTATGTAGCTGTTGCCGGACAGCGGGCGGAAAAACTGAACGGCGCCTTCTTCGGCCAATTGGGTAAGCCCTTTAAGCAATTGTTTGGCCTTGAGCGGATTTTTCAGCCGAACCCGGCGGAAGTGGTCCGGTGCGAAATTGGGGATGCCGGTAAAACTGAGCGGTTCCTTCTGACTGAAGGAGTCACCGATGCCGATGGTGCCGTGGTTGTGAATGCCGATGATGTCACCCGGGTAAGCCTCATCCACATTGGAACGGTCCTGGGCCATGAAGATGGTGGCCTTGGACAAGGTGACCTGCTTGCCCAGCCGAGTCTGCAAGACCTTCATTCCGCGGGTGAATTTTCCTGAACAGATCCGTACAAAGGCAATCCGGTCACGGTGAGCCGGATCCATGTTGGCCTGAATTTTAAATGCGAATCCGGAAAATGTCGCCTCCGACGGTTCCACCTGCCGTTCGCGGGTGGTGCGGGGCAGGGGACCCGGGGCCATCTCCACAAAGGCTTCGAGCAGTTCACGCACACCGAAATTGTTGATGGCGCTGCCGAAGAAAACCGGTGTCTGACTGCCCTTGAGGTACTGATTCAGTTCGAATGGGTTGGCGGCCCCTTCCAGCAATTCAACATCCTCGCGCAGTTCATCGGCCTGGCTGCCCAGCAGTTCATCCAACTGCGGATCAGCCAGATCGGTGATGATCATAGCATCTTCCTGATCGCGGGTCTGGCTCCCGGGGCGAAACAGATGCAACTGGTGCTGATAAAGGTTGTAAACCCCTTGAAAGCGCTTACCCATGCCGATGGGCCAGGACAAGGGCGCACATTCGATCTGCAGTTTGTCTTCGATGTCATCGAGGATCTCCAGAGGGGACAGGCCGTCCCGGTCCAGCTTGTTGATAAATGTCATGATGGGGGTGTTGCGCATGCGGCACACCTCCATGAGTTTTTCCGTCTGGGGTTCCACTCCTTTGGCGCTGTCGATGACCATCAGGGCACTGTCTACGGCCGTCAGCACCCGATAGGTGTCTTCTGAAAAGTCCTGGTGGCCGGGTGTATCCAGAAGGTTCACCTCGTATCCGTCGTATCGGAATTTCATCACCGATGTGGTCACGGAGATGCCGCGTTCCTTTTCGATGGCCATCCAGTCGCTGGTGGCGTGCTTTCCGGCCCGTTTGGCCTTCACCGCCCCGGCCATCTGGATAGCGCCGCCGAACATGAGCAGTTTTTCGGTCAAGGTGGTCTTGCCGGCATCCGGGTGGCTGATGATGCCAAAGGTGCGTCGTTTGTCAATTTGATCTATAAAATGTTTGTCCATAATTGGTTGCGATGCTTCCTGCCAAAAAAAACAAACGTTACATGAAAAATGAGAAAATTCTCTATATAGGTCTCATTGAAGCGGCCTTCACTGCTGCTTCGCAAAATATCAGGGGCAACATCCACCGATTGGCGGCTGTTGCAGGGTCGGTTCGTGGTGACGGCGCCGAAGCCGTCCGTTTAAATCGAATGGGAAACATATCCGCAGCGGTTCTGCAATTGCCGGTAGGCGGTCAGTGTCTGCTGGCGTGTGTTTTTCCGGCTCCTGCTGTTGTCTATCACGATCGTCGCGTGCTTGCGTTTTTCTTCGATGGGCATCTGGGAGCGGATTCGCGCCAGGGCGGCGGCTTCATCGAATCCATCACGTTTCATGAGGCGATACAGTTGAAGGCGCTCCGGTATGTAAACCACAATTACCGTTTCCAGGTCGCGGTGCATACCGGATTCGATCAACAAGGGCACATCCATTATCACGATGGCATCGGGGGTGCGATCGGCGATAGCCGCGATTTCGTTTGCGGATTGCTCAAATACCCGTGGATGGACAATGGCGTCTAAACGTTTTTTTTCCCCGGATGCATGGAAAATGATATCGCCCAGACGTTGACGGTCGATTTGACTGTCAGCCGACAGAATATCATATCCGAAGGTCTCTACGATATCCTTATGTGCCGGCATTCCGGGTTGTACGACCTGTCTGGCAATTTGGTCTGCGTCGACGATATGAGCGCCGGCGTCGCGAAAAAAGGACGAAACGGTCGATTTTCCGCAGGCAATGCCCCCTGTCAGGCCGGCAATGATCACGGCGGATGCCTCCATCGGAAGGCGTCATCCAGATGAATGAACAACAGCCTGGGTAAATGCTATTTGATCGTTACCACCGGACAAGGCGCTTTGATAATAATATACTGGGCATTGGATCCAAAAAGCAGTTTGCCGACCTTGGATCGGCGCTTGATACCGATTACGATTTCATCCACAGCCTGCTCTTTGGCGTATTCGACAATATCTTCACCGGGCGTCATGCCACGTACCAGCAGCTTGGTTTCACAGGCAATGCCGGTTTCATCCACAAATTTTTTAGCGTTTTCCAGATCTTCGGTGGCATGTTCCACTTCAACGGCATGGGTCACATTTCCGCCGGTCAGCGATGACACCACGATAACCTGTGCCTTGAATGCCGCAGCGTGTTTGGTCGCCAGGGCCAGGGCATCTTTCGCGGAATTGGATCCGTCGTAACCGACTAGGATCTTCATTTATCTCTCCTTACTTGATATCTTGGGGAACCTTACATCCTTGGGTGGCCTGATAACGTTTTGCCCCGGTTGATTTGGGGGCAAGGTCAAGCCTGTGAAGGTCCCTTCGTTGCCGGGCAACCATATAGCGATGGCCAATTGTTCAACTTCGTACAACCATTTTTGAAGACTCCTGTCAAGAATACAATCCGGCTCACGGGGAATCTTTCCGTGTCTTTTAAATTGTGCCCATCCGGAAATGGCCAATTTGTCCGCATTGGGCTGTTTCCGAATTGATAACCGTTTTTAACGGAAGCTTTTCATCCGTTCCGTACGGCTGACGATTTCGCTGATGCGGATACCGTATTTCTCTTTTTCTACCACCACGACGCCTTTGGCGATGAGGGTCTGATTGATCAGGATATCAACCGGCTCGCCCTCCATTTGCTCCAGTTCGACCACAGAGCCGGGACCCATTTTTAGTACATCGTTGATACGCCTGCGGGATCGGCCCAATTCCACGGTGACTTGCAGGGGAATATCCATGATCAGATCAAGGTTCTTGACCTGGTCTATCTCTCCGGATGTATCAGCCATCACGATGGCTTCAGACGGTTCAAGGCCGGTATCCGTTTCGGCCGGTTTCTCCTCTTCTTCGGAAACGGCAACTTTGTCCTGTTTGACACCTGCTTCGACAATAATGATGCTGTCTTTATGAGAAAAAAGGAAACGGGCCGGTTGGATAACGTTGGTTGGACTGACCTTGAAGTCCCTGCCATTGGTGATGGATGGGGTCGAGAGGACGCATGAAAGGCCGGCATCCACGAAGTTGGATTTGAGGTTCCCGCCGATGATGTTGCTCAATTCGCGAATGACGTCGTAGACTTCTTCTTCACTTTCGATTTCTTCCGGTTCCATTCCCAGCATTGCGGCGGTAATGGCTTTTCCGAAATCGTCATTGACCTGGATATTGAACATGCCGTCGACCTCGCCGGCGAAGGTGACCGAGCCCACGGTTCGGTTTTCTTCGGTGAAGGAGGCAGGCTCTTCCTGGATGGCCTCCACTTCCATGTCCAGCATGGTGTAAAAGACATCGATAACCGAATTGACAATGGCGTTTTTGATGTCCACGCCGGCGATCCGTTCCATGATCACCTCGCTGGACAGATCGCTCATGATGTCTTCTTTGGCGCCGACTTCTTCCTTGACATACAGTTCTAACTGTACATAATTATCCGCCTGCCGGAACGTAAAGTGCATGGGGGGAGCGATATCAACCGGATCAATCTTGAAGTCGCTGCCCGAGGTGATCGAAGGGGTCGAAATTACGCAGGTCAGCCCCGCATCCAAAAATTCCGTCTTCAGGTTGCCGGCGACGATATTGGCCAGTTCGCCGATCACGTCCTTGATTTCATCCTGGCTTTTGATTTCGTTCAATTCGATGCCCAGCATGGCCGCCGTGGCTGTTTTGGCGAACGTTTCAGCAAGGTGAAAGCTCATTACCCCGACCACCTCTCCGCCGAAGTGGATGGCACCTACCATGCGGTTTTCGTCCAAACCGAGGGCTTCCTCGCCATCGGCCACTTCCATCTGCATGGACATCATGGCGTCAAAGGTTTCGATGAGGGTGGATTGGATGGATTGGCGAATGGCATCGTCGGTGATTTTTTCCATGGGCTTCCTTTGGAAAGGACGGTTGGTGATAACAGTCATATTACCGGTAAATTTGGTAATTTGTCAATAATCACGGTGCCATTTGGCAGGGTGACCGCATTTGGAAAAAGGGACAAAATTAGGCAGTAAAAACAGCATAGTTCAGGATATAACCTCCGTGGCACAAAATGTGTTTAAGATTGTATAACCTATTGAATTAATATATGTATTATGGTATCTACAGGGCATCAAACATTCACTTCGGAGGTGAATCCTATGAGGCGTCCTATTTCCATAAAACAGGAGATGGAAAAACTTGCCAATCATAGCGGATTGATTCATATCGGTGCATTACCTGACGCCATCAATTTCAAATTACGCTTCAATACGATAAACGGCGTTCACTGTGTAGATCCCAAAACTTCTCATGGTGATATTCTGGCCTCGATGATTGCTCTGATGAGTATTGGAAAACCCGACTACGATGCGATTGAGATTTTCCGTGAGAAACAAGACGCTTTCAACAAGGCCATTGGCAACCGTACATGCCCGTCAAGCCCGACACTGCTAAAAGATGCGGCCGCTGATTTGATTCGAACATGCGCTCCGGTGGTTTC
>PDTK01000018.1 GCA_002747175.1 Deltaproteobacteria bacterium | reverse complement strand
TGCCTTGAACTGTGGACTGTGTGTTTTGCGTTTTTTACCCATTGTCAGATCCTCCTGAATTTTGGTCTGACTCATCGCTTATCACATTGTCCAGTTTTTGGGGGCCACCGCCCCTGTCAACTGCCGGGTAAAGCGGGGAAAAAACATCAATACCCCAGGTTTGTCGTGATGATGGTGGGGCATTTCGCCGCGTAGCGGCATAATTTTTTTAAATAGTATAAAAAGGCGTGTATTAGTTCTTGACAATCCGGTCTGCATCGGTCATATTTATAAAACGAAGTCTGATGCAGTTCACCCAAAAGATTTCCCTCAGTGGAAATCTTTTTGTATTTTGGGAGCGGAAATGTCGATCACAAAAAAAATGTTATTCATGGTGCGAGCATGAGCCTGATGTTGAAAGGTTACGACGGCACTGGAACCTTTTCCCACGGGATCCATCCACCGGATTACAAAGATTTGTCCAAAGATGCGGCGATCCGTGTGATGGCTACACCGAAGCGGGTCGTATTGTCTTTGCACCAGAATATCGGTGCGCCCTGTGCGTCTGTAGTGAAGTCCCGCCAATCGGTCGCCTGGGGTGAGGTCATCGGCAAGGGCAGTACCTTCGTCTCGGCCAGGTTGCATGCGTCGGTGCCCGGTGTGGTCCAGCGCCCCATGCGCATGACCCTGGCCAACGGGCGTCACATGGACACCCTGCCCATCAAAACCGAGGGTGATATCCCTGCCGATCAGGCGTTATGGGACGAGATCTTCGGCGGAGTCTGGCCCACCACCGGATTGGATACTTACGACCCCGCCGATATCAGTCAGGCGATCAGTGATGGTGGGCTGGTGGGAATGGGAGGGGCCGCTTTCCCCACCCATGTGAAAATTTCACCCAGCGATAAAAAACCGGTCCACACCCTGATTGTCAACGGTTGTGAATGTGAGCCCTATCTGACTTCGGATTACCGGCTTATGATGGAGGCGCCGGCGCCCATTGTCACCGGTGCCATGCTGGCCGCACGAAGCTTGGGTGCCGAACGCATCGTGATCGGTGTGGAGGACAACAAGCTGCCGGCGGTTGAGTCGCTTCGAAAAGCCGCGGATGGCACCGGCGTCCAGGTGGCCGTGGTCAAAACCAAGTATCCCCAGGGCAGCGAGAAACACTTGGTCCAGGCAGTGCTCAAACGGCAGGTGCCACTGGGTGGACTGCCATCCGATGTGGGGGCTGCCATCAGCAATGTGGGTACCATGGCGGCTGTCGCCCGGGCCGTTATCCACGGAAAACCTTTGACACACCGTGTGATCAGCGTCACTGGAGGCGGTATTGTAAAACCGGCCAATGTGCTGGCTCCGATCGGGATCTCCTTCGGTGAACTAATTGATTTTTGCGGCGGCCTGACCCCTGACGCCGCCCGTCTGGTGGCCGGCGGTCCCATGATGGGATTCGCTTTCACCAATCTTGATACCCCGGTGACCAAGGGGACCAGCGGCCTGACGGTCATGTCTGCCGACGAGGTAAAGGCCGGCGAAGAAACCACCTGCGTGCGGTGCGGCAAATGCGTGGACGCGTGCCCCATGCACCTGGTACCCACCAAGATTGCCATGGCTGCACGCAACGAGGATATTGAGTTGTCCCGTCGTTATCATATCATGGCTTGCTTCGAGTGCGGCTCATGTGCCTATACCTGCCCGGCGCATATCCCCCTGGTGCAATTGATCCGTGCGGGAAAAACCCGCGTGACGGCGGCTGAAAGGGGATGACGGACAGCCTATGAAGAGAAATACCGATATGCCATCAACTGATTCCCGGTCCGTATCCGATGCCGACCAGCCGGTCATCCATGTATCGCCATCGCCCCATCTGGCGCAAACCGCTGCCAGTACCCGGCGCATGATGACCGATGTGCTGATTGCCCTGATACCTGTGCTGATTGCCGCTTTGCTGTTTTTTCGCGTATACGCCCTTTTGCAACTCGGCGTGTGCGTGAGTGCCTGCCTGTTGGCCGAATGGCTTTTTGTCAGAATACGCGGCCGGCCATCGACACTGAAAGATTGTTCGGCCGTCGTCACCGGTATTGTCCTGGCGCTATCCCTGCCGGCAACGGCGCCATGGTACGTGGGATTGATCGCCGCTTTCGTGGCCATCGGCATCGGAAAGATCCTGTTCGGCGGATTGGGCATGAATCTTTTCAATCCTGCCATGGTGGGACGTGCTTTCGTGATGATCTCCTTTGCCGGTGCCCTGGCTGCTTCCGGATTCGAAGACATCCACAGTTCCGTGGATGCCATCTCCCGGGCCACGCCGTTGAACGCATATAAAATGAACAGCGTGGTAACATCCCTGACAGACCTGTTCTGGGGCACCACCAACGGCAGCCTGGGAGAAACCAGTGCCCTGGCCTGCCTGGTGGGAGGGCTTTTTCTGCTGATCAGGCGAACCGCCTCTTGGGAAATCCCAGGCGGATTGCTTTTGGCCGTCTTGATTGTGGGGGGGCTGGCCGATCTGATGGGACCTGTTGACGGATGGACGGTGCTGCACCATTTGCTGGCCGGATCTGTGCTGTTCGGTGCTTTCTTTATCGCCACGGACCCGGTCACCAGCCCGCTGACACCCAAGGGTAAATTTATATTCGGTTTCGGCACCGGCCTGCTGATCATGGTGCTGAGATTGTTTTCCGGGTATCCGGAGGGTGTGATGTTTGCCGTGCTGCTGATGAACGCGGTGACGCCGCTGATCAATCGGTGGAGCATACCCACACCTTTTGGAGGGAATTGATTGGAAACGGCATCTTGCGCCTTAGGGCGGCGTTTTCCCTGTATTGAAATTCACAATGTCGCGCTGCTACGCCTCCGGTTTCAATTTCGCTGCGGCCTTGGCCTGGGCCACAAGCTACGGAAAGCGAATTTGTTTGGACCGAAAATATTTGATTTTTCTGATTACACCTTCATTGGGGACCATTCATGAGTACTGAGAAAAAATCACTTGCCAGCAGATTGAAAACCGGCAGCCTCGTGCAGGCCTGGCTGGTATTGCTGCTGGCCTTGGGATTCGGGGTCTCTTTGGCTGGCGTTCAACTGGCCCTGGGGCCGGTGATTGAAGCCAACAAGCTTAACGAAACCTTGGAGAAAGTCCCCCTACTGGTATTGGGGCAGGAACAGTTTGCCAAATTGACCGCTCAAAATCAGGTTCTGGATATCGAACCACGCCAGGTTGCCGTAAAGACGGGTGATCGTACCAAATATTATCCCGTCTACGCGGCGTGGTATCAGGACGAATTGCGGGGTTGGGTGATCAAGGCCAAGGGCCAGGGCTATGCAGATACGGTCGAGTTGCTCGTGGGACTGTCTGCGGATATGGAAAGGATAACCGGCATGTTCGTGCTGGAACAGAAAGAGACTCCCGGTTTGGGCAACAAAATCATTACCGAATCCTGGCGCAGCCAGTTCATCGACATGCCTACGGGGAGCCCCCTGGTGGCTGTGAAAACCGGTGCTTCCAAACCCGGTGAAATTGATGCGGTGACTGGGGCCACGATTTCTTCTCAAAGTGTTGCCACCATGATCAATAGCGCCATCGGCGACCTGCGCGGTCCATTGACCGATACACCGGCGCCGGAGCTGAAGAAGGGAAATGACAATGGCTGACCAGCCTACCGCCACCGAGCGGTTTCTCAACGGTATCCTGCCGGAAAATCCGGTTTATCGTCAGCTTCTCGGGTTGTGTCCCACCCTGGCGGTGACCAACGGCCTGCAGGCTGCCGTGACCATGGCCACTGCCGTGGGGTTCGTGCTATTGTGTGCCAACGTAATTACCAGCCTGATCCGTGATCTGCTCAAGCCACACCTGCGTATCGTGGTCTTCACACTGACCATCGCGACATTCGTCACCATCGCAGACCGTCTTCTGGCAGCCTACTTGTACCAGATGAGTAAAACGCTGGGACCGTATATTCCGTTGATTATCGTTAACTGCATCATCATCTGCCGCTGTGAGGTGTGTGCATCCAAACAATCCCCATTCGTCGCCGCAGCCGACGCCATCGGCCAGAGCCTGGGATTCGGGCTGGCTTTGTGCAGCATTGCCGCAATGCGTGAAATTCTGGGTACCGGCGCGCTTTTCGGTTTGCGTGTCATGCCTGCAGGATGGCCGGACTGGGTGATCATGGTCCTGCCTCCGGGGGCGTTTATTACCTTCGGCCTGCTGTTGGGAGGGGTTAACTGGATGGTGGCCCGCAAGAGCGCCATGGATTCGAACCGGGAGGGCAAGGACGCATGAACTACCTGATCGACATTTTGCTGATCGCTCTGGGTGCGGCCCTGATCAACAACTTCGTACTCTACTATTTTGTGGGCATCTGCCCGTTCATTGGTGTTTCCAGGCATGTAAGCATGGCCGTGGGAATGGGAGCCGCGGTGACCTTCGTTATTACCATCGCGGCATTCATCGCCTGGACCGTGACCACCTTCGTTCTCATGCCCGGCGCCCCGCTGACCCGATTGATTGCCGGCTTGTTCATGCCGGCCGAGGCTGCTGCCGGGGTGGATCTGACGATCCTATGTTACATCGTCTATATCTTCGCCATCAGTTCATCTGTGCAGTTCGTGGAAATGTATGTGAGACGGTTTTTCCCACCGCTGTACAAGGCCTTTGGTGTGTTTTTGCCACTGATCACGACCAATTGCGCGATTCTTTTTGCCTGCCTGACAATTATGAGCAACGTGGTGGGGGTCGACAATCCAGCGGATCGCTGGGATCTTGGCCGCTCATTGGCCCTGGCCATATGCGGTGGTGTGGGCTTTACCATCGCCATCGTGATCATGGCCGGTATTCGTGAGGAGTTGGCCTTGTGTGACGTGCCCGAACCATTTAAAGGCGCGGCCATCACCTTGGTGGTGGGTGGTATTCTGGCCATGGCATTCATGGGTTTTACCGGTGTGGATACGGGACTGCGCAAGGCCCTGACACCTGCTCCGGCCGCCATGGAAAGCAAGGCGGATCCGTCGACGGCAAACCGGTCGGCTGGTTTGACCATACAACCCTTGACCTTGTCATCCGGAGCCTGCCGGGAATACGCAATCGGGGGTGAATCATGTCTTGGGTAATCATTGGGCTGGCCGGCTCCACAATGCTGGCCATGGCAGTCGTGCTTTCCTTTATTTTGGGATGGGCCAATCGTGCCTTTCATGTGGAAGTGGATCCCCGCGTGGATCAGGCCATCGAAATTCTACCGGGTGCCAACTGCGGTGGTTGTGGCTACGTAGGCTGCGGAGAATATGCCGAGGCTGTCGTGCTGGAAGATGCGCCTGTAAACCTTTGTACCGTGGGCGGGAAGAGTTGTACCGAGGCGCTGGCATCGGTCATGGGCATCGAAGTCACGGCCAGCTATCCATGGCGACCGGTTGTACACTGTGGCGCATGTTATGATGACCGGTTGGGACGCAGCCCCTATCGGGGCGAACAGCGTTGCGGGCCGGCCAACCTCGTCACCGATATACAGGGGTGCATCTACGGCTGTTTGGGCTTCGGTGATTGTACGCGGGCCTGTAAATACGATGCCATCCACATCGAAAACGGGCTGGCAAGGGTCGATTATGAAAAATGTGTGGGCTGTGGTGCCTGTGCCAAAGTCTGTCCGCGCAACATCATCACCATGGCGCCTTTCAAACAGGACCGTATGCTGGTGGTGGAGTGCTCCAACATGGACGCGGGAAAGGACGTCAAGGGCGTCTGCAAGGTGGGATGTTTGGGATGTAAAGCTTGTGAGCGCGCATCAGGCATGTTTGCCGTGGTCAACAACCTTGCTACGATAAACTACGATTACTACACCCGCGAGAACCTGGAGTCGGGCCTGGTGGCTACCAAGAAATGCCCCCGTAACCGGCTTCTATTCGTCGGCATACCCTCGGACAAGGACATCCTGGCCGTAGATGATGAAGACCTTAACGATGTAATTGTACCGGATTTCAAGACCAGCGTAGACGATACGGAGTGGCGGGGGTAGGTTTCGCGTAAACCCCATGGTTGCATAAAAAAATCACCGACCATCCGTTAAGCAAGCGGATGGTCGGTGATTTTCTTATTTTGTACCCTGCCGGGAAAGCCGGAGGATGCCAGATCAAGCGTTGCCAGGGAATCGCAATAAAGTGTTACGGGCTTCACCCCTGGTACTGACGTCTTCCGGCTTTTTCAGCGCTGGGAATCCCGGGGCCGGTGTTTCCTTCCGCCGACCATTGGCCCGTCGTTTTGCGATAAGCCCCTTTTTTGAAATAGTCACCGATGGCCTCTCCCAAGCTGTTGACTGCAAGTCGGGCGCAGTGCATATGCGCTTCGGGCAGTCCCCCCAATTCATTCACCACATCCTCGGGTTGTATTTCCAGTGCCGTTTCAACGGGTTTCCCTTTAACGAGTTCACTCATGGCACTGGCGCAGGCGATTGTGAAAAGGCATCCATCGGGAAGACATTTAATATCCGTAATGGTTTCTTCGTAAATACGGACCTGAACCGCGATGGCATCACCGCATTCACCGATCGGTCTGCCACTTCCACTGGGATGATCCAGTGTCCCCTGATTTTTGGGCCGCCCGGCATGTGAAATGAAATTTTGCGTCAAGGTTTCCGGAGAGGAATTCGGCGTAGCTTTTTCATCTTGACCGTTCGTATCCGTTGTATTTTCCTGTGTCATAATGCTCACCTACCGATAACATACATTTTGTCGATATACAGGACTTGGTGTTCTCCTCAAGGTGTGCGATCCAATACCGGCATTGACTATTTTCCGAAGCTGCAGACCGGATAAGTGCACACTTTACAATTTCGGCACAAGCCACCATGCCCCATCTGGGCAAACTCTTTCCGGCCAATTTTTTCGCCGGTTAAAATACGCGGCAGAACCAGATCGAAAACCGTGATGTTAAAAAACATGCCGCAGGCCGGCAAACCGAGAACGGGCACATCGCCGATCATGCCACTGAGAAACATGGCTCCCGGCAATACCGGGGTGCCGTAAACGATGTCCGTAGCGCCGGCCAGCCGTATTCCTTCGCGGGTAACATCGTCTGGATCGACGGACATCCCGCCGCTGGTTACAATAAAATCCGCACCCTGCTCAAGGCAGTGTCGGATTTCGCGAGAGATGACGTTCACATCGTCGGGGGCACGCCTGACCACATGAAGCTTTGATCCCAACTCTTTGCTTTTTCTCACAAGAACTTCTTTGAAGCGGTCTTCTATGCGGCCATAAAATACTTCGTTGCCCGTTATGACCAGTCCAATTTTAACCTTTTTCAAGGGATGAACTTCGACGATGGGTGCATCGGACAGAGCAATTTTTTTGGCTTTTTCCACCATTTCGCGAGATCCGACAAGCGGGATGAGACGTGTTGCGGCCACAATTTCCCCTTTTTTAACAGGTGTCCGGTCCTGTAAAGTTGAACAGATCACCTCCCCAAGCATGTTGAGTTGAAAAAGAGACTCCTTATTGATTCGCAAGAGCCCGTCAATACCGGCCTTTATAGCAATCTTGCCCTCTTCGGGCTTGTCGAGGTATTCAACACCACTGCCGGAAAGACTCTTGGCGAGAATGGAGGCCGCTTCATTTTCGTGGATGTCGGCATCGGTAAGCGTGATCGAGTAGATATTGTCCTTGCCCAATCGCTTGAGATGCACAATGTCCTCTTCCCGGATGATGTGGCCCTTTTTGAAAGCCGCGCCTTTCTTGGAACCTGTGACAATTTCCGATATATCATGGCTGATTACCATGCCTACGGACTCTTCGACGGGTGTTGATTTATACATGCCGGATAACCTCGATTTTTTCTTCTGAAAACAGAAGAAGAAAGTAAACTGCCGGCCGGAATTTTTCCGACCGGCAGCGTTTTGGTGATTGCAGTGTGGTGGCCATGGTCAGTTCGCAGCCGCCACTTTTCAAGTTTTATAGGCAAGGCCTATCCGTTATTTCTTCTCAGCTAACGCTTTGAGTACTTTTTCCGGAGTGATCGGAAGATCCATGACCCTTGCGCCGATGGCATCGGCGACAGCATTGGCGATAGCTGACGTAGAGGGGGTATGGGCGGGTTCACCGATACCCTTGGCACCGAAGGGACCCAGACCGCTGTGCGATTCCAGAATGATCGCATCAATTCGGCAGCAATCCATGGAGGTGGGGCACAAGTAGGTGCTGAGATCCGGAGATTTCAGTTTGCCTTCCTCATAAATAACTTCCTCGCTCAGTGCGTAGCCATGTCCCTGGGCGGCGCCGCCCTGAATTTGACCTTCCACGGCGGCCTGGTTGATCATTTGGCCGATATCGTGGGCTCCGACACTCTTAAGGATGGTCACCTCACCGGTTTCCGTATCCACAGCAACTTCCGCTGCATGGGCACCGTATGTATAATCCGGGTGAACCCGACCCTGACATGTTTCAATGTCAATCCAGTCACCGAAAGGCGCCCGGGTCATCGACATTTCAGATCGTTGAATGCCATCCGAGGCACACAGGCCGACCAGGTCCTTGAACGGCATTTTGCGATCCGGATCATCAATCACGAAAATCTCGGAATTTGCCATATCGAGTTCATCGGCTTCCACGCCAAGCTCCTTGGCTGCCCGGGCCAGGAGACGTCCACGAACGGCCTCTGCCGCCAGCTTGATGGCGTTGCCGCTCATGTAAAGCCCACGGCTTGCTGTGGAGGTGCCTGCAAGCGGTGTCGCGACGGTGTCACTGGTGTAGACGGTGACTTTTTTCATGTCGACACCGAGGATTTCGGCGGCTATCTGGGCCAGGGATGATCCCTGACCGGGACCGATATCGGTGATACCGGAACGCACGACCACCGTTCCGTCCATTTCGGCACTGACCCAGCCTTCCGCCGTGTCATGCAGCCAGATGAGACGGCCATAACCCTGCTGGTATGTGACGATACCCCGGCCGATCTTTACCGGACCCTTGGCTTCGGTCGGTTCGCCCAGCGCTTCCCAAGCTTTGTCCATACAGGCTTCGGACCATACGGCACTGGGGATTTTGAATCCGGTGGCTATGGGGTCGCCGGTTTTCAGAAAGTTGCGCCGGCGCAGTTCCCTGCGGTCGATTCCCAGAACCTTGGCGGCTTCATCCATTTGCTGTTCGTAGGCGATGCATGCTTGCGCTCCGCCGAATCCACGGAATCCCGAGGTGTACATGTTGTTGGTGGCCACCGAGCGGGAATCCACATGGACATTGTCAACCAGGTAGGGTCCCGGTCCAGCTTCCGTAGCGTACATCAGCACATAGGGGGACATAAAGGCATAAGGGCCGGACTCAGAGGTAATATCGATTTTGGAGGCGGTAATTTTACCGTCTTTGGTGAACCCGGTCTTATGGGAGATGATAAAGGGGTGGCGTTTGGAATGGCCGTAGAAGGATTCCTCGCGCGAGAAGCACAGCCGCACCGGACGGGTGGTGGCCTGAACCAGCAACGCGATATAAAGTTCGACGGTAACGTCACTCTTGCCGCCGAACCCGCCGCCGACGAGGGCGCCGCGGACTCTTAGCTTGCTCTGGGGAACGCCGATCGCTTCGGCCACGTACCGAAAATGCTCGATGCACTGGGTTGCGGCACGGATGTTGATCACCTCTTGATCGTCAATCCATCCAATACCCACTTCCGGCTCCAAAAAGGCATGTTCGATATATTGGGTTGTGAAAGTATTTTCGACGACCACGTCGGCGGCTTTAAAACCGGCATCAATGTCACCTTTACGAAGCTTATACTTGGCAACAATGTTGTCGTCACCAAAAACCTTGGGTGAATCGGGCTTCTGGGCATCGTGGACATTGTAGACACCGGGCAGCGGCTCAAGCTCATACTCGATCATGTCTGCGGCTTGCTGTGCAATGTCGAGGGTTTCGGCGGCGATCAGGGCCATGGGTTCACCCTGGTAACGCACGGTTTTTTCTACGAGGATCTGCTGATCGGTGTTGAGTCGTTTAAAGCCGGTCTGGCCGGGGATATCCGTTGCGACGATATTGTTTTTCAGGTCCTTATAGGTCAGTATGCATATAACGCCGGGGAGTTCTCTCGCCTTGGTCGCGTCAATGCGGACCAAGCGGGCGCTGGCTTCCGGGGAGCGCAGCACTTTGGCATGCAGCATGCCGGGTATGGCGTAGTCGCCGGCAAAGGGAGTTTTCCCGAAAACCTTGCCTGGTGAGTCCGTGCGCACAAGGGGTTTGCCGAGCTGACGGTAATTGACGTTGCTGCCTTTTTGGTCTTTCTGGTTTTGGTCGCTCATGATCATTCCCCCTTTTCGCTCATTACTTTAGACGCTTCCATGACAGCGTCGAAAATCTTGGTATATCCCGTACATCGGCACAGGTTTCCGCTCAGACCGACACGAATTTCGTCTTCGGTGGGATTCGCGTTATCGTTGGTCAGCATTGACTGCGCCGCAATGACCATGCCGGGGGTACAGTATCCACACTGGGAAGCACCGAGATCGATAAAGGAGGTGTGCAGGGGGTGCGGGTTTTCGACGGAGCCAAGGCCCTTGACCGTAACGATTTCACAGCCCTCTACTGTTCCGGTCAGGGTGAGGCAGCTATCGATTGCCTGTCCGTCCAGCAGAACTGCGCAGGCACCGCAATCACCCTTTTCGCAACCGCACTTTACTTCCACATAACCCAGTCGGCGAAGTGTTTCCAGCAGGGTCTCGGTAGACCCGACTGTTTCTTCGCGTTTTTCTCCGTTTATGGACAACGTCATCTTTATTGTATTGCTCATGGCGTAAGTCTCCTCAAGAAAGCGTTTCCCAGGCCTGGTTAACCAAGCGCCGGCTCAATACATAGGCTTGCTGACGGCGGTATTCGGCCGTGGCGCGAACATCGTCGATGGGACTGGATGCATCCATTGCCTTACGGGCGGCGGTGTCGATCAGTTCCGCGGTCAGCGCCTGTCCTTCCAAAATCGCCTCTGCGTCGGTGGCACGGATGACAGTGGGGGCAACCGAGCCCAGTGCAATTCTGGCGTTTTTGCATTTCCCGTCTTCGATTCCGAGAGAGACGGCAACGCCTGCCACGGTGATGGCATCGCCCTTGCGCCGACCAATTTTGTAGTACAAGTTGGCGGAATTTTTGGCTGGTACCGGCCAGGAGATCTGGGTGATAAGCTCGTTGCTCTCACGGACATTGGTTCGGAAACCGGTAAAAAAATCGCTCAGCGGTACTTCCCGGCTGCCGGAACGGCTCTGCAGAGTAACCACCGCATCCAGGACCATCAGGGGCGGAACCGTATCCGCCGCGGGAGAACCACAGCATATATTGCCGGCGACCGTGGCTGCATTTCGTACCATCTGGCCTGCGAATACGCGTCCGGCGTCCATGATCGCCGATCCCAGACGAGGCATGTCCGGGTAACGCAACAAATCGGAAATGGTGGTGGCGGCACCAACCGTAACTTTTCCATCTTTCTCCGTAATTCCCCTTAAGGATTTGATTTTTTTAACGCTGATCAGGCTGTCCGGATCAATGTTCCGAGCCCGGATATCAATCAGCACGTTGGTGCCACCCGCCAAGGGGATGGCGCCGCCGCTATTGCCCGATGCCAAAGCATCGAGTGCATCATCGAGGGCGTCGGGAACCTTGAGGTCAAAATCTGCATACATAGTTAAGCCTCCAAAAACGTCTGTGGAAGGGGCGCATGGCGACAATGAGCAGTGGGTAAGCCCCCCCCCCCCGGGTTTGAATTGGTAGCGCATCAAGAATCTCAATTTACTGGTTGGGTCAGTGTTGATGAGGATATGCGCCGTGAAAATGACCGCCTGTGCAGAACACGATTACGCATTCGCGATCAACGTGGCGTTTACATAGACTGTATTGCTACAACTGTCAATGGTATTTTTTTGCTCAGCGTTTTCCCCAAGAGGGCGTTGGCATCGAGTTGATCGGCTTGATCCGCATTTGTTAAAAAAAAGGTTCCCAAACCGATGCCGCTGGACCGGTTTTTGCGATGTCGCGGTAACCCGGTGAGAACGCTTCGGTTGTCACCGGGTTTCATCCGCCGCTATGTTCACGCCGGCAGCCATGGATTCAGGCAAATCCACATTGAAGCAGCGCTGATAGTATTCAGCGATGAGGGCATGCTCCTCGGGATAGCATTTGTTGAGAAAACTGAGCCTGAACGCCCTTTCCATATCGCTGAGTATCCGCGTGTTTTCTGCCCAGGCAAGTACGGTTCGAAGCGACATGACCGTCGACAGATCTCCATTGATGAAACCGGCCCGGGTCAAAGCGGCCAGCGCAACCATTGAATGAACGGTTTGCTGTTTGTCTTCATCCTTGAAATCAGGGACCTTGGCCAATATGATATCGACCTCCTGGTCATGCGGCAGATAATTGAGTGTTGTCACGACGCTCCAGCGGTCCAGTTGGGCGTGGTTGAGCTGCTGAGTGCCCATGTAAATGCCTGTCGTATCTCCCAGGCCAAGGGTGTTGGTGGTGGAAAACAGGCGGAAACTGGGATGGGGGCGTATGACCCGTTTCTGGTCCAGCAGGGTCAGGTTACCCTTGATTTCCAGGATGCGCTGGATCACAAACATCACGTCGGGCCGGCCCGCATCGTACTCATCGAAGACTAGGGCGACGGGATTTTGCAGCGCCCAGGGAAGAATCCCCTCCTGGAACGCGGTGATCTGTTTGCCGTCCTCAAGCACGATGGCATCGCGGCCGACCAAATCGGTGCGGCTGATCTGGCCGTCGAGATTGACCCTGACGCAGGGCCAGTTCAATCGTGCCGCCACCTGTTCGATGTGACTGGTCTTGCCCGTGCCATGGTAGCCTTGGATCATCACCCGCCGGTTAAAAGAAAACCCAGCCAGAATGGCAAGTGTCGTATCCTTGTCGAAACGGTAGGTCGGGTCTATGGGCGGCACATGTTCATCCGTTTCGCTGAAAGCGGGAATCAGCATGTCGTTTTCGATGTCTATGTTGAAAAGCGATTTGGCGCTGACCATAATATCCGGCTGGCGTTGTTCCAGCGGGCTGGCGTTGTCATTGGGTCCGTTCATTGTTCCTAATAAACTCCATGGTTGCATAAAAAATGCGAAAGTTATCATTGATGGATCCGTAAAAAGTCAGAAATTCATTTTAATTCCACATCATATTGTAGAAGTAAAAGCAAATTGACAACTACATATTGTATGTATTGCTATTTGGGACGAATTTTTACGGGACTGTCATCAATATCTGAAAGAATAACCTAAAACAAGCGATTCGCTTTTAACCGTTAGCGCTTAATCCTTTTGTTTCATATAGTTACAAGACATCCGGGCTTAACCCGGCGGGTGGTCGATGATTGCCAAAAGCTAACCGCTAATGGCTCAACTCAGGAGTAAATAAAATATATAATTGCAGTAAATTAAACTTCGGTCTCAGCCGGAGCGACCCGAAGCGGCTTCACCCTTGGCGCTGACTCCCTCCGGCTAAGGTAAAGGCTTTTGTTGTCTACCCTTGACACATGTCTGAAGGGTTGATATGTGTATCAACGTACGCGAATATGATATAGTGTTTTGCAACAGCGGTCAAGCAGTATGGTGCCTGGCACCACCTCCCCCAGATATTATCAATACAGTTGAATGATTCCAATATGAGCATTGCTTATCTTAACGGCCAATTCATCCACCTGGATCAGGCTCGGATTTCTCCTATGGATCGGGGGTTTCTTCTCGGAGACGGCGTTTACGAGGCGATTCCCGTATACAACGGGAGGTTGTTCCGTTTGGCTGAACACATCCGTCGGCTGGAAAACAGTTTGGCGGCTGCCGGTATTGCCAACCCATTCTCATCCCAAAAGTGGAATGTCATGCTTGGCGAGCTGGTGAGCCGCAATGGGGGTGGCGAGCAGTCCGTTTATTTTCAGGTGACCCGTGGGGTGGCACCCCGAACGCACCATTTTCCAGAGGGGATCCCCCCTTCGGTGTTTGCCATGACACACAAATATTCAGAGCGCCCACCCATCTCCCCGGCGGCTGCCATTACAAGGGAAGACTATCGTTGGTCGCGCTGTGACATTAAGAGTATTTCGCTGATGGCCAACGCTATGCTGAGGGAGGAAGCGGTGGCGCGGGGCGCAACGGAAACCATTATGACCCGTGCGGGCTGGGTGACGGAAGGCGCCGCCAGCAATGTTTTTCTGGTAAAGGACGATATCATCATGACCCCGCCGACAGGATCCGAGCTGCTGTCCGGTGTGACCCGCGGGCTGGTGGTGGAACTGCTTGAAAAAGCGGGCCGTCCAGTCTGTGAAGCGCCGCTTCCGGTATCGATGCTGTTTCTGGCGGATGAAGTCTGGATCACCAGTTCGTCACTCGAGATTACGCCGGTGATCACGCTGGACGGGAAAGCGGTGGGAAACGGTGAGCCCGGACCATTGTGGAAAACCGCTTTTGGTTTGTTTGAGGCGTATTGCAAAACATTCGCAGCAGCCGGCGAATCGGAATAACCCGGTAAGACGGAAACAATGATGCAAGCGGACTGAAGGCATGGAGATGAAATAAACGGGGTCCATTTGTTCACTTTTCGTTCCTCATGTTCAATGGAGCAATTCAATGCAAAAGATGATCGACTCAACCTGTGTCAATGAAGAGCTCTCCCAGTTGGAGACGTGGTGTGAAAATGGCAAGCGCGTTGCACTTGCCACAGTCGTGAGGACGTGGGGTTCTTCACCGCGTCCGCCGGGCAGCCACCTGGTGGTGGATGAAGACGGGGCCTTCGTGGGTTCTGTTTCCGGAGGCTGTATTGAGGGCGCGGTGGTCACCGAGGCCCTGAAGTCGATCAAGGACGGCAAAAACAGAATGCTGTCCTTTGGCGTCAGCAATGAGCAGGCATGGGAAGTGGGATTGTCCTGCGGTGGAAAAATAGAGATATTTGTGGAGCCCATATCATGAAGCTAAGCATGGTGCAGGATTTGATCCGTAAGCAGCAGGAACGGTGCCCGGTTGCACTGCTGACCTGCCTGGCCGATGGACGCCAAAGCCTGTTGACCCCATCCGGACTGGAAGGGGAACTGGCGTTGGATGAGGGGCTTTTGTCCCAGGCTCGGCAGTTTCTGGCACAGGAAAAGTCCGTTTTGCTGGGTGAGCAAAACGAGGTCTTTATGCGCAGTTATGTGCCACCGGCCAGGTTGTTTTTGATTGGTGCGGTACATATTTCTCAGGCACTGGCACCCATGGCCCGGCTGGCCGGGTTCGAGGTAACCGTTATCGACCCGCGGCGGGCTTTTTGTAAAAAGGAGCGTTTTCCGGAGACCACACTGCATGCCGAGTGGCCGGATGACATTTTTGAGAAGTGTCGGCTGGACAGTCAGTGTGCGGTCGTGACCTTGACCCATGACCCCAAGATTGATGACCCTGCCCTGGAAGTGGCGCTTCAATCCGACGCTTTTTATATCGGGGCTTTGGGAAGCCGTGGTACCCATGCACAGCGTGAAATCCGGTTGGGTGAGAAAGGGTTGGGCGATCAATTGCCACGAATCCACGCACCGGTTGGGTTGGACCTTGGCGGGCGGGCTCCTGCGGAAATCGCTGTGGCGACGCTGGCTCAGATCGTGCAGGTTCGATATAAGGGGCGAGGGAAAAAATGTAAGCGTTCACAGGGTACCGTATCTGATTTGTTATCGGGCAGTTGAAGTATTCCCCATACGTCTGCGTGCCCGAAGCCGCGCATCTGCGGCACCTGAGTAAACACTTACCGACTGTGCTTTACAGGTATTGGTTGCTTCTACCCCGTGAACAGGTACGAAAGAATAGCCCGGCGGGCCGTGGAGATCGGTTGTGCAAACAAAGGTTCAAGGCAAATCGGAAATGATGATTCGGGCTTTGGTGCTGGCCGCAGGCAGTTCGAGCCGCATGGGCGCGAACAACAAATTGCTGGCCAATGTCGGTGGTGTTCCCATGGTGAGGTCGGTGGTCAATAACGCCCTGGCCTCAAACGTTGCTTCCGTGCTGGTTGTAACCGGTTATGAAGGCCATAAGGTTCAGCGGGCCTTGAGCAAATGTATGGTTGAATTTGTGCAGAACCGGGACTATGCCGCCGGCATTGCCGGTTCATTGCGTGCAGGACTGAAGGCATTGCCTGAAGAAACCGATGGCGTATTGGTCATGTTGGGTGATATGCCCTTTGTGGAACCCGAACAGATTAATCTTCTGATCAATGAATTTATGCACGCTTCCGAGGATGCCATCGTCGTCCCGGTATTTGACGGCCGGCCGGGCAATCCGAGGCTTTGGGCACGCCGGTATATGGATGCGATGTGCGAATGTGTCGGAGATGTGGGGGCCCGGCATTTGATCCGGCAATTTTCAGCCAAGGTACGCAAAGTCATAATGAACGATACGCATGTGTTGACGGATATCGACACCCCGGCGGAATTGTTTCGCTTGACAGGGGAGGCGTCGGATCCCATTCTTTAGCATCCATGGATATAAGGGACGGAACTTTTATAAATTGAACCAATTCATTTTGTCTTCGTTTCATAGCGTTGGCAGGGCAGCGACGACAGGCAACCGGTGAATTCGATGAAGCAAGCCAAACAGGTCAGCAGCACGAACGTTGAACTGGAAGCGTTTCGCCGCCAGTTTCCCATTCTGGATACCTCCGTAAACGGCCGCCGGCTGCATTATATGGACAATGCGGCAACCAGCCATATGCCGGAACGCGTGCTGTCGGCCATGTGGCGCTATGAAACCACCTGCCGTGCAAATGTGCAACGCGGTTCATATCATTTGGCCTCCTGTTCCACCGGTGCATATGAAGCGGCCCGGGCCAGCGTAGCGCGTTACCTGAATGCATGTTCGCCGGAAGAGGTGATTTTTACTTCGGGAGCAACCGCGTCGGTGAATCTGTTGGCGCATAGCCTGGGATCCCGTTTCCGACCGGGTGATGAGGTCGTCATCTCCCAGGCGGAACATCACAGCAACTATATCCCCTGGATGATGCTGGCCGAGCGGGTTGGGGTGGGCATCCGGGTTGTGCCGGTTACCGATGAGGGGCGAATTGATATAGACGCCTATAAAAAGCTGGTGTCGTCTCAATGTCGCCTGGTCGCCATGACGCATGCCTCGAATGTGACCGGGGCCGTTACAGATGTTGAATCGGTGGTGCGTATCGCCCATGACGCGGGCGCACTCGTTTTGCTCGACGGCGCACAGGCCGCCCCCCATGGGCCGGTGGATGTACAAAGGCTCGATGTCGATTTCTATGCATTTTCCGGGCATAAATGCTATGGCCCAATGGGCATCGGTGTGCTTTGGGGCCGCCACAATTTGTTGGATCGACTGCCCCCGTTCCTGGTGGGGGGCGGGATGGTGGGGCGGGTGGAGCGATCACGCATTGAATATGCCACGGGGCATCGGCGTTTTGAAGCCGGCACCCCGCCGATCGCCCAGGCCGTGGGGCTCGGCGAAGCCATGGATTGGCTGCTTGAGTTGCCCTGGGATACCCTGCACCGTCGGGAACGCACGCTCTGTGCGCAATTGCTCGATGTTCTGGGCGACATACCGGGGCTGAGAATCATCGGACCCCGAACGCTCGATCAACGCCTGCCCCTGGTTTCTTTCGATATCGATGGTATCCATCCCCATGATATTTGTCATCTGCTCGATCAGAACGGCATCGCGATGCGTGGCGGGCATCACTGTGCTCAACCGCTTACACAGGCTTTTGGTATAATGGCCAGTACGCGGGTGAGTTTGGGATTGTTCAACGGCGAGGATGATATCATGGCCTTGTTTGCGGCACTGAAAAAGGCATTAGAGAAATTGCAATGAATGACGATATCTATCATGAGAAGTTGAAAACCCTGGCAAAATCCGGTCATGGTGCCGGGGACTTGAGCGCTGGAAAAAATGTTGTCAGCCTCGACAATCCCCTGTGCGGTGATTGGGTCCGGCTTGCCGTGGATGTCCATGGAGACCGGATCGAATCCGTGACCCACAGTGTAAAAGGTTGCCTGTTGTGCCGCGCGGCCGCGAGCGTCATCGGGGAAACGGCTCCCGGCATGAATACCGACGCCATGGTGGACGTCTGCCATCATATGGAAGCCATGCTCAAGAAGGAAACCGCTTACACACCGCCTGAAGGCTGGGAGGATCTGGCCGTTTTCGAGCCGGTTCTGGCGCATGAGAGCCGGCATAATTGTGTGCTGCTGCCTTTTCAGGCAGTGGTGAAGGCCTTGGACGGTGATGGATCGCAAACATTGTAATCGTACCCATGCGATGATTGCTGGGGCAAATGGAAAAGAACAAACAGATCATAACAAGCCAGCGAAGGATTGCCACATCAACCGCCAGAGCCTTGTCACAGCATCAGGACTTCAATCCCGATTTGGACGCAGACCCTCCACTGGAGGGTATCCTTCCGGTGCCGACGGATCCAATCGGACTGACCCAGCTCAGGGCCGCCACCGATTCCCTGGCAATGCGCCAACGACATCATGACACCCGAGTGCACAGCCGATGGCTACCCGCGACGGCACCGGCAAACAAGTTGTTCTCAATCGCCGAGCAGATTCGCTGTGAAACCTGGGGCAGCCGCCATTTGTTGGGGGTCAAGGCCAATCTTGCCGCCGCCCATGGTGCGCAGTATCAAAAACGTAAGGCCATCGCACTGGAGCCGCAGTCACTGGAGCAGGTCGTCGGCCTTATTATCCGCAACCGGCTGATAGGGATCGACCTGCCGGAACCGTTGCGCACCCAATTGCTTGACCATCAGGATGCGTTATGGCCGAAGATCGGCCGGTACATGGTTGATCTGGAGGGATGTGTAGACGACCAGGACAGGTTCGGACGGTGTCTGTTGGGAATGATCAAAACGCTGGGGTTGCAGTCGGGAACCTGCCGGCAAGAGAACCCTTCATCCGACCAACAGGAAGCATGCGAAAGCCCCGGTACCAACTATGCGGTCACAGCTGAAAACCCCGAAGATCGCCGAAAAAACGCCCGCGGAAAACATCAGCACGATTTGCCGGACATTGATCCATCGTCCGAACATCATGAGCGATCCGAAAAACACGCGGAGCGATACCTGCAGCATAAACGGCCTTTGCGCAAGTCCCCGTCCGCAGATCTGCAGAACAAAGACGGCGACGGTTATCGGGTATACACGCGAAATTTCGATACCGAGGTGACAGCGGTATCGTTGTGCAGTACCGAGATGCTGGCCAAACTGCGTAAGCGATTGGACAAGCAATACCCACCCATCAGAAGGCATTTGTCCCGACTGTCCCGGCTTCTCCAGTTGCGTTTCAGGTCGCAGGCCTATTCGAACTGGGATTTCGACCAGGAGGAAGGAGAGCTTGATCCGAACCGCTTGAGCCGTGTGTTGATTGCTCCCCAGTCGCCCCTTTCCTTCAAAACCATCAGCCGCGAAGGTGATTGCGAGATTCTGGTCACCATCCTCATCGACAATTCCGGGTCCATGAGAGGAAAGCCCATAACGGTTGCCGCGCTCAGCGCGGACATGTTGGCCGCCACCCTGGAACAATGTGGCATTAAAGTAGAAATTCTGGGTTTTACCACCCGAAAATGGAATGGCGGTGCCAGCCGTCAGCAGTGGGTCGATGATGGCTGCCCTTCCAATCCCGGCCGCTTGGGAGAGCTCTTACACATCATCTACAAGTCTGCCGACACCCCTTGGCGTCGGTCAAAAAACGGGATGGGCCTGACCCAAAAAACGAGCCTGCTCAAAGAGAACATTGACGGCGAAGCATTGCTGTGGGCTTACCAGCGTATGCGCTGCCGGTCGGAACCGCGTCAGATTTTAATGGTCATCGCCGATGGCGCTCCGCAAGATGACGCCACGCTGACCGCCAACGGCTTTTCTTACCTGGATCGCCACCTGCGTCGGGTGATCGATTTCATTGAAACCCGTACCCCCATCGAGCTGGTGGCGATAGGCATCGGCCACGATATTACCGATTATTATGAACAGGCGATACGTCTCAATCATATCGGTGAGTTAGGGCTTGAAATGACCAAAAGTCTGTACCGCCTGTTCAGTCAAAACACCAAAAGAAAAAATGGACGCAGCAATCTTCGATAGCGGCGCCGATGGAGATGTCCGGCAGTCACTGGCTGATTGCCGTGGCAACCATGGCCGAAGTGGTCCGCAAGCGGCACACGGCGGGATTGCCGGTCACAAGCCGCCGATGACAAGTGGATAAAAAATAAGCCATTCAAATGAGGTAAATCATCATGAACATCAGCGAACGCCTGTATCAAATCTGCCGGGATAAAGCCGCATCTGTAACCGTTGACACCGTCAGCATCGGTCTGGGGTATACGGCCGTGCAGGTATCGAACGGTGGAATCGGCCTGGCATACACCTACCTGGAAAGCAAGACCGGATGTACGGTCCGCGAGGATGCCACGGATTTCGAAGCAAAGCCCGCCGGCTTGCTGCTTGAAAAAATCATGAGCTCCCATCCCCTGGAAAAATGCATAGGGATGGCTCTGGTCAACGCGCTCAATGCTTCTGCGGCCATGAACCTTGGCGAAGATCCGAAAAACGAGGTCATGTTTGATTTCTTCAACATCGGAAAAGGGACGCGGGTCTCAATGGTGGGATACTTCGGACCGTTGATGGGCATCATCGAAAAAAGATCCGCTCTGCTGGAAGTCCTCGATGATCACCGGCAACTCGGCCGCCAGGATGATTTTATGAATCACCTTTCTGACTGGACCGATGTGTTAATTCTTACATCGACAGCCCTGCTCAACGGCAGTGCCGACGATATTTTGAATCGGTTGGGCCCCTCGGCCCGGTGCGTTATTCTAGGACCGAGCACCCCGATGATCGCCGAGGCGTTTGAAGGCCTGCCCGTCCATATGCTGGCCGGGGCGGTACCCGTCGATTCCGAAGCCGTATTCAAAGGCATCCGTTTCGGTATGGGAACTCCCGTACTGATGCGTTCCTGCCGCAAAAAGTATTTGACGGTGTCGTGACGATCAATGGGGTGAGAATTACGGCCGCCATCCCAGGGCCAGCGAGATCTCCATAGCGCCACTGGACAGGATTTTTCCGTATTTTTTTTCCAGACCTTCGGTCAACCGGTCTGATGCCAGGACGATTCCAATGGTCCCGACGGCTTTGCTCAGATGATCGAATATCGGTGCTGCTATGCCACTCAAGTCTACCCGGTATTCGCCATGGTTCGTGGCATAACCCCGCTTACGTGCAGCTTGTAGCTGGTCAAACAACGCATCTTTGTCGGTGATGGTGTTTTTCGTATACGAGACCAGTTCCGAAGGTAAAATTTGATTTAATTCTTCGCGGGACATCACGGATAAAAGGGCCTTACCCATGGCGACGCAATAGGGGGGGTGCAGGGAACCCAGGCGTACAAACGGACGTAATGTGCGCGTGGATTCAATCTGGTCGATAAAAACCATCTGGTTGTTTTCGTTGAGTACCGAAATGTGTACGCCTTCACGGGTGCGGCCGTTAATCGCTTCCATGACAGGTCTCGCCACTTCTCTGAAACGCAGACCCTCCAATGATTTAAGCCCCAATTCCCACAACCGGATACCGGCACGATAGCGCGCTGATTCAGGGTCACGGGTCACAAATTTTTGCTGCACCAGGGTGGTTACGATGCGGGACACCGATCCTTTGGCCAAGCCCATCTTGCGGCTCAGGTCGGTAATGCCGAGCGGTTTGTCCGCCTCCGCAATCATCGTCAGTAGGTCAAGCCCGCGCGCCAGCGACTTTACGGTAGTGCTACGTTTGCTATCACTCATATGAATTCGCTTTGTCTTCTTGGTGTCCTGCGCGTTCAGGCAACTCCTGAGATCCCAAACTGCTTAAAAGGAAAGATAGAATTTGAAAGAACTCACGTAGAGGTTCTTCTTGATTTTAGTCTAATTGAACAACATTAGACATTAAATCATGAAGTGTCAAGGATTCATGTAAACGGGCAGGAATTCCCGGTGAACGTCCAAACATTGTGAAAAAATCAAGTTGTGGCGGTAAATAGATAAAAATTGATCGGTTGAGAGGCAAAAAGCCGGTAGCAACCATCGGGGCTGGATACTTTCACGACCTGTTCGATACCATTCGAACGCAGCTGTGCA
>PDTK01000013.1 GCA_002747175.1 Deltaproteobacteria bacterium | reverse complement strand
GACTGTGTGTTTTGCGTTTTTTACCCATTGTCAGATCCTCCTGAATTTTGGTCTGACTCATAGCTTATCACATTGTCCAGTTTTTGGGCGCCACCGCCGTTTTGCACAGCAGGGGTAATTCTTTTCGCAAATGAAAAGTATTGTTTTCCGATGGCGTCAGGCCGCAGACAATGAGACCCCGGCTGCGGCAATGATCTCAGCATCGCGGCGCCGTCAATTCTTGAGCGCGTCGGCGACGACATTCGCCAAGTCCTGCAGGCGATACGGTTTGCGTAAAAAACCCGATGCTCCCATGGTCATGGCTTTTTCCACCCGGCTCGATTTGCTGTAACCGCTGGCGATAACGGCCCGCTGGCCTGGATGAAGGGCCCGGGCCCGTTTAAATGTGTCCAGCCCATCTATCCCGGGATCCATGATCATATCCAGAAGCAGCAGGTCCACCGGCTGCTCGGCCAGGACCTGCAGGGCCGCCTCGCCCGACGCAACGGCACGGGCCTCATAGCCGAGCGCTTCGAGCAGGGCCACGCCCACCTCGCGCTGTTCGGCAATGTCATCGACCACGAGGATCAGGGCTTTCTTCTCCTCCTGCGGATTGCCGTCGCCTTCGGGCGCTTGTTCCGCAGCGGATGTATCGAATGCGGGAAAATAGAGATCGATGCGTGTGCCGGCGCTCTCCCGGGTGGTCACGTCGATGAATCCCCGGTGGTCGTTAACCACTCCCCAGACCACAGCCAGGCCCAGGCCGGTACCACTGCGGCCCATTTCCTTCCTGGTGTAAAAGGGTTCGAAGATATGATCCACGTCGTTTTCAGCGATTCCGGGGCCGTCGTCGGCGACGCTCATGACGATATAGCTTCCGGCGGGAATAGGAACATAGGCATCAAGGGGCAGGTCGAGGTCGCGCCGATAAAGTTCGATGGTAACCGTTCCCCCGGTGGCCGTGAGGGCTTCGGCGGAGTTGCTCACCAGATTCATTATACATTTTTCGACCTGGGATTCGGCCCCTTGCACCCTGCCCGGCTCTTTCAGCAGGCGGGCGTCTATGCGAACATTGGCAAATTGGCGGCAAAGGGTTTCGAATTCGGGGCTTTCCAGATACGTCTCAATCATTGATTTCAAGCTGAAGGGAGCATGGTTGAAGACTCCCCGGCGTCCCAGGGTAAGCATATCCTGCACGATGGCGGCGGCCTTTTGCCCCGATTGCTGGATTAGTTTCAGCTTGCGGTGCATGGGACTGTGCTCGTCGACATCCATTAGCAGCAGGTCCGGATAACTGACAATACCGGATAAAACGTTGTTCAAATCATGGGCCACGCCGGCAGCCAGGCTACCGATGGCCTCCATTTTCTGAGCTCGCAAAAGCTGCTTTTCCAGCTGCTCACGGGCCTGAGCTTCCTCTTTCAACAGGCGGTTGGCTTCCTGAAGATCCGCTGTTCGCCGTTCCACCATATACGTAAGGGTTTCCTCTTTGGTGGCCGCCTGTTTCGACAGACGCCATTTTTCCGTAAGGGCGGCGGCCATTTGGGATACTTCGGTGACGTCGAAGGGTTTTTTGAGAATCAGCAGATTGGACGTGGGCCCCAACCGTTGCTGGATCTCATCCCAGGAATGGTCCGAATAGGCGGAGCAGAGTACGATTTGAAGCCGCGGGTCCGCCTGCCACAATCGCTGGATGGTTTCCAGGCCGTTCCAACCGGGTGGCATGCGCATGTCCACGAAGGCCAGGAGGAAGGGATCATCGCAGTCGGTGGCCGCGGTCACCATTTCCAGGGCCTGTTTTCCCTGGGTGGCATAACCAAGGCGGTATTGGTAGCGCGGGTATGATGGGTCCGCGTCAGAGGAGCCGAAAATCTCTTCTTCTAGCTGATCCAGGACATCGACGGCATCCGAGGACTCCAGAATTTTGGCAAAATCGCGATGAATGTCCGGATTGTCGTCGACGATCAGTATTTTTCGAAAATCAGTATGATCCATGTCGTTATGATCGTTTACATCAAGTTTTGGCAATCCTCGACGGTCCCGTCCTGCTGTTTGAATCATTTGCAGGCCCTGCTTCGGGCATTCCTGTTACAAGTACAGGAGCAATATCGGCACCCCTGTAAAAATCTTTATCCAAACATCCGGATTTAATTGACTGCGCGTAAGCGTTCACGGACACCGCATCTGCTTTGTTACCGGGTAGTTGAAGTATAACCCTGCCTTGCAAAAGCCGGAGGGTACAAAATGAGAAAATTATCGTTGCACCCTGGATTACCCATTGGGTGAATTCCGGGACCTTGCGTAACATTATGTCTTTTACCTGAGTTGAGCCATTGGCCGTTAGCTTTTAGCAAAAGGTTGCCGTCGTGGTTTTGATCCCACAAACAGATTGGCGATACCCAGGGTGAGGCGCTGGCAGGCAATCTGTTCAAAACCGGCGGTTCGCATGGACTGCATAAATTCCGGCGGGGAGAGAAAGCGGGAAACCGATTCCGGCAAATAGGAATAAGCAAAGCTGTGTTTGGAGAAAAAGCGACCGATCAGCGGCAGCACCCGTTGAAAATAGGCCAGATAGGCTTCCCGCAGACGGGCTTCCCCAGGTGTGGCAAGCTCCAGAACCAGCACGGTCCCACCGGGCTTGAGGGTGTCGTAAAAAGCCTTCAGTGCCCCGGCCTTGTCCTGGATGTTGCGGATGCCAAAGGCGATTGTCAAGGCGTCAAAAACGTCATTTCGAAAAGGCATGGCCAAGGCATTGCCGACCATCAAGGAAATGCTTGCGGCTTCGGACGAAGAAATTTTTTCCCTGGCCAGGACCAGCATGCCCGGCGAAAAATCAATGCCGGTCACCCTCGTCTGCCGTCCTTTTTGGTGGATGATTTCCAGGATCACATCCCCAGTGCCGCAGGCAACATCCAGCACCCTGCCCGACTGGAGGGGTATCGCGGCGACCATTTTTCGGCGCCAGGTGACATCCTGGCGAAGGCTGAGCAACCGGTTGAGCAGATCGTAGCGGGGGGCAATGGCATCGAACATGTCCCGGACAAAGGGAAGCTCCCGGTTTTCCATTGACATCCTTTCAATTTGCATTAAGTTTGGGCATCGTTTAAAGGACGGAAAATATCATATCACATCCCTTGTGACAATACGAAGAAAACGGCTTCAGGACGATTTATGGCATCCAAACGAGACTATTATGAGGTGCTCGGTGTTGATCGCAGCGCCAGCAATGGAGACCTTAAGAAAGCATATCGCAAATTGGCGTTGAAATTCCATCCGGATCGGAATCCGGGTGATCAGGCGGCGGAAGAAAAGTTTAAAGAGGCTGCCGAGGCATACGAAGTGCTTCGTGATGAGAAGAAGCGCCAAATCTACGATCAGTACGGCCATCAGGGCCTGGAAGGAGCCGGATTTTCCGGTTTCGGTGGATTCGAGGATATCTTTTCCAGCTTCGGCGATATTTTCGAAGACTTTTTCGGGTTTGGCGGTGGCCATCGCTCCAGAAACCGGGTCAATCGGGGAGCGGATCTGCGTTACGATATGCAGCTTGAGTTCATGGAGGCAGCCTTCGGCACGGAGAAAAAGATCGACGTGGAGAAGGCGGAAACCTGCGGCGACTGTGAAGGATCCGGCGCCACCCCCGGAAGCGGCCCGGAAACATGCCCCCAGTGCGGAGGTAGCGGCCAGGTGGGACGCAGCCAGGGCTTTTTCACGGTTCGAACCACATGCGGACAATGCCGCGGACAGGGGCGGATTATCACCAATCCTTGCAAAACCTGCCGTGGACAGGGAAAGGTGCTGGATCGAAAAACAGTGTCCGTCAGAATACCGGCCGGTGTTGACAATGGATCGCGCCTGCGATTGAGTGGTGAGGGGGAGGCCGGGTCTTATGGCGGCCCCCATGGCGACCTGTATGTTTTCATTCATGTTCAGGAGCACGACTTTTTCAAACGTGAGGACACCCATGTGGTGTGCCAGATCCCTATTTCTTTCGTTCAGGCGGCTTTGGGAGATTCCGTTACCATCCCCACCCTCAACGGAGAGACGAATCTGGAGATACCCAAGGGAACCCAGCCCGGCGCGGTTTTTCGGCTGCGTGGTGAGGGTATTGCCTCCTTGCGCAACGGACACCGGGGGGACCAGATCGTTCAGGTCTCCGTAAAAACCCCCACCAACCTCAACAAAAAGCAAGCCGCCCTGCTCAGAGAATTTGCCGCCCTGGAAGAAGGCAAATTTACCAGTAAACTGAAGAGTATTCTCAAAAGTGGGCCAACGCGGGCGGCCCATTAAGGTCCCTGCTGTGGGCATTACGAAAAAAATCAGGAGTCAGATTTCATGTTCGAGCTAAAAATACTCAACCATTTCGCCGCCGCCCATCAGCTGACCATGGTAGCCAAAAAGTGTGAAAACCTCCATGGCCACAATTGGAAGGTGGAAGTTTGCGTCAAGGGCGAACGCCTCAATGAAGCCGGTGTGCTGGTCGATTTCGGTATCATCAAGAGCTACGTCAAAGAGATCATGAAACGTTTGGATCACAAGTTTTTGAACGAATTGCCCTATTTCGAGAACGATCCCCCATCTTCCGAAAGGCTGGCTGTCTATATCGCCGAAAGCTTGCAGGAAATGATCGACGAACCCGGGGTGACGGTGAGCCGGGTTACGACGTGGGAGTCTGAGGATGCCTGTGCGACATTTTTCCCCAACATTCCACCAGTTCATCACGTGTAATGATGGCGGACACATCCGGGACCTGGGAGCGGATGTTGTCCATGCCGCCTTCCTGCCGATCCACCAGAATCACCGCCCGCACCACCTCCAGCCCCTCGGACCGGGCTCGCTCGATGGCTTTGATGGTTGATCCGCCTGTGGTGGCCACATCGTCGATGACCACGACCTTTTCGCCCGGCTGAACATCTCCCTCCACCCATTTGACGATGCCATGATCCTTTTGGGTTTTGCGAATTGAAAAAGCCTTCAGCGGTCGGCCCCTGAGCTCGGAGGCAAAGGCCGTGGCCATGGCGATGGGATCGGCCCCGAAGGTAAGGCCGCCGACCGCAGCGGCCCCGCAGCCGTCCATCGCATCTAACATCAGGTGTCCAGCAAGGAACATGCCGCGGGGACTCAAGGTCGTGGGTTTGCAATTGACGTAAAAACGGCTCATGCGCCCGGAAACCAGTTTGAATGCCGGAGTTTGGCTGTACTTAAAGGATTTGCGGCACAAAAGGTCAATCAATTCGTTTTTCATGGGTAGCCTCGTGGTCGGTCGGATTTCTATGAAACACTTGATTTTAAGGGGTTTTTCGTATAGGAAAGCCTCCACCGAACTGGAAGAAGCCCGTCATCGGGATTCAGTGGAGGCTTCGGCAAGGAAAACTGGGAACAGCACTCCTTGAACTTGGCATGTTTATTAACAGCTTTAGCGCTTGCCGGTCAATGCCAAACCCCGGGTACATATTGATCCGATGTACCTGTTCACGGGGCAGAAGCAGCCAATACCTGTAAAGCACAGCCGGTAAACGTTTGCAGGGCGCCGCAGATGCGCGGCTTCGGGCACGCAGACGTATGGGGCATACTTCAACTGCCCGGTAACAAATCAGATACGGTGCCCTGTGAACGCTTACGATCCGATCACCAGAGGTGCACGGTATTCTTAATTTTTTGATTCGCCGGAATATGGTTCTCAAGACCAATCGCATCTATTTTTCCCTGTTGAAAGACCGCAATCGCAAGGCTGCCGCCGAGGAAGGATGATGGAGATAACTGAAAAAGGGGCGATCATCCGGATGTTTCGGGTCCATAAACGCTATGGCGCCAAGCAGGCCCTGGTAGACGCCACCCTGGATATCGCCAAACATGAATTTTTGTTCATCAGCGGTCCCAGCGGTGCCGGCAAGTCGACCCTGCTCAAGCTGCTCTACCTGGCCGAACCGGTTTCAGAGGGGCAGATCTTGGTGGATGGCATGAACCTGTCGAGAATTTCCCGACATCGTATTCCGATGCTGCGCCGCAAGTTCGGCATTATTTTTCAGGATTACAAACTGATTCCGACCCGGACCGTTTACGAAAATGTTGCCCTGGTTCTGGAAGCACTGGGCAGGCGGCGCAGCCTGATCGAAAAAAAGGTCAAGAATGTTTTGCGCGTGGTCGGAATGGAGGATCGGTTGGGAGCGTATCCGCCCAGCCTGTCGGGAGGAGAACAGCAGCGGGTCGCTGTGGCGCGGGCCGTTGCCGGCGACCCGAAAATCATCTTGGCTGACGAACCTACCGGCAGCCTGGACGATGATTCGGCGGCGATCATCCTGGAACTGCTCGGCATGTTTCACAACCGGGGCGCAACCGTGGTCGTGGCAACTCATGACCGTGCGCTCATCGAAAGTGCCACCGGCCGCGTACTCCAGATCCGGCAGGGGCGGCTGGACATGCCGGCGGATATCTGAAGGGGCGAACCGATGCGTTTTTACATTCAGCGGGCCATCAAGGATGTCCTCGAAAACCGCTTTCTCAATGCGGTGACCATCGTTACCATTGCCCTGTCGGTTTTGATTGTAAGTGCTTTCGGGCTCTTTTTTTTCAATGCACAGGATATGTTCAATGCCTGGAAAAAAGGGGTTCGTATCATGGTCTACCTGGCCCCGGGTACAACCGAGGCCCAGCGACTGGATACCCGTTACCGGCTTCAATCCATCGCCGGCATCCAGAGCATCCGTTTTATTTCCAAAAGCGACGCCCTGGTTCTGATGAAACAGCGCATGCAGCGGCAGGCATCTTTGCTGGACAATTTGCGCGAAAATCCGTTGCCGGACGCCTTTGAAGTCAGCCTGATCTCCGAATCCAATTCCCCTGAAAAAATCGAGTTTTTGGCGCAGCGTATCGAGGGCCTGCCAGCGGTTCGAGAAGTGGAATACGGCCAGCAGTGGATTGAGCGGTTCGCCAACTTTTTTAACCTCTTCAAACTGGTGGGGTATGGCATGGGGGCCATGTTCTTTGCGGCAACGGTCTTCATTGCCGCCAACACCATTCGACTGGTGCTGTATTCACGGCGCGAAGAGATTCATATCATGCGCCTTGTCGGGGCGACCGACCGTTTCATCAAGCTGCCGTTTTATGTGGAGGGACTGATTCAGGGTTTTTCCGGCGGGTTGATCGGTCTGGGAATCCTTTTTTCCAGCTATCGGGCCATCGGCTCGCAATTCAAGCAGACACTGGATGCGGAAATGGTTGCCGTACGTTTTTTTTCCATCGACGTCTGTGCGGCAATCATCGGTTGCGGAATGCTGACAGGGCTATTGGGGTGCTTTTTTTCGCTCAAACAGTTCATGAACGAATGATGAAATCCGTCGGATCGGGATTGTTACACCTGAGTTGAGCCAACCGCTTATTTCAGGTTACATATAAGACAGGCTGCATCTGGCCCATGGTTGCATAAAAAATGCGAAATTTATCGTTGCTGTCTGAAAGAATAAATAAAACACATGATGTTATGCAAGGTCCTGGATTTCAACCAATGGGCAATCCAGTGAGCAACGATACTTTTCTCATTTTTTCACCCTGCCGGCAACGTCGGGGTCTGATGAACCTCTTGGTATGGTTTCTTGTTGCCTGCCTGGTGTCGTCCAACACCTTGGCGGCCGGTGACCCCAAACCGGGAACCGTACTCGTACGGAAACTCAATTTGCGATCAGGACCGGGACGACACAATCCGCCCATTGCGACACTGACCAAAGGGGCCAAGGTGCTGGTGCTCTCCTATGAAGGCGAGTGGGTCCGCGTGCTCTACAAGGATCAGACCGGCTTTATCATCAACCGGGAGCGGTATCTGCATATTGACGAGCCGGAAGAAATGATTGATCCCCCGAGCTCGGGCCATCAGCGGAACCTGCGGGAATCCCCGACGAAAATGGTCACGACGACCAACGCCGAAAAGGCCGTTATCGCGGAGTTGGAGGAGATCCAGAAAGCGCTTGGCCGAGCACGTAAGAAGGTGGCACGCCTTTCCACGGAGTTGAAGGCCATTGAATCGCGCATCCGCGAATCCGAAGGCCAATTCAGGGAAACCGAGCAGCGGGTCGAACGCAACGAGCAGTATGTCGCCAGCCGCATGGCAGCCTTGTACAAACTCAGTTGGATAGGCAAGTTCCATGTGCTGGCATCTGCTGACAGCATGTTCGATTTTTTTGCTAACAAGCGGGCCTTGGAGCAAATTCTGGCTCACGATGAGCGGGTCTTGGACCGGTTGTACGCTGACAAGACGCGGATGAAGGCGATCCTGGTAAAGTTGTCCGCTGAACAAAATGAAAAGCAGGCCGCGACCGCCGACCTGAGCAATCGCATAGACACCATGAATCGCGAGCAAGCCCGGCGGGAAAAGCTGCTGGTCGAAATCCGCAGCAAGAAATCACTTCAGTTGGCAGCGATGGCGTCTCTTCAGATGTCTACAAAGGCGCTGGATCAGACCGTTGCGTCCTTCAGTGTCCAGTCAAAACCGCCGGAAGCGGGCTTGTCGCCGGTCGCAGAAAAACCGTTCGCTGCGCTTAAAGGCTTGCTAATGATGCCGGTGAAAGGTAAAGTGGTTTCTTTGTTCGGGCATTATCAGGACAGCAAATTGAAGGTGACCCATTTTCAAAGCGGGATTGACATCAAGGCCGACCGGGGTGAACCGATCCGCGCCGTTTACAGTGGAAAAACCCTGTTTTCTTCCTGGTTCAAGGGGTTTGGCAACATGATTATCATTGATCATGGCAACCACTACTACAGCGTATACGCCCACTTGGAAGAACAATTCAAAACCAAAGGCGATCCTGTTGAAGCCGGAGAAGTCATCGCCACCGTGGGCGACAGCGGCTCATTGACCGGAGCGGGCCTGCATTTTGAAATTAGACATCACGGAAAACCGATGAATCCATTGGCTTGGATCAAGAAAAGTTAGAGGAGAGACGCATGGCAGCCAGAAAAACCCGCCATCTGAAACTGTGGGTGGCCATGGTGCTCGTATCGGGGTTACTGATACTGGGACACGGCTTTTACAGGGATCTGTCCGCAAAAACAGAAGAGACATACAAGGGCTTAAAACTGTTTTCCGACGTCATCGAGCTGGTCCAGAAAAACTATGTGGATGAAGTAGATACCAAGAATATGATTGAGGCGGCCATTCAGGGCATGGTTCGAAGCCTGGATCCTCATTCCACACTACTTCCTCCCGAGTCCCTGAAAGAACTCCAGATCGACACCCACGGTGAATTCACCGGTATCGGTATCCACGTGACCATGCGCAATAACCTGGTGACGGTTATCTCTCCCATTGAGGGAACACCGGCTTATCGGGCTGGAATCAAAGCAGCGGACAAAATCATCAAGGTTGACGGAAAGCCCACCGAAGATCTGCGTGATGCGGTCAAGCGCATGCGGGGCCCCAAGGGAACCACCGTTGTCATCACGGTGCTCCGCAAGGGCGCCTCCGAACCGTTGGAGTTCACCCTGGTTCGAGATGTTATCCCTATTTACAGCGTCAAGGCCGAGCTGCTCAAGCCCGGCTATGGCTACATCTGGATCACCAACTTCCGGGAAAACACGACCAGCGATATGCTCGAGGCCCTGGAGGCCATGGAGTCCGAAGGCGCGCCCCTAAAGGGATTGATCCTGGATTTACGAGACAATCCCGGCGGGATTTTAAACCAGGCCATTGAGGTTTCGGACGCCTTTCTCGATGAAGGAGAAATTCTGAGCATCAAAGGGCGTGAAGGACAGCACACCAAAGTTTTCAAGGCGCATGCCAATGATGTCAAAAGAGATTATCCCATCGTTGTCCTGATCAACGGTGGCAGTGCCAGCGCCTCGGAAATCGTGGCCGGGGCGCTTCAGGATCATAAGCGGGCTCTTATTCTGGGCACCACCTCCTTTGGTAAAGGCAGCGTACAGACGGTAGAAAACCTGCGTGACGGGTATGGTCTAAAATTCACCATCGCCCGTTATTACACGCCTTCGGGGCGGTCTATTCAGGCCAAGGGGGTGGAACCGGATGTGGAGGTCCGCCGTCGCATTTTTTCCGAGACCGATAGTACCGGCGAGCGCATGCTCAAGGAAAAGGATCTGAAAAATCATCTGGATGCCGAGCCGGAAACCACATCTGAGACGCAGCCAACCGAAGACGCGGACCCTGATTCTTCCGAAGCGTCGCCGGCTTTGAAGCGGTTTAAATCCAAACACAGCCCCTTGGACCGGGAGATGCTTTTTTCCGATCATCAGGTGCAGCGGGCATTGGATATCCTGATCAGCTACGATATCTTCAAAGACCTGCAAGATGGCTAAGAACGGTCGCGCCAAACCCAGACCCAGGGCCAGGAAAAAAAAGAAACCGGCATTCAGCGCCAAGCGGCAATTCATGAAAATCATGGCCGGCCTGTCCCTTTTGGCCTGCCTGGTCATTACGGCCGGGCTGCTGGCCAACCGGTTTATCATGCGGCCGGCACCGCCTGTGGCGCCCGTCGCCAAACCCATTGCCATCAAACCGCCTGACATCGAGCCGGTGCACCACAGCGTTCCCGACTACGAGGCCTTTCACCGCGAAGAACCGCCTCCGCCAACACCCATCACCCGCGTAAAGCCGCCAACCAACGGCATTCCCGTGGCGATCATTATTGATGATATCGGTTATGACCGCGAGATGGCCAACGGGTTTCTGGCGCTGGACGTACCGCTCACATTTTCCATTTTGCCTATGGGACCATTCAATCACAGCATCATCGACAAGGCCCTGGACAAGGATGTGGAAATCATGCTCCATCAGCCCATGGAGCCGAGCAATTACCCCAACGTCAACCCCGGCCCGGGCGCTCTGCTGAAGTCCATGACCCCCGATGAACTCATTGCCCAATTGAATGCCAACCTTGATCGTATCCCGGAGGTGAAGGGGGTCAACAACCACATGGGGTCCCGGCTGACGGCCTCGTCCGATCAGATGCGGCAGGTTTTCACGGTGCTGAAAAAGCGGAAGCTGTTTTTTGTGGACAGCCGCACAACGGCGGAAACCTTGTGCCGGCCGTCCGCAGCATTGCTGCAGTTGCCGTTTGCCGAGCGGGATGTTTTCATCGATCATCTGCAGACCCCCGAATTTATCCGCAAACAGCTCAAGCTGCTGGTTAAGCGGGCCAAAAAACAAGGGTATGCCATCGGTATCGCCCATCCCCATGCGGTGACGCTAGACATCTTCAGAGAAATGATGCCGGAAATCACGGCAGCGGTGACGTTGACATACGCATCCGAGGTCGTGGCCTTTCAACAGGGCTGATCAGCATGGGTCCACAAATGGTAAATTTATCCGGTATCCGTGTTGTGCTCAAAATTTGGTGAACCCGGTCACGGGCCAATCAAGAAGAAACGTACCTGTTCACGGGGTAGAAGCAGCCAATACCTGTAAAGCATAGCCGGTAAGCGTTTGCAGGGTGCCGTAGATGCGCGGCTTCGGGCACGCAGACGTATGGGCATACTTCAAGTGCCCGGTAACAAAGCAGATGCGGCACCCTGTAAACGCTTACGAAGAAACAAGGCAAGCAGATGACCATCTTAAGTGGATTGAAGTATAATATTAGAGGGTTGTGGCTGGGGTTGCGGACACCCCGGTTGCTGCTGATGGGCCTGTTGCGGTTTGTGGTCGTGGCCGTGCTGACCGTGGGGCTTGCCGGACTGATTTTGGCCCGGCATGCGGATATTCTGGCTCTTTTGTGGCAACAGCCTCAGAGCCCGTGGATCGTCTGGTTCTGGCATCTTACGTCCTGGCTGCTCACGGTGGTGCTCATGGGACTGTCGGTGGTGATCGCTTATCTTTTTTCACAAGTGCTGTTTGCCGTTTTTATCATGGACATGATGTCCCGGATTACCGAACGTGTCGTTACCGGCCGGGCGGCCATATCTCCCAATGTCTCGGTGATGGCTCAAATGGGGTTTCTGATCCGCCAGGAGGTACCCCGCAACCTCATCCCGGTTCTTCTCACCCTGCTGATTATGGTGCTGGGCTGGTTTACCCCCCTCGGACCGCTGCTGACGATTCTGGGCCCCATGGTGGCGGTGATTTTTTTGGCCTGGGACAATACGGACCTGATCCCGGCCCGGAACATGCAACCATTCGGAAAGCGCTTCGGCCTTCTGCTGAAAACACCGCTGTTCCACCTGGGCTTCGGCCTTCCTTTTCTCATACCGGTTCTCAACCTGGTTTTTCTCAGCTTCGCACCGGTCGGGGCGACCTTGTATCATCTGGACCGGACCCCACCAGCCAAACCCCAATGTGGCATTGATATATCGCCGACGGTTGGATCGAGGCACGAAACCCAACATCGATAAAAGCTAAACGGTGTGGCCACGATCGTCTCTCTTTTTTATGAAGACCGCTGCGAAACAGGGAAATTCATGTATTGACCAGCCCACCAGTCAAGTGATCGACATTTGACCTGCTTGTGGTTCTCTTTTTCCCTTGCCCGAAATTTGATCACTGAATTTAACGCCCCAGCGGCTTCCAACATATAAATCAATTGAAGGTGGTGGCGGTGAGAATGCGATCACTGTTCGTGTTGGTGTTTTTTCATACACTTTTAATGGTGTCTGTCGCTGATTCCGACAGCACGCAACACCTGTATGCAACCGGTACAGCCATGGAACCGGATCGTTGCGCCTCGGCTTGGCTGATCAAGCGCTATGTCGATCCGGATGCCCGGTTCAGTTTTTTCCCGGATGATCAGTTGATCCCCGAAGGCATACCGTTTGACCCCCCCGATGCTTCTATGAGTCGAACCCACCACATCTCCACTTTCGAAGTCATTATCAAAAAATACGGGATCAAGGATATCGCCGTCAAACAACTGGCCGATGTGATCCACAGCATAGAGATCGATTTTTTTGGGGGGGGGGAGAGAAAAATCTCCCTTGTGCATGCAGGTCGAGCGAGAGCTAAAAACGATCATCTCTCAATCACAGGACAACCAACAATGCATCGATCAATGCTTTACCTATTTTGATTCGTTGGTCAACCGGTTGAAGGAGGCTGATCCAGATCATGAGAATTAGTCAACGCTTATGGCTGATCCCTGGCGGCCTGTTCTTATCGGCATCGACAGTTGTTCCCAACGCCACGGCCAAACACGTCGTGGTATACACAGCCCTTGACCAGATTTTCTCCGAGCCGATTCTGAAACGCTTTGAATCGGAAAGAAGGTCTGGCAAATCCTGTATCTGGTGCCGCTTTGCCTGCCGGCCTACATCCACGCCATTGCCTGGACATACTTGTCCACCCCCCGGAACGTGTTCTATCGTTTGATACCCGAAGGTATATACAGCCTGTACGGGGCCGCCTTCATCCTGGCTTTCGCTTATTTCCCGTTCATCGTCATCCTGACATCGTGCGGCTTGGCCGGCATGGACCGGCGCCTTGAAGATGCCGCCCGACTGCAACGCGGACCAATATCGGTCTTTACGACCATCACTCTGCCATTGGCCGGTCCCCATATTTTCTCTGGCGCAGTGATTGTCTTCCTTTTCTCCCTTTTCGATTACGGAGTGCCCGCTTTGATGCGAGTACAGGTCTATCCGGTAGAAACCGTTGCCCAATTCAGCGTCTTTTATAATGAAGGAGCGGCCACGGCATTGTCGCTGCCGGTTATCGTATTGGGATTGCTTTTGGTGTCAATTCAGTGGCGATTCATGCAGGATCGGTCATATGTGACCCTGGACACGGGCAGCCGCATCGCCGGCAGCGTCGATCTCGGCCGGCTTCAACCGCTGGCCCTGGGATTTCTTTCAGTCGTCATCGGAATCGCGGTGATCTTACCGATTGTCATTCTGGTCAACCAGGCCGGTTCGGCCCAAAGCTACAAGATTGTTTTCGACAATTCGGCCGGCGAGGTATCTTCCTCAATAACCCGGGCGTTGATCGCCGCAACAATCGTCATCGTATTGGGCTACTTTCTCTCTGAGTACACCGAAAAGCGAAACTCGCGCATGCCTGCCGCCATGGATTACCTGACCCTGTCGCCGCTGGCCTTTCCAGCCACGGCTCTCGGTATCGGCCTGATCTATTGCTGGAACCGTCCGTTTACCGATTTTATCTATCAGGGCACGTTGATCCTTGTTTTGGCATACATCGGCCGGTTTCTGCCACTGGCCGTTAGAGCGTCCATGGCCAATTCAAAACAAATCGGCAGCAGCCTGAAGGAGATGGCTCTGTTGACAGAGCGGAGTTGGACCCGTCGTTTTTTTAGAATTGATCTGCCTCTGGCAATTCCCGGCTTGGCTGCCGGTTGGGTCATCGTTTTCATCCTTTGCATGGGAGAGCTGGGGGCGACCCTGTTGGTCATTCCTCCGGGCAACGGCTCCATATCCCTGAAAATCTATACCCTGATGCATTACGGGGCCAATCAGGTCGTGGCAGCCATGGCTCTGGTACTTGTTTTCGTCAACCTGACCGTTTCCGCCGGGGTGTTTTTAGGTATACGGCGACTGCTGCTGCCACGGCAAACGGTACCATGACAACCAACACAAGAAGACTTGTCTCATGATCAAGATCGAACACCTTTTTAGTAAAATCGGCTGCCGCACCATACTCTCGAACGTGTCCCTGCAAATCCCGACGGGCCAATGTCTGGGATTGATGGGACCCTCCGGCAGCGGCAAGACGACTTCCTGCGACTGCCGGCCGGCCTTGAAAAGCCGCAAGCCGGTACCATTCGTATAGACGATAAGGTCGTCAGCTCCAAAGATACGCTGTTGCCCGCCTATGATCGCTCCATCGGCATGGTGTTCCAGGATCTGGCCCTGTGGCCGCACCTGTCCGTGAGGCAGCAGCTGTCCTTTGTACTTGGCAGGCGTTTATCCAGACCCAATCGGGAACAGGCCATCGCCGAAACCATCGATCGTTTCCGGCTGGGGCCGTTCGAATCAGTTTGTCCCCACCAGTTGTCCGGGGGAGAAAAACAACGTCTGGCCCTGGCCCGGGCGACGATTAACCGGCCGAAAATCCTGCTTCTCGACGAACCATTTACAGGTCTTGACCTACAATTGAAAAACGATCTGTTGGCCGAAATCCAGCATATCCAAAAAAACATGCGGGTCACCTGCGTTTTCGTGACCCATCACGTTGCCGAGGCCGAATGCCTGGCCGACAGAATCGTGACCATCAGGAATGGGCGGTTTTATCCATTCGAATCGGAACCGGGGCAGGCTGTCCATCGGCCAGCCCGGAAAGCATCGTTCGTTTGTTATCCGGGAGGCCGGCAATAATATTCATACATAATCATTGAAACATACACTCAGCGACCACCAAACCAGGTGCCAAGGAAAAAAGGAATGATAACGAAAACAGGCAGATCAGGCAATCCAATCCGCTTCGGGATGGTTCTCGCAGTATTTTTACTCACAATGTTAACCGGCGAGGGGATAGCGGGAAACCTCCTGACATCGGTTGTGGTCCAGCCGTCAACGGTGGACACCGCCAAAAACGGCACGGCGCGGGTTTCCTGGAAGCTTATGAATCCCGGTGTCATGGATGCCTTTATTTGCGACCTGAACGGTCGAATCGTCAGAACCTTTCTTAAACGGGCAAACAGCACACAAGGCGCCCATGAAGCGGTATGGGACGGCCGGGACGATGCCGGCAGGCTGTGTCCCACCGGCGCGTATATCCCCATTGTCAAGGTCCGGACCCGGCAAAAAGGAATCGACATTTACAATCCCACCGTTTCTCCCTGGGGGTTGAAACTTGCCGTGGACGAGAACGATTACGACAATGAGAACGGATTGATCCGGTATCGCCTCAGTCGGCCCGCCGTGTGCCAGATACGGGTCGGAGAAAAAGACGGGGGACCTTGTTATAGATCCATATTTGCTTGGGAACCCAGGGACCGTGGGGATCATACGGTCACCTGGGACGGCAAGGACGCCAGCGGACTCAAAGATGTCTGGACATCCGAGCGGTTTAGGATTCTTGTGGACGCCTTTACCCTGCCAGACAATGCAATCCTGCTCAGCGGCTGCGATCGGCGGGCCTATGATTATTCGACACTGAAAAAATGTTTTCCCATCACACCGCCACGAGGAAAAACCGTTTCATTGCATGCCCTTCACCAACGGGAACGCTGCCATGACATGACCATCAGCGCCCGTTTCCTTACGGACCAACCATCAACAACAGATGTGTCGGATCTCAGCGGCCAGCGTCCAGCTCGACCTGGAAAAGATTGAGCTGTATGTCTTCGTCGACGGCAAAATGCTCTTTGAAGGGCCTCATCCAGCGCTTCCGGCAACGGTCACTGTGGATACGACATCCATTCCCAACGGCAGGCATTTTTTCACCTTCAATCTGCGGACATTCGAAGATCACCTGGGGACCTGCTCGCTGTGGGCGGATGTCGGGAACTGATCCCGGATCGGCCGGGGTATTTCATGAACACGAGGCATTTATTGAGTATTGATGCAATACGGGGAGGTAACATGTTAGGTCGGGCCGTTTACGGAAGGATCACCATCGCAGTAATTTTCCTCACCTTGTGTCTGATCGGTCAGGGCATGGCATCGGGCACGACCTCATATGAATACGATGCCATGAATCGATTGACCGCAACCGTTTACGAGGACGGCACCCACGAGGCTTTTTTGTATGATCTGATGGGCAACCGACACACCCGGCATACCGCTCTGGCCGCCTCGGCGGCAAACAACGCCCCCGGCGTGCCGGCAACCCCTGATCCGGCCAATGGCGACACTACGGTGCCCCCCCTGTCCCCGACCCTTCAATGGGTTGCCACTGATCCGGATGCCGGCGATATCGTCTCATACGATATTTTTTTCGGCACCACCAATCCGCCGCCGGCCCATAGCCGAACCTTCGACCCAATGATTGTGCTGGACAATCTTGTCCCGTACCAGACTTACCATTGGCAGGTGGTGGCCCGCGATTCTCGCGGTGCGGCCACCCAGGGACCGGTGTGGCAATTTACCGCAGCCAACCTTCCACCTGAACCACCAACTTACCGGCTTCCATTCAATACCAAGGAAATCGTCCCGGACAACGGCCTCTTGTCCTGGAGCCCGGCAACTGATCCCAATGCAGGCGACGCGGTTGTGGATTACGATATTTATTTCGGGACATCTTCCTCCCCACCGCTGGTCGCCGCCAATCATACCGGCACAACCTATTCCGTGGGAACCCTCGCTCAGGGCACCACCTACTACTGGAAAATCGTTGCCCGGGACAATCACGGCACCACCAATAGCGACAGCCCGGTCTGGTCGTTTTCCACCATTGACCATTCACCGGTGGTTCTGGGCAACCATGTTTATGATATTGATACCACCTTGACCCGTTCGGCAGGCCCCTACATCATCCGGAATTCCCTGTCGGTTGGTTATAATGCGACCCTGACCATCGAATCCGGAACGGTATTGAAATTCGAACCCGGCGCCAGCCTGGTGATCGACGGGTCGATTATGGCCCAAGGCACGTCAGATAGCCCCGTCGTATTTACTTCCGCCAGAGATGACCGCTACCTTGGCGACACCAATGGCGATGGTGATGCCACCACGGCGGCGCCGGGGGATTGGGCAGGGATCCAGTTGCCCGACGGATCGGTGGACCGGACCGTCGACGTGGCCAACTGCCGGCTTTTTTATGCCGTCACGGGTCTGTCGATTGTAGATACCGGAAACGACCTTGACATCACCCTTGATGGAACGGAGGTGGCTCACAACACCGAAGACGGTGTCCGTGTCGATGCCAGCAATGGATCCACGGCTGCCCTATCCGTAGACGATTGCATCTTTTCTCATAATGGGGAGAACGGATTTAACGTTTTTACCTACCATGGCAACACCATGTTGTCAGGCCACATCAACACGAGTACCTTCAGCGCAAACGGTAATCATGGATTGAAAGTGAAGCCGGAAGCTTACGACAACAGTCACATGAACCTGTCGATACACGGTAATGTCATGGAGGCAAACGTCAACTGTGGCATTCATGTATATGCCTATAAAAACACAGATATCGTGATCGAGGGCAATACGATCAGCGGCGGCACGACCGGTATATTTATCTATGACGCGAATTGGATCGGCAGCCTGACCATAGCCGGAAACGATGTCAGTGAAGCCGCCGGTGATGGTATCTATTGCTATAACTACTACCAAACCAATTGCCTGCCACGCCTGTTGGATAACTTTGTGCACAACAATGGTGGAAGCGGGATAAGCATTTTCAGGGGTAGCAATTCCTCGACCGTCAAATTTGAAGTGCGCGGTAACAAATCTGTTGATAACGGTGGTACTGGCATTTCCTGTGAACAGGAAAATTCAAGTGGCAGGATTAATCCTGTGTTTACCCTGAACACAGTATCCGGCAACGGTGGATACGGTATGTCTGTACAGGCGAGTCAGCCAGCCAAAATTCTGTACAATGACATTCACGATAATATTGGCGACGGCCTGTACGTCGAAGCGGCCGGCAAATCGGAAATTCACTACAACAACGTTTATAACAACCAGGGCGATCACGTCCTGATCAACGGCAACGGCTCTGTCATAGATGCCCGATTCAACTACTGGGGCAGCAAATTTTTATTCCAATTGCTGGGCCACGATTATCCCGCTGATCTGTATGCCATCGTCGACCAGTTCGACGATGCCGAAAAAGGACCGGTTTTTTATTCCGAATGGTTCAGCCGGGAAGTGCCGCCACCGATCAGCCCTATCTCCCATATCGTGACGCCGACCGATGGCTCAATTCACGGCAGCACCGTCATGGAGATCAAGGGTATCGCGGTGTCTTCGGAGGGAATGGGCTCTGTCGAACTTAGCGTGGACGGTGGAGTGACCTGGCAGCCGACGGACGGGAGCGAACTGTGGTCAATGCCGGTGACTTTTCCGGGCGATGGGACCTATCACCTGGTCTCACGGGCCACCGATGCTGTATTGGCAGAGGAAACGCCCGGTCCCGGGGTAAACGCGACCGTGGATACAAGCCTGTATACCACCACCGGTACAATGGGTGAGGATGAAACCTGGTCCGGAGATGTGACCGTAACCGGCGATGTCATCGTTCCCGCTGGGGTCACATTGACACTTGAGCCGGGCACACAGGTCTTTTTTTCCGCCAACAGCGACGATACCGGAAGCGGGTTGAGCGGTTCACGAACTGAATTGATCGTATATGGCAGCCTGACCGCCGACGGCGCCGTGTTCACCTCGGCTGCGACCTCGCCAGTAGCCGGCGACTGGTATGGCATCCGGGTGCCGGCCGAGAATAACGATGCAGCCATCAGCCTGACCAACTGTACGATCTCCTATGGAGAAACGGGTTTGTGGGTACCGGTGGATAACGATCACACCGTATCCGTAACCCTGGACAACACAACCCTGACCGGCAGCGTCGGCCATGGTTTGCATGTCAATGTCGGAGACCATTCCGATGTGTCGTTGTCGATTGTGAACAGCACCTTCTCGGATAACGGTAATCACGGTTTGTACGTTTATACTGAAGGTGATTCCGCCCGGGTAAGCGGCCATATCGGCACAAATACAATATCGGGCAACGGTCGTCACGGGCTTTGCATCATTTCCACAGCCGCCTGGAACAACCAAACCGATTTGTCCATCGAAGGAAATATCATTGAGGACAATGCTAACGCGGGTATTCGTGTACATGCAAAAAAATATGCAAATATCACGATCCAAGAAAATACGATCACAGGGGGTACGACCGGTATTTCCACTTACGACGAACATTGGCAGGGCCGCCTGACCATCAGCAACAACCAAGTCAGTGAGGTGACAGGCGACGGCATCTATTGCAGGAATTATTATCGAACACTCTGCGATTACAAAGTGCTGGACAATCATGTGCACGACAACGGCGGACATGGGATCCATGCGTATTCGGAAAGCAGCCATGCCAATACGTTTACCATCGAAATTCATGGCAATACGGTAACCGGTAACACGGGTAACGGGATATACTGCCACCGCAGTGGAGCGACTTTTCTAGTCAAATCCCCTATTACCCTCAACACGGTGACCGGCAACGGCGGGTACGGCGTGTTTACCCAGGTGAGTCAGCCGGCGGAGATCTTCTACAACGATATCCGCGGAAACGGGGGAGACGGCCTTTACGTCGAAGCGGTGGACGGCTCGGCCGTCCATTATAACAATATATACGACAACCTGGGCAGCTACGAACTGGTGAATGGCAACGGTGCCGGAGTAAACGTAAGCCACAACTACTGGGGAGAGACCGTCACGATTCAAATGGCGACCGGCGACAATCCCAAGAATATCGATCGGATCTACGACAGCTTCGACAGTCCCCACCTGGGGCCGGTGGATTATGCCGACTGGCTGTCCGGCACCATGGAGGTCGAAGATTCGGACGAAGATGGCCTGACCAATGTTTGGGAATACGAATACGGTCTGGATCCACACAGCGCGGACAGTGACGCCGATGGGCTGAATGACGGGGACGAGAAAACCCATTGGGGCGATCTGTGGAACGCCGACACCGACGGCGACGGATTGATCAACATCCTTGATCCGGATTCTGACGAAGACGGATTTTCGGATGGCGAGGAAGTCGCGCAAGGGACCGGTCCGGGCGATGCAGGCAGTTTTCCCGGGGCGATTCCCGTTCCGGCGGCCAATCATTTTTTTCTGTTCACCGGGGTACTGATGCTGATCGGGGTGGCCAGGATTACGCGAATGAGAAAAAATCGAAAAGGATAGTTTTTCATGGCACCACACATGACGACCATACCGGAGGCAGTATGAAAGCCAAATTCACGATGCTTTTTTTAACCGTTGCTGTAATTTTTGTTTATCCTGGGGTATTTCCCGCTGCGACATACGACAGGGAAAGGCCCGATGGCGTTCCTGTCGTATCCCAATTGCAGCAGGTCAATTGCGGTATCCGCTCCCTGGCGTATCTTATGGAGATTCAGGGGCATCCTTCGGCTGCCGCCAAGGTGAGGGAAATGCTTCCCGCTTCCTTGATGGGAAGCAGTATCCGGGATCTGGCGGAGATATCTCAGGATGTGGGCATTCCGCTGGCGGCATATGGGCGAGGGTCTGAATCCATTGAAACGATTGCCTTGCCGGTGATCGTTTATATGAATCCGGGGAGTAACAGCTCGACCGGGCATTTTATGGTCCTGGAAAGTGTTCGCGAGAATCGGGTTCGCGTCTATGATACCCAAAAAAACCGATATGTTTTTTTCTCCCCGGAAGGATTCGACAAATCGTGGAGCGGATTTTTTCTGACCCGGCCAATAGAGTCGAACGCTTCTTTTCAAAAATTGTCAAAGATGGAATCCGGAAGACATTACGGCGGCGGTCATGGGATCCCGCAGTTGGGTTCCGGGAAAGGCAGCCTGGGCGGCAGTGGGGACGGTTTCTCCGGTAGTAGCAGCAACGGATCTCCTGGTGGCGGTGGCGGTTTTCCCGGTGGTGGTGATGGCGGCGGGAGCGGGAGCGACGGTTGCGGTTTCCCCACGTGGACCGTCAATCCATTGAATTTCAATCTTGTGGTGACAGACAGCCCCCTATGGTACAAGCCTGCCATCGGCCCGGTTATTTCCTGCCGTCTGACGTATAATTCCCGGGCGGACATCGCCGGCGGCGAACCCTTCGGCAGAAAATGGCAGTTCAGGTATGGCAGTTATTTGGATGAGAATGCAACCACCGGCGAAGTCACCGTTACCATGGGCGACGGACGCATCGATAAATATACTTCCAACGGTGCCGGCGGATACAACCGCCCCTATGCCATCGACAACCGGTTGACCAAGATCGCCGCCAACCATTTCGAGGTCCGTAAGCCGTTCGATTTCGTTTATGTTTACCAAATACCGGCAGGTTCCGGTCTGACGAAACCCCATCTTGTGGAAATGCGCTCGGCCCGCGGCCAAAGCGTCACCATGGCATACAACGCCAGCGGTCAACTTTTTAGAATTACCGATGCCTCAGGCCTGGATACCTTCCTGACCTATACCGGCGGAAAAGTTACACGTATCACCGATCCATTCGGTCGCCATGCCGACTTCGAATATACCGGCGATGACCTGACCCGCATTACCGACATGGGCGGCATTTGGGCGCGGATGACTTACGATGAAAACGCCAACCTGACGTCCATCGAAAACGATAGGGGCATAACTGGCTTTCTCATCGAAGAAGGAGGAAATCCCAACCGGGATTATCCTCCTCCCGGAGACGAAAACATGGGCGCCCACAAAAGGATCACCATCACCGATCCCCTGGGCAACAGGCAGGAATATTTTTATGACGGAACGATTGGTTGCGGCTGGTATGTGAGTTCCCGAGATTATGTGGAATACGTAAACAAAACCACAAACAACGGTGCCGATTTCGTACCCAAGACCACCTATTATTATGAGACCACCGTCCGCGGACCACGGGAGGAGATCCATACGATCGTTTTCCCGGAAGGGCGCCAGGTAACAGCCGCTCACGACTACAACACCGGTCAGGTCCTGAGCCTGTCCGACAGTTATGGCAACACCACCGAATACACCTACAATGATAAGGGAAGGATTACCTCCATCACCCCGGAAATCGGTGCCGTTACCACATTGGTCTACGATCCGGCCAACGATGTTGACCTGACCGAAATCAACCGCGCGGGGCTGGGATCGGTGACCATGACCTATAATGCTTACCATGAAGTCACTTCAATTGAAGACATGGTCGGCAAGCGGACCGATCCCATCACATATAACGCCAACGGCCAGATCACATCGTTAACCCAGATTCACGACGACCACAATATTCTCACCCAGTACGCCTATCATCCGGCGGGGCAGCCGGGTGCCCACCGCCTTTCCCGGGTCACGCGGGCCGGGCAGACGATAGCCCGATACACCTACGATACTATCGGAAGGCTTCAGACCGCCACGGATGCGGCCGGCATTACGCTGACCTATTCCTGGGACGGTCTGAACCGGATCACCCAGGTGCTCTATCCGGACGGAAGAACAGTCGATCATTCCTGTTCGAGTTGCTGCCCCCGACTGGTGGACAGCACCACCGACCGGGCTGGGCGAACGACCACCTACACATACGATGCCTTGCAGCGGTTGGTACAGCTCGTCAATCATGAAGGCGGGGTGTCAAAATTCGAGTACGATCCCAACGGCAACACCACCGCATTCACCAATCCCGCCGGCAACCGGACATCATTTGAATACGACCGGGAAAACCGGCTGTCCAAACGCATCTGGCCCGACGGTAGAGAAGAAACATATGCCTACGACGTTGAAGGTCGCCTGATTCA